>DETU01000079.1:25883-75733 GCA_002362175.1 Ruminococcus sp. UBA3280
TTTTATTATATTTAATAGTATAAAAAATCAAAGAGGGAAGTGTATACAGAAAGAATACGGAATTATCACAGATTGTATTGACAAAAATGAAAAATTGTGATAAAATTAACGTATCATTTGGATAATATATGTATTGAAAAGCGTGAGGTGCGAATATGGAACCAAAATATAAAAGAATATTATTAAAGGTAAGTGGTGAAGCTTTAGCAGGCGAAAAGAAGAACGGTCTGAACTTTGACATTATCACAGACATATGTAAAAGTATAAAAAAGTGTGTTGATGAGGGTGTAGAAGTTGCTGTTGTCGTTGGAGGAGGAAACTTCTGGCGTGGACGTTCAAGCGGTGCTATGGACAGAACCCGTGCCGACCATATCGGTATGCTGGCAACTGCTATGAATGCACTTGCTCTTGCAGATTCTCTTGAAGCTCTCGGTTGTGTTGTACGTGTTCAGACGGCTATCACCATGCAGCAGGTAGCAGAACCCTATATACGCAATAAGGCTGTGAATCATCTGAATAAGGGAAGGGTGGTTATTTTCGGCTGTGGTACGGGCAATCCGTTCTTCTCTACCGACACTGCGGCTTCTCTCCGTGCGGTTGAAATTGAAGCTGATATTTTTCTCAAAGCAACTCTTGTTGACGGAGTTTATGACAAAGACCCCCACAAATATGATGACGCTAAAAAATACAGCACGCTTACTTTCAGTCAGGTTCTCAGTGAAGAACTTGCTGTCATGGACAGTACTGCGGCTACAATGTGCCGTGACAACAAAATGAAAATGCTTGTATTCGACCTCTCACGCCCCGACAATATATATGACGCTGTCATGGGCAAAGAAGTGGGTACAATAGTTTCAGAAGAATAATTTTAATTGAAAGGAATCATATACAATGAAAGAACAGATTAATCTCGCAAAGGAAAAAATGAACAAGAGTCTTAACGCTCTCGGCAATGAATTTGCCTCAATCCGTGCAGGACGTGCAAACCCTGCTGTTCTCGATAAGGTTTTTGTTGACTATTACGGAGCTCCTACACCTGTAAATCAGATGGCAGCAGTTTCAGTTGCAGAGGCAAGAATCCTCGTTGTTCAGCCTTGGGACAAGTCATCACTCAAACTTATTGAAAAGGCTATTCAGGCTTCAGACATCGGTATCAATCCCACCAATGACGGTAATGTTATCCGTCTTGCATTTCCTCAGCTCACAGAGGAAAGACGTAAGGAACTCTGTAAGGATATAAAAAAGTATGGTGAGGAATGTAAAGTCACAATCCGTTCAATCAGACGTGACACAATGGACAAGTTTAAGGTAATGAAGAAAAATTCCGAAATAACTGAAGATGACCTCAAAGACTGTGAGAAGAAAGTACAGGATTTGACAGACAAATTCTGTGCAGAAGTTGACAAATCCGTTTCCGCAAAGGAAAAAGAAATCATGACTGTCTGATTGGAGAAATATGGCATTATTTGGTAAAAAGGAAAAGGAAGAACAGTCTTTGCCGGCTGTTCTTCCTCAGCACGTCGGTTTTATAATGGACGGCAACGGTCGCTGGGCTAAGAAACGTGGTCTGCCACGCTCTTTCGGACACCGTGAGGGTGCAAAGAATTTCAAGAAGATAGTTCGCTACTGTAAGGACATTGGTCTGAAAAATATTTCATTCTATGCGTTCTCTACTGAAAACTGGCAGAGACCGACCGACGAAGTGAATACTATCATGGAGCTTTTCCGTGACTATATCGTTGATGTAAGAAACTTCCTAAGCGAAAATACAAGAATGATTTTTCTTGGTGACAAGTCGGCATTTGATGAGGACTTACAGCAAAAGATGATTAAACTTGAACAGGATACTGCTCATTATACCGAAATGAATTTAATGATGGCGGTAAACTATGGCGGACGTGACGAAATTGCCCACGCTTCACGTATGCTTGCTCAGAAAGTAAAAGACGGCGAAATCAATCCCGAAGATATAACAGAACAGTCAGTAGCCGATAATCTGTATACGGCAGGTTTTCCCGACGTTGACCTGTTAATCCGTCCAAGCGGTGAACTGCGGTTATCCAACTATCTGATATGGCAGTGTGCGTATGCGGAATACTATTTCACAGACGTTTTATGGCCTGATTTCAGCCCGAAAGAACTTGACAAAGCGTTGATAGAGTTTCAGAACAGAAACAGACGTTTTGGAGGTGTATGATGCTTACAAGAATTATTTCGGGAGCGGTCGGCGTTGTGATAATGGCGGTAGTGCTGTACTTCCATAATACAATGGTACTACCGATAGCGGTGGCGTTGATAATAGTCGTAATGCTGTACGAACTGTTAAGAGCCGTAAAGATGCACAAGTGCATACCTGTTCTGATAGCTTCGGAATTTTGCGGTATAGTTATGCCGTTTATTCATGCTACCGGTGACGATTTCACTTATGCAGATTATACTTATACAGGTCCTCAGTTACCTTTCAGTGCAGGAAGTTTTATCTGTGGTGAAGTTAATTTTTTTATATCATTCGTAATAACATTATTATGTGCGTTTGTGATATTCGTGACGTGGCTGAAAAAGCACAAGGAAATAAAATATGAACAGGTATTCTTTGTACTTGCCGTAATGGTACTTGTACCGCAGGCTATGTCAGCTATGGTACGCATTAACCAATATAGCGAAAATGATGGTCTTTTCCTGCTTATAATGGGACTTTGCGGTGCATGGATTGCCGACACGGGAGCATATTTTTCAGGAGTTGCATTAGGCAAGCACAAACTCTGTCCCGAAATCAGTCCCAAAAAGACAATTGAGGGCTTTATAGGCGGTATTCTTACAACAGGTATTGTATACGCTGTGGCTTTCTGTGTACGTGGCGGAGGATTTGACTTAAAAACTTCACTGTTTGCGTTTATTATGGGAGCAGTGTGTGCAGTTATCGGAACGGTAGGCGATTTGTCCGCATCAATGGTGAAAAGACAGATAGGCTTTAAAGACTATGGTAAAATTATGCCCGGTCACGGCGGTCTTATGGACAGATTCGACAGCGTATTATTCGTATTGCCGACATTTTACGCATTTATGGTAATATTTTCTATATTATAAAAATCACGAAAGGAGACTAAACGTTATATTATACGGGTAGTCCCTTTTCGCATTTTAGCAGGAAATTTTCATATACTTTTAATAAGGAGATATAATAATGAACAAGACAGTTTCTGTTTTAGGGTCAACCGGCTCTATAGGTACGCAGTCGCTGGAAGTCTGTAAAAAGCACGGTTTCAGGGTTTACGGACTTTCCGCCAACAACAACATCGACCTGCTCGAACAGCAGACAAGAAAATTCAGACCTGAATATGTATGTATCTATAATAAGGAAAAATATACGGAACTTAAACAACGTCTTGCGGATACGGAGACAAAAATTCTGTGCGGTATGGACGGACTCTGCGAAATTGCTTCACTGAAGCAGAATGACATTGTGCTTAATTCAGTTGTCGGAATGGTCGGACTTCTTCCGACCCTTACCGCAATAAACGCAGGAAAAGACATTGCACTTGCAAACAAGGAAACACTTGTTGCAGGTGGTGAAATAGTAATGTCCTCGGCAAAGGAAAAGGGTGTTAAGATATACCCCGTTGACAGTGAACATTCCGCTATTTTTCAGTGTTTACAGGGAAACAAAAGGGAACAGTTAAGCAGGATTATCCTCACAGCTTCGGGCGGTCCTTTTTTCAAAAAGACTTATGAAGATTTGAAGAAAGTCACAAAAGCCGACGCACTTAAACACCCTAACTGGAGTATGGGTAACAAAATTACCATTGATTCCGCAACACTCATGAATAAGGGTCTTGAATTTATTGAGGCAAAGTGGCTTTTCGACCTCGAACCCGAACAGATTGAAATTGTCGTGCATCGTCAGAGTGTTGTACATTCTGCTGTGGAATATAACGACTATTCGGTTATTGCACAGCTTGGTGTGCCTGACATGAAAATTCCGATTCAGTATGCACTTCTTTATCCCGACAGGTTTGAATGTCCGACAAAACGTCTTTCACTTACCGATTACGGCAGTCTTACCTTTGAAAAGCCCGACTATGAGACTTTCAGATGCCTTTCGTCTGCAATAAAGGCGATTAAACTCGGCGGTGCGTATCCGTGCCTTGTGAACTCTGCAAATGAAGAAGCTGTAAAAGCGTTCCTGAACGACGAAATTCCGTTTATTGAAATTGGTGAAATAGTGTCATCGGTTACGGAAAAATTCGCCCCTGCTCAGATAAACGGTTATGAAGATGTTGTCAGAGCCGATATTTCCGCAAGAGAATACGTCCGTAATATTATAGAAAAATAATCATTCTGAAAGGAGATTGATATTACAATGGGCATAATTATTGCAATAATAATTTTTGGACTTATAGTAATGGTTCATGAATTCGGGCATTTTATCTGTGCAAAGCTAAGTAAAGTAAGAGTACTGGAATTTTCAATAGGCATGGGACCTAAAATAATACAGAAGAAAAAAGGTGAAACAATGTATTCACTCAGGCTTCTGCCCGTCGGCGGTTACTGTGCAATGGAGGGGGAAGATGAGGATTCTGACGACCCTCACAGTTTCCGCAGTGCAAAACTATGGAAACGTATGATAATACTTGTTGCAGGAGCAGGAATGAATTTTGTTTTGGGGTTTGTGGCAATAGTTGTCATGATGTCAATGCTCAGCACTGTTCCGACTACTCAGATATCGGGATTCAGTGCCATAGAACTTGAGGACGGTACTCTTGAACGTCATTCAGCAAGCTATGATTCAGGTCTCAGACACGACGATATTTTCTATGAAATTGACGGCACACGCATTTTCAGTATGCTTGACCTGAATTATATTCTTTCATCTTCTCCCGATAATGTACACGACGTTGTTGTTAAACGTGACGGTGAAAAAATGGAAATTGACGATGTTAAATTTGAAAACGCAAACGGCGGAACGGTTGATTTTGGTCTTGTACAGAAAAACAAAAATCCGATTACTGTTTTAAGAGGTTCGGGAGAAATGTTTATGTCAATGGGACATATCGTGGGAATGTCTCTCAAACAGCTTGTTTCGGGTCAGGCAAAAAAAGAAGATGTTTCCGGACCTGTGGGAGTTGTTACGGCTATAAACGAAACCACTCAGGAAAGTGAAGATGCAAAAGACACTTTTTTCAATCTCGTCTATATGACCGCTTTGATTACCATAAATATCGGTATATTCAATCTTCTCCCCATTCCTGGACTTGATGGTGGTCGTCTTATCTTCTGCTTTATCGAACTTATCAGGCGTAAACCCGTAAAGCCTGAACATGAGGGATATGTACACCTTGCCGGAATGTTACTTCTTTTCGGTATAATGATTTTTGCAACATATAATGATATTGTGCGTCTTATTTCAGGAGGAGGACAATTATGAGAAATATAAAACCCGTAAAAGTCGGGGACTGCGTTCTTGACGGAAAACACATATATATACAGTCAATGCTGAATGTACGTTCCGACGATATAGAGGGAAGTGTAAAACAGGCTGTTGAACTGGAGAAAGCAGGCTGTGAGATTATACGTGCGGCTATTCCCGACATGGAAGCCATCAGACTGATTCCCGCAATAAAGGAAGCCGTAAAGATTCCGCTTGTTGCCGACATTCATTTTGATTACAGACTTGCCATTGAGTCCGCACACGCAGGAGTTGACAAAATCCGTATCAACCCCGGTAATATAGGCGGAAACGACAGGGTAAAACAGGTTGTTGATGTATGCCGTTCAAAGAATATTCCCATAAGAATAGGCGTTAATTCAGGTTCTCTTGAAAAGGAACTGCTTGCCAAGTACGGTTCGCCCACGCCCGAAGCTCTTGTGGAGAGTGCTTTGAATCATGCTGAACTGCTGGAACGTTTTGATTTTGATGACATTGTGATTTCAATAAAGTCATCTGATGTAAACAAGATGATTTCTTCATACCGTCTTGCTTCTGAAAAATGCCGTTATCCGTTACATCTTGGTGTAACGGAGGCAGGTACGGAACGTATGGGAATCATAAAGTCTGCTGTAGGAATCGGTTCGCTTCTCTGCGACGGAATCGGCGAAACTATACGTGTATCGCTTACCGACGACCCTGTAAAAGAAATTTATGCGGCTAAAGATATTCTGAACTGTATCGGAAAACGTGAGTGTGTCAGACTTGTTGCCTGTCCCACCTGCGGACGTACAAGAATAGACCTTGTAAAAGTTGCGAAACAGGTTGAAGAAGCTGTAAAGGATATGGACAAGAATATAACTGTTGCTGTAATGGGCTGTATAGTGAACGGACCGGGAGAAGCACGTGAAGCCGATATAGGAATAGCAGGAGGAAACGGCTGTGCGGTCATTTTCAGAAAAGACGGCTCACAGCGGAAAATAAAAGAGGAGGATATTGTCAGCGAGCTTATGGCGGAGATTGACAAGCTTTGATATGAATATAAATCTGTCTGAATTTTTAAAGGAATATTGCGGTGAAATCCCTGAAAGTATAAGACAGGGAGAAATTTTTAAGCTTACATATTCCGAAAAACTTGATAACATCAATTTTTTTGCACTCTTTAAAAAGCTTGTTCCGAGTGACGATATTTTCGCTTTTGAAAAAACGGTTGAAAACGCAATAAAGGTGGACAAAATCCGCCTTTTCTGCCGTTACCCGTCTGAGATTTTCGGCAGGAACTGCTATGAAGAAATGTTAAAACTGCTTAAAAGGGACATTCCTGTAATAAACGGTTTTCTTGACGGTGCGGACGTTCAGTTCAGTGAAAAGAAAATTTCAATAAATCTTGCACACGGTGGCAGGGATATTCTTGAAAAATATCACTTCTGCCGTTCTTTTTCACAACTTATATATAATCAGTTCGGTATTGAAACAAATGTAAATCTGAACGGCGGTGAGACGGTTTCTTCCGAAGAATACAATGAAATGATTGAAAAAATATCAGCGGAACTTCCCGACTACAGTTCACAGCTTGTGCAGGAAAACAACAAACCCGACGAAGAATGCCCACCGCCTGTACCGAGTCAGCCTGTTGATATAGATTCGCTTGATACGGAATTTGACAAGGAGTCTGCGGAAATAGTAACAGGAAAGGCAATACGTGAAAAGCCCGTTTCGATTTCAGAGGCGGTACAGCGTTTAGGTGATAAACTTGTTGTTGTGGGTGACATTTTTGCTTCTGAATTTAAGGAGCTAAGAAACGAAAAAACGGTAGTCACCTTTGATATTACCGATTACAGCGGTTCACTCAAAGTAAAGATTTTTGCAAAAAACGATGAAGTTGAAAGCATGAATCTCTCGTCTTTGAAAAAGGGAACAACGCTTCTTGTTTCGGGAAAAATTGATTTTGATAATTTTGCTCATGATATAACTATATCGCCAAACTCAGTTATAAAAGTAAAAAGGATACCTAAAATGGACAACTATCCTGAAAAACGTGTTGAACTTCATTGTCACACAAATATGTCGGCAATGGACGCAGTAACAGACCCCGTAACGCTGATAAACAGAGCAGCAATGTGGGGACATCAGGCTATGGCAATTACAGACCATGGTGCAGTGCAGGCTTTTCCCGACTGTATGTACAATATGCCGAAAAATTTCAAAGTGATTTACGGCTGTGAGGCTTATGTTGTCAACGACCTCGACCGTCCGCTTATTCTTAAAAATCCCGACGGCAGAAGCATTAACGACGAAATAATTATTTTTGACGTTGAAACCACGGGACTTAGTTTCTCAGGAGACAGGCTTACGGAAATAGGTGCGGTAAAACTCAAAAATCTACAGGTAATAGATAGTTTCAATACAAAGGTAAATCCTGAAAAGCATATCCCCGAAAATATTACGGAACTTACGGGAATAAGCGACGAAGATGTTAAAGACGCTCCCAAGGAAAAAGAAGCAATAAAGAAATTCATGGAGTTTTGCGGTGAAAACCCCGTCCTTGTGGCACATAATGCGAATTTTGATACAACATTTATAAATGAAGCCTGCAAACGCAGTAATATTGACTTTGAATACAACTGGATTGATACTCTTATTCTGTGTCAGGTAATGCTCCCCGAAATGGGACGGCATAAACTGAACTACGTCGCAAAAAAGCTTAAACTCGGCAAGTTCGACCACCACAGAGCATCAGATGATGCCTTTATGCTTGCAAAGATATATATTGAACTTATCGGACGGCTTGTCAGTGAAAAGCATATAGAAACTCTTGATGACCTAAATTCAAAAACCAATGAAGTTGATGTCAAAAAACTTAAATCATATCATCAGATTATACTTGTAAGAAATCAGGCGGGTCTTAAAAATCTTTACCGTCTTGTATCGTACAGCAATCTTGACTATTTCTATAAAAAACCGCTTATTCCGAAATCTGTTTTGCAGTCGCACCGTGAAGGACTTATTTTCGGAAGTGCCTGTGAAGCGGGAGAACTTTTTCAGGCTATGTTGAATAATAAACCGGAAGAAGAAATTGAAAAGCTTGCAAAGTTTTATGACTATCTTGAAATTCAGCCTATATGCAACAATGAGTTTATGGTGCGTGAAGGAACAGCCGAAAATGATGAGGAATTAAAGAACTATAACAGACGTATTGTTGCACTGGGTGAAAAACTGAATATTCCCGTTTGTGCAACCTGCGACGTTCATTTTATAGACCCTAAAGACGCTATTTACCGTAAAATTATTCTTGCAAGCATGGGTTTCAAAGATACCGAAAACCAGGCTCCTCTTTATTTCAGGACAACAGAAGAAATGCTTGCGGAGTTTCAGTTTCTCGGAGAGGATAAGGCAAAAGAAGTTGTTATTACAAATACAAATATGATTGCCGATATGGTTGAAGTGGTAAGACCTATCCCGAAAGGAACTTTTACCCCCACTATTGATGGTGCGGAGGAAGAACTTAAAAAAATCACTCATGACAAGGCGTATGAAATATACGGCAACCCATTACCCGAAATTGTTGAAAAACGTCTTGACAGGGAACTTTCTTCAATCATAAAGCACGGTTTTTCTGTTCTCTACATAATCGCACAAAAACTTGTATGGAACTCTGTTGAAAACGGTTACCTTGTCGGTTCACGAGGTTCTGTAGGTTCTTCGTTTGTTGCTTCAATGGCAGGAATATCGGAAGTAAATCCTCTCCCCCCGCATTATATATGTCCGAAGTGCAAACACAGTGAATTTCTTACAGACGGTCAATACGGTTCAGGCTTTGACCTTCCTCCGAAAAAATGTCCCGAATGTAATACCGATATGCTCCGTGAGGGACATGATATTCCTTTTGAAACCTTTCTCGGATTTGACGGCGACAAAGCCCCTGATATAGACCTTAATTTTTCGGGTGAATATCAGTCGCACGCTCACCGCTATACAGAACAGCTTTTTGGAAAATCAAACGTTTTCAAAGCAGGAACTATTTCAGCCGTTGCCGATAAAACAGCTTACGGTTATGTAAAGAAATACTGTGAAGATAACGGAATAACCCTGAACAATGCCGAAATGAACAGGCTTGCAATAGGCTGTACGGGTATCAAGAGAACAACCGGACAGCACCCCGGAGGAATGGTTGTTGTGCCGTCAGACTATGAAGTTTACGACTTTACCCCAGTTCAGCACCCTGCGGACTCGGCAGACTCAGAAGTTATAACAACGCACTTTGACTTCAATTCCTTGCATGATACAATTCTTAAACTTGATGAACTCGGTCACGTTGTTCCGACCCTTTACAAGCATCTGGAAGATTTGACAGGCAAAAAAATAAAGGACGTTCCGACATCAGACCCCGACGTTATAAAGATGTGTACCGATTGTAGTGTGCTTGGCGTGACACCCGAAGAAATATATTGCAAGACAGGAAGTCTCGGTATTCCCGAAATGGGTACAAATTTCACAATACAGATGCTTCTTGATGCAAAGCCGACCAAATTCAGCGACTTTTTACAGATTTCGGGACTTTCTCACGGTACTGACGTTTGGCTTGGAAACGCAAAAGACCTCATTGACCAGAATATATGCACTATTTCGGACGTTATAGGAACTCGTGACAGTATCATGACTTATCTTTTATATAAAGGTGTTCCCCCTAAAGACGCATTTCAGATTATGGAGTGGACACGTAAGGGAAAGGCTTCAAAGAATTTCACCCCCGAACTTATCGAAATGCTTAAAAGTCACAATGTTCCCGACTGGTATATTGAAAGCTGTCTGAAAATAAAGTATATGTTCCCTAAAGCACACGCCGCCGCATACGTTATTGCAGCTATAAAGCTCGGCTGGTTCAAGCTTCATATGCCTCTTGAATATTATTCAACGTATTTCTCCGTAAGGGGTGAGGACTTTGATGCAGAACTTGCAGTGCAGGGAAAAACAGCAGTACGTGCAAGAATAGAGGAACTCAGGGAACTCGGCAACAACCGTTCCAAAAAGGAAAATGACCTTTATGATATTCTGCTGATAACAAATGAAATGATGTCAAGAGGACTCGAATTTCTTCCTATTGACCTTTTCAAATCCCATGCCGTTGATTATCTTGTTGAGGACGGCAAACTCAGAATACCATTTTCTGCAATGAGCGGAGTAGGTGAAACCGCTGCAATGGGTATCTATGAAACGGCACAGAAAGGCGGATTTATTTCAATAGACGAATTTCAGCAGATGAGCGGTGCGTCAAAAACAACAATAGATATGCTCAAAAGCATAGGGGCTTTTGGTGATTTACCCGAATCTGCACAGTTATCATTCTTTTAACTTGACTTTGTTTCAGTAATGTGTTATCATAGTATCATGTTAACACGCTAAAGTGATTGGAGGACTTAAATGAAAAATTATGACCTTATTACTCCCGAAGGTACTAAAGATTACCTTTTTGGTGAGTGTATAGTGATACGTGATATTGAAAATACGCTTGTCCGTCTTTTCAAAAGTCACGGATATAGTGAAATGATTACACCCGGACTTGAATTTTATGATGTATTCAATCTTAATTCACGTTATTTCCCTCAGGAAAATTTATACAAGCTTACCGACAGCAAGGGCAGACTTCTTGTAATGCGTCCCGATACTACCATGCCTATAGCAAGAGTAGTTGCTACACGTCTCAGAGATGCAATGCTTCCGCTCAAGCTTTTCTATAATCAGACCGTTTACCGCACCGAACCTGCTCTCAAAGGAAGAAGTGACGAAATAGTACAGACGGGTATTGAATTGATAGGCTCACAGCTTAAAATGGCAGACCTTGAAGTTATTTCAACGGCTGTTGAATCACTGAAATCTTTTGGCATGGAATTTTCGCTTGAAATCGGTCACATAGGTATTTTTAAGGAACTTGTTGACAGGCTTGAAGTTTCCGACAAGACAAAGGAAAAAATCCGTATGCTTATCGAAACAAAAAATTTTCCTGCTCTCAATGACCTGCTTGATTCTCTCGGAAACAGCGGTGTCACAAATGCCCTGAAAAGTCTGCCTGCTCTTTTCGGCGGTGAAGAAGTGTTTGAAAAAGCAGAGGAAATTATGCCTGACGAAAATATAAAACGTCTGCTTGACGAACTACGTGAAATTTACTGTGACGCTGCTGAAATCTGCGGAAACGACGGTGAAATAACCGTTGACTTGGGTCTTGTAAACAAAACAGACTACTACACGGGAATCATCATCAAGGGATATTTACAGGGTCACGGAGAAGAAGTAATTTCGGGCGGACGTTATGACAAGCTTATTTCTGAATTTGGCTATGATATTCCGGCGGTTGGTTTTGCGGTAAATATAAACGCAGTGGCAAAAGTAATAGAGAAAAACGGTATTCTTCCGGTAATGCCTAAAACCGATGCCGTTGTATATGCAGAGGAAGGCTTTGAAGTGACTGCACTCAAATCTGCACAGGAACTTCGTGAGCAGGGGCTTGTTGTTGAAATTGCACTGTTCGATGACCTTGAAACCGTAAGAAGTTACGCAAAGGAAAAGAAAATTCCGAAAGTTGTTGTAATAAACAGTGATGACAGGGAGGAAGAAGAATGAACAGACCAATAAGAATCGCTCTTACAAAGGGCAGACTTGAAAAGGATACAGTCGGTCTTTTTGAAAAACTCGGTTTTGACTGTACTGCAATTCACGAAAAGGGAAGAAAACTCATTCTTCCCGTTCCCGACGCAAATCTTGAAGTGGTACTTGCAAAGGCAAACGACGTTATAACATACGTTGAACACGGTGTGTGCGATATGGGTGTTGTCGGCAAAGATACCATAATGGAAATGAAAGGCAAGTTTTTTGAACTTGTTGATTTAGGGTTTGGTCGTTGTAAATTTGCACTTGCAACCAAAAAAGGCTATGATTTCTACAGCGGTTACGGTGTCAAGACCATAGCTACAAAATACCCGAACGTTGCAAGAAGTTTCTTTGAAAAAAAGGGTATGGATACCGAAATAATAAAAATCGAAGGTTCTGTTGAACTTGCTCCGCTTCTTGAACTTGCAGACGGTATTGTGGACATAGTAGAAACAGGTACAACGCTTAAAGAAAACGGTCTTGAAGTAATTGAGGACGTTGCACCGATTTCAGCAAGACTTATTGTAAATACTGTAAGTCTCAAACTCAGAAGAACTGAAATAGACAGGCTGATTACACTTATAGAGGAGAATCTGTAAAATGAGAAAGATTTATGCAGACGGCGTTGCTGATGTCGCATTTCTTGAAGAACTCAGCAAAAGAGCCGGTGAAACAAATAAAAAAGTAACCGAAACAGTTACGGCTATAATTGAGGACGTAAAAGAAAACGGCGACAATGCCGTAAAGAACTATACGCTTAAATTTGACGGGAATCTTCCGCAGTATTATGAAGTACCGAGAGACGTTATAAACGACGCTCTTACAGAAGCAGACCCTGATTTTTTGAACGCACTTCTTAATGCTCAGGAAAACATCGCTGATTTCCACAACAGACAGGTTGAACAGGGTTTTATAAATCCAAAGGAAAACGGCGTTATTCTCGGACAGAGAATCAGAGGTCTTGAAAGGGTGGGACTTTATGTTCCGGGCGGTACTGCCGCATATCCGTCAAGCGTTCTGATGAACGCAATACCCGCAAAAATTGCAGGTGTAAAGGAGATTATAATGGTAACTCCTCCGCTTAAGGACGGTACACCCAACAAGGACATACTTGTTGCGGCTGCAATATGCGGAGTTGACAGAGTATTCCTTTCGGGTGGAGCTCAGGCTATTGCCGCTCTTGCATACGGTACAGAAGAAATTCCGAAGTGCGACAAAATTGTAGGACCCGGAAATATTTTCGTTGCGACGGCTAAAAAACTTCTTTACGGAGTGGTTGACATTGACATGATTGCAGGACCGAGTGAAATTCTTGTGCTTGCCGACGAAACAGCAAACCCGAAGTTTGCCGCCGCTGATTTGATGTCACAGGCTGAACACGATAAATTAGCTTCTGCAATAATGGTTACAACAAGTGAAAAGCTTGCTGACGAAACTGTTGCGGAAATCAACAGACAGAAAGAATATCTTTCAAGAAAAGAAATTATTGAAAAGTCGCTTGAAGATTACGGTGCGGTAATTATTGCGGACAGCCGTGAAAAAGCAGTTGAAATTGCAAACCGTATTGCACCCGAACATCTTGAGGTTCTTATGGATAATCCTATGGAACTTCTTGGTAGTCTTGACAATGCAGGTTCTGTATTTCTCGGACACTATGCAAGTGAACCGCTCGGCGACTATTTCGCAGGTCCTAACCATGTACTTCCCACAAGCGGTACGGCAAGATTCTTTTCACCTCTCGGTGTAGCAAGTTTCACAAAGCGTTCAAGTTACATCTACTATACACGTGAAGCACTTGAAGAAGCTAAGGACGATATAGTTCTTATTGCCGAAAAAGAAGGTCTGACCGCTCACGCCAACGCTATTAAGGTACGGTTTGAATGATTTACTGAAAGCCTGTTCTTTCGGGGACAGGCTTTTGTTTAAAGAAAGGCAGTGGTTAAAATGAATAAAAATAAATGGGAAGAAGCTGTCCGCAGGGTTGTTCCGTATACTCCGGGTGAACAGCCGAAAGACAAGGATATAATAAAACTCAATACCAATGAGAATCCTTATCCGCCTGCTCCGTCGGTAAGAGAAATTCTTGATAATTTTGATGTTTCGGCAATGAGACTTTATCCGAATCCCGATTCTGAAATACTTGTAAATTCAATTGCGGAACGATATGGTCTGAAACCGTCTCAGGTATTTGTCGGAGTAGGTTCAGACGACGTTATTTCAATGGCTTTCATGACATTCTTCAATTCTGAAAGACCGATACTTTTTCCCGATGTAACATACTCTTTCTATGATGTGTGGGCAGACGTTTACCGTATTCCATATAAAACCTGTCCGCTCCGTGAGGATTTCACAATTAATCCCGATGACTACAAACAGGAAAACGGCGGTATCATTTTCCCGAATCCCAACGCTCCTACAGGTGTACTTGAAAGCGTAGACATGATTGAGGACATTGTAAAATCAAATCCCGATTCTGTTGTGATGATTGACGAGGCTTATATTGATTTCGGCGGTAAAAGCTGTCTGCCACTCATTGAAAAATACGATAATCTTCTTGTTATACAGACTTTTTCAAAGTCACGTTCTATGGCAGGTATGCGTATAGGATTTGCAGTCGGAAATGAAAAGCTTATAAAATATATGAATGATGTTAAATTTTCCGTGAACTCCTACACAATGAACAGTATTACACAGATATGCGGTGCTGAGGCAGTCCGTGACGAAAAATATTTCACGGAAACGGTGAACAGAATCATAGAAACACGTGAATATTCCAAGAAGAAACTCGCCGAACTCGGTTTCACTTTTACCGATTCAATGAGCAACTTTATATTCGCAGGTCACAAAGAAAAATCCGCTGAATATATCTTTGAGGAACTTAAAAAACGTAAGATATTTGTACGTTACTGGAACAAGCCGAGAATCAGCAATTATATGCGTATCACAGTAGGAACAGACGAGGAAATGAACGCATTATTCAAGGCACTGGAGGAAATTCTTCATGAATGATTTTATAAGAAAAGGCAGTGTCAGCCGTGAGACAAGAGAAACTGATATAAATGTATCTGTGATTTTGGACAATAAAGGCAATGCCGATATATCAACGGGAATAGGTTTTTTTGACCATATGCTTATGGCACTTTCAGTACACAGCGGTATAAGCATGAATGTTAAAGTAAAAGGCGATTTGCACGTTGACTGTCATCATACAATTGAGGACACGGGAATTGCACTCGGTCAGGCACTGGGTCAGGCACTCGGCAACAAGTCGGGTATCGTTCGTTACGGTACTGCATATATTCCTATGGACGAGTCTCTTGCAATGGCAAGTCTTGACCTGAGTAACAGACCATTTCTTGTGTTCAACTGTGATTTTAAAAATCAGTCCTGCGGTGAGTATGATTTGTGCATGACGGAAGAATTTTTCCGTGCGTTTGCGTTCAATTCAGGAATGACACTTCACATAAATCTGCTTTACGGCAGTAATGACCACCATAAAGCAGAAGCAGTATACAAAGCAGTCGCACACGCTCTTAAAACAGCAGTTGCACGAAATGCCGACGGTGCTGTACTTTCAACAAAGGGGGTATTATAATGATTGCAATAATTGATTACGGAGCAGGAAATATTTTCAGTGTCAAGAATGCACTTGACTATCTCGGACTTGAAAATATTCTGACTTCTGATAAAGATTCAGTAAAAAGTGCTGATGCCATAATTCTTCCCGGAGTGGGAGCATTTCCGTCAGCCATGAAAATGCTTGAACATTCGGGACTTATTGAAACCATAAAAGAAGAAGCCGTAAAAAAGCCTTTTCTGGGAATATGTCTCGGAATGCAGATGATATTTGAAAAAGGATATGAATTTGAGGAATGTGATGGTCTCGGACTCATAAAAGGTTCTGTTCGTAAAATGGAAGAAAAAGAGTTGATAATTCCGCATATGGGCTGGAACAAACTTGAAGTTTTGAATAACTGTAAACTGCTTGATGGTCTCGGTGAAAACGAATATGTGTATTTTGTACATTCATATAAGGCTGAATGTGCAGACAACGATATTTCTGCATACTGCGAATACGGCGGACGTGTTCCCGCACTTGTCCATGACGGAAAGTACGTATACGGAGCTCAGTTCCACCCCGAAAAAAGCGGTGAAACAGGTCTGAAAATACTTAAAAATTTCGGAGGTCTGATATGATTATTTTACCTGCAATTGATATTAAAGACGGCAACTGTGTGAGACTTTTCAAAGGAGATTTTTCAACCGTTGAAAAAGTAGCTTCCGACTATCTCGAAACCGCAAAGAGTTTTGAAGATGCAGGTGCTGAATGGATTCACATGGTAGACCTTGACGGTGCAAAAGAGGGAAAACCCGTCAATACAAAAATCTATACAGACGTTGCCGAAAAGACGAATTTAAAAGTAGAACTCGGCGGAGGAATCAGAAGTCTTGAAACGATTCAGGAGTATCTGAACATGGGAATTTCAAGAGTTATTCTCGGTTCTGTCGCACTTAAAAATCCTTCACTTGTACGTAATGCCGTTGAGAAATTTGGAAGTGAAAAGATAGTTGTTGGTATTGACGCTATGAACGGAATGGTTGCAACAGAGGGGTGGCTTGAAACTTCCGACGTAAACTATATCGACCTTGCAAATCAGATGATAAAGTCAGGCGTTGAATACTTCATTTTCACCGACATCTCAAAGGACGGTACTCTTTCAGGCGTGAACAGGGAACAGTTGCAGGCTCTCGCAGACGGTACACAAAACTGTAATATCATTGCAAGCGGTGGTGTTCACACAATGGACGATATAAAGGCTTGTAAGGAAATGGGTCTTTATGGTACAATATGCGGAAAGTCTATCTATAAAGGTACATTGGATTTAAGAAAAGCTATTGAATATGCTGAAAAAAATTCTTAAAATCCTTATAACTATTTTTTCGTTATGGTTATGTATGGTGGTCATTGATTATACACTTGTTGCGGTCATGGAAAAAGAGCCGTTTTTCTGTACAGAAGATGAAGATTGTCATTATTCAGGAATAGGATATGAATTTTGCATCTATAGTTCATATAGCGTAAAGCCTGAATATATATTTTATATTTTCGGTCACCTGACAGACAGCAATCTGACTAACGGAAAATAATATGCGAACAGAAATAAAAACTGAAATAGAAGGGAAAAACAATACGAATATTATAGGGATAAAATTCTGACGTTCAAGGAGGAAGATTATGAAAATAGGCGTTGATTATTATCCTGAACAGTGGGACATTTCTCTATGGAACAAAGACGCTGAACTTATGATGAAAACGGGTGTGAAGATAGTACGTATAGCTGATTTTGCGTGGTCACATCTTGAACCGCAGGAAAATCATTTTGAATTTGGCTGGCTTGATGAAGTTGTCAGGATTTTTGAAAGTTATGGCATTGAAATAATGCTTTGTACACCGACTAACTGTCCACCTTTATGGCTTTATGAAAAGTACCCTGAAATAATTCGGGTGGGTAAGGACGGAAACCGTGTTCAGACGGGAATAAAAGGTCACAGGTGTATAAACTCCCCTGTTTTTATGGCGTATGCAAAGAGAATCACAGAACAGCTTGTCAGGCGTTACGGACACAGAGAATCAGTTATCGCATGGCAGATTGACAGCGAACTTGAAGCGTATCATTGTACTTGTGAAGTATGCAGACAAAAATTCAGAAAATGGCTTCTTGACAAGCATGAGAGTCTTGAAAATATAAATGATGCTTTCGGTACGAGTGTATGGAGCGGAGAATACAATGATGTTTCACAGATTAATCCTCCGACAGCTTATCCGTCTTCATGGCAGAATCCGTCATTGTGTCTTGAATATACACGTTTTTCTTCTGAATGTACGGCAGAGTATGTAAAAGAGTTGGCAATGGTGATACAACGTGAAGTTCCCAAAGCCAAAATAACCACTAATACTTGGTTCTGCGAAAATGCACCTGATTATTATAAACTTTTTAATGAAACGGATTTTGTTTCATACGATAATTACCCTCCTGTAACTGTAGGTGAAAAGGACAATCCGTTGTATTCCCATGCATTTGAACTTGATTTTATGCGTGGAATAAAAAACAATAATTTCTGGATTACCGAACAGATAAGCGGTACAATAGGTGGCTGGACACCTATGTCACCAGCTTTGCGACCGGGTATGCTTGTTGGTTATTCACTTCAGGCTTTTGCTCACGGAGCAGATACAATACTTCATTTCAGATGGAGAACTGCACTGAAAGGTGCAGAAATGTTCCTGCACGGTATATTTGACCATAATAATATACCTACACGTCGTTATTTTGAGTTTTCGGAACTCTGTAAGACTGTTTCAAAATTTGATGTTATTGAATCAACAAGAATTGTATCGGAAATAGCAATTCTGTATTCCCCCGACTGCTATAATGCCCTCAGAATACAGCCACAGGTTGACGGCTTTGACTATATGGAACAGTTAAAATATTTTTATACTGCTTTTGCAAGATACGGTGCAAATATAGATGTTGTATCGGCTGAATCTGACTTGTCAAAATATAAAATTGTCATTGCACCTGCTGTATTTGTAAATGAAAAGGCAGTCACAGAGAATATTTACCGTTTTGTGATAAACGGCGGCGCTCTTGTAATGACAAGCAGAAGCGGTGTAAAGGACAATAACAATAACTGCATAATGGAAGTATTGCCGACTGTCTATAAACAACTTATCGGTGCGGAAATAACCGAGTATGACCCCATTGGAAATACTGTGAATCAGAGTATAACAGACTTTGCAGGCAATAAATTCAGATGCAGACAGTGGTGTGATGTTCTTCATCTTACAACTGCAAAAGTCTATGCTGAATATTGTGAAAGCTATTACAGATGTTGTCCGGCGGTAACAATGAACAGATATTGTAACGGTGTTGCCTATTATGTCGGAACAGTCTGCGATATGGATTTTTATGAAAACTTTGCAGGAAATATAATGGTTCAGGCTGGTGTGCCGAGACTTAAAGGACTTCCTAAAGGCGTTGAGGTGATAACACGTACAAACGGTATAAATGAATATATATTCTTTTTCAACAATTCAAATGAAACTGTCATGATTAATCTTCCGAAATCCATGTACAGCGTTATGGATTCAAGAGGAAAAGACGTTATCAGACTTATTCCGTTTGATATGGATATTGTAAGAAAATAATTTATAGCAGTTGTTTTGACAAAAATCAGGTTCAGTTATTAATTTTTGGAATATTCTTTGAAGAAATAAGGTATACTGAATTGCTGAAAAAAATCTTAAGATATTTATAATTGTTTTTTCGTTATGGTTGTGCATGGGAATTTTTGATTATAGACTGAAACAACAGACGATTTGTCTGTAATGGATTAAACCTATTAAGGAGATGAACTATGACAATAGACCGAGCAGACTGGCACTGGAACAGTGCAGAAAAACTATATCGTGAAACTTATGGTATTATCGGAGAAATTACAGAAACACAGGAAGATGAAATATGGTCTTTATCAGCCAATCATATCAGACTTTTTATCATTATGTTGAATACTGTACAAACGATTATGACAAACAGTGTTTTGGTATTATAAGCGGTGAAGATGATTATTTAAAGCTCAGGGAAAAAATTAATGAGAAATATGAGGATTTTCTGAAAAAGAAGTGAAATTTACAAAGTTTGATTTATAATAAAAAGGAGGCTGAAAAAATGCTTGCAAAAAGAATAATTCCTTGTCTTGACGTGCGAAACGGCAAGGTTGTAAAAGGAGTTAATTTTGAAGGAGTGCGTGATGTCGGCGACCCCGTTGAATGTGCGGAGGAGTACAACAGACAGGGTGCAGACGAAATTGTGTTTTACGACATTACAGCATCTTTTGAGGGACGCGGAGTATTTCTTGACGTTGTGAGAGAAACCGCAAAAAAAGTATTTGTACCGCTTACTGTGGGCGGAGGAATAAAGACAGTTGACGATATACGTGAAACTCTCCGTGCAGGTGCGGACAAAGTTTCCGTAAACTCTCAGGCTGTAAAAAATCCACAGCTTATAAGTGACGGTGCTGATATTTTTGGAAGTCAGTGTATATGTGTGGGTATTGACGCTAAAAAAATTGCCGACCATAAATGGACGGTTTATATAAACGGCGGACGTGTGGACATGGGTATTGACCTTATTGACTGGGTACATCAGATTGAACAGCTCGGAGCAGGTGAAATATGTCTGAACTCAATAGACGCTGACGGTACTAAAGAGGGTTTTGATATTGAAATGCTGAAAGCTGTATGTAATAATTGCAGTATTCCCGTAATCGCAAGCGGAGGAGCAGGCAAGATAAACGACTTTGCAGAAGTCTTTGAAAAGACAGGGGCAACCGCTGCACTGGCGGCTTCACTGTTCCACTTTAAAGAACTTACAGTACAGGAAGTGAAGTCTTATTGCCGTGACAGAAACATTACAGTAAGATGAAAAACATTAAAAAGATATATCCGTTTATTTACGGAATTTTCGGAAGTCTCGGACTCATATGCTGTATAAATGTTTTTTGTGTATTGGATTACAGAACGTCTGAACACCCGTACGCACACCCGTTCTGCATTATAGCAGGAAGTATTTCATTGGTAGTATGTCTTGCGGTATTCTGTATGGATATAATGGCGTTCATTGATACGGACAGGAAATTCCGCAGAATATTTTCTGAACTCATAATAACAGTGGTTTCATTTTTCGGTTGTATATTCATATGGTCAAAACTCTGGAATGCCGTAAGTGCGTTTATAGAAATAATGGGGTGATGATAAATTGAATATAGTATATAAAGATACTCATGACTTCAGCAGTGAACAGCTTAAAGATTTATTCCTGTCTGTTGAATGGTCTTCGGGACATTATCCCGATAAACTTGTGACGGCAATGAAAAATTTTGAAACGGTGTTTTCCGCATGGGACGGTGACAGACTTGTTGGCATGATATGTGCAATGGACGACGGAATCATGACTGCTTATGTCCATTATCTTCTTGTAAATCCCGAATATCAGGACAGACATATCGGCAGGGAACTTGTTGGAATGATAAGGGAAAAATATGCTGACTATCTTAGAATTGTAGTTGTTGCATATGATGCCGAACTTGCATTTTACGAAAATTGCGGATTTAAAAAATCAGATGATTCAAGTCCGATGTTTATAACGTCACTATGGACTTAGAAAGGAGAATGAAATGATAAAAATTGATTTGAATGACCTTGACAAATTTTTCGTCAAAGGTGAACTTATTCCGGCAATCTGCTATGAGGTGAATACAAAAACAGTCCTCATGCTTGCATACATGAACAAGGAAAGTCTTAAAAAGACTCTTGAAACAGGCTATACATGGTTCTGGAGCAGGTCAAGACAGGAATACTGGAACAAGGGTGCAACTTCAGGGCATTTACAGAAAGTAGTTTCTGTTTACGGCGACTGCGATAATGATACACTTTTAGTCAACGTTGAGCAGACGGGTGTTGCCTGCCATACGGGAAGCTACAGCTGTTTCTTTAATGAAATCTATAATAATGAGGAGAATTGAAAATGACTGTATATGAAGAAATTTTTGAAGTGATAAAGGAAAGGAAAAAGCAGTATGAAAACGGCACTTCCGCTGAAAATTCGTACACCTGCTATCTTTTCGACAAAGGCGTTGACAAAATCTGTAAGAAAGTCGGCGAGGAAGCAACGGAAACTGTTATTGCCGCAAAGAACGGTGACAACGATGAGCTTATGAACGAAATCAACGATTTACTGTATCATGTTATGGTACTTTGTGCAAATCAGGGGCTTGAGTGGTCGGACGTTGAAAAGGTTCTCGACGAGAGAAACGAAAAAATCGGAAATCTTAAAAAGTTCCACGAAGTTGATAAAAATTCATAAAAATAAGGAGCAGGATTTTTTATTTCCTGCTCCTTATATTTTCCAGAAGATTTTCCGCTTTTCTGTATGAAGGATTCCTTTCGATAATTTCATCAAGAAGTTTCAAAGCAAGTTTTGTCTTTCCGTTTTTCAGACAGAATTCAGCATATAAAAAAGTGGTTTTGTCATTTTTCGGATTAAGAGTATAGGAATTTTCAATACACCTGTACGCATTTTCTGTATCTGAAACTTCCGAAAAACATTGAAATAATTTCTCAAATGTCTTGAAATGTACATCAATTTGATTTGACAACTGAAAATATTCAATTGCTGACATATAATCTTTTTTATCCATACATTCCATTCCCATATAATAGAGTTCAACAGCTGTCATAGTCAATTTGTTTCTTTACGTATAACTGTACCTGTAGGAAAAGTCAAATCAGAATTAAAGGAAAATTTCATCATAGCGTGGTTAGCTGTCTGAATCTGTTCACTGTTTTCGTCGTAAAGGGTATCAAGAGTAAGTGTTACGGGCTTCTGAGACGGTGCAAGAAGTTCAACGGTATCACCTGCAAAGAATCTGTTACGCTGTGTACAGTATACCGTGCCGTTTTCGCACTTTTCAACAACCGCCACAACGTCATAATTGCGTATGTAACCGCTGTTTTCGTAATACTGTGAATTTTCGGGAGTACCGAAGAAAAAGCCATTGCAGTACTTACGGTGGCTTACCTTGTAAACCTCATCACGAATCCAGTCGGGGAGTACGAAATTATCGGGGTTCTTGTAATATTCGTCAACTGCCATTCTGTAGGCGTTTGTAACTACCGTCACATAATATGCCGATTTTGCACGTCCTTCAATTTTCAGACTGTCCACACCTGCCTTTGCAAGTTTGTCGATATGTTCAATCATGCACATATCTTTTGCATTGAGAATATAAGTGCCTTTTTCGTCCTCGAATATCGGAAAGAACTCATTCGGACGTTTTTCTTCAACAAGATGATAACCCCACCTGCATGGCTGGGCACATTCTCCACGATTAGCGTCACGGTTTACAAGATACTGGGAAAGTAAACATCTTCCCGAGAATGATACACACATTGCACCGTGTACAAAAGCCTCAATTTCCATATCGGGATTTGTTTTCGCACGTATTTCGGCAATTTCATCAAGGGACAGTTCTCTTGCGAGAACTATCCTTTTTGCACCCATGTTATAAAGTTCACGGGCTGTCACATAATTTACAACGCCTGTCTGTGTGGAAATATGTATTTCCATATCAGGAGCATACTTCTTTATCAGGGCAAGCAGACCTATATCAGCAACTATAAGTGCGTCAACTTCAGCTTCTACAGCTTCACTTACAAATTGTTCAAACTGCGGTATTTCGTTGTTGCGTGGGAGAGTGTTGCAGGTAAGATATACTTTTATTCCCTTTGCGTGAGCCAAACTGACAGCATTGACAAGCTGTTCAAAGTCGAAATTCATAGGAGAAGAACGCATACCGAATTGTTTTCTTCCGAGATATACAGCGTCTGCACCATAATTTATCGCAGCGTTGAAACGTTCCTCATCACCTGCGGGAGCGAGAACCTCAAGATTCCTCATTGTTTTCAGCCTCTCTTTCGGCTTCAACTGAGGAAGCTATATACTCGTCAACCTGTCCTTCAACCATTTCCTGATAACCATAATGTTCTTCAAGAGTTTCAGAGAAGTAAGTCTGACCTGTATATATGTTTGCGATAAAGTAGAAGTAATTGCTTTCAAATGCTTCAAGAACTGCGTCTATTGCTTCGATTCCCGGATTACATATTGCACCCGGAGGAAGTCCCGGACCTACATATGTATCATAGGCATCAACAACAGTCTTATCATATACTTCCATTTTTGATTTTATAAATTCGGCATAGTTTGAAGTAGGGTCTGACTGGAGGAGAGGGAATACATCTGCATTTCTTAGTCTGTTCCAGAAAACAGAAGCAACGAGAGTCATAGTGTCTGTGTTTGCGGCTTCTTTCTGTACGATTGAAGCGAATGTTATAAGCTGGTCAAGAGAAAGACCGAGACTTTCCATTCTTGCGTATCTTTCATCAGTCATCTTGTTGTCAAAGTTAAGATAGATTTTCTGACACACCTGCTCGGGACTCATATTTTCATAGAAGAAATACGTATCAGGGAAAAGATAGCCTTCCATTCTGTAGAATTTAAGTGTGGCATCTGTGGGGAGTCTGTTTTCAAATTCAAATCCGAGACCGCCCGAATTGAAGTAGAAGATGAAATCGTCTGCGGAACATATGCCGTTTTCTTCAAGAATCTGAGCAGACTCAAAGAGAGTAGAACCTTCGGGGAACGTAACTTCAATTGTTTCCTGTTCCTTTTCCTCGTCAATGCTTGTCAGTTCGTTTATGATAGTTTCGTAAGCCATATTGGGACGTACAAAATGCTCACCGGCAATATAGAGTGAGTCGGATTTTCTCAGACGGCTGAAAAGCTGGAAACATTCAGGCGACTTTATAATACCCTCGTCTTTGAGGAGGATTGAAATTTCTTCGGTGGTTGCTCCTTCAGGAATAACGATAAGATGAGTATTTTCACTTTTTCCGATACCGAGCATATCACGACCGAAAGCAATAATCACGAGTGCAAGACATACCGAAACCGCAAATATAAATGTTGTAAGAATAATAATTCCGGGAAGTCTGCTTCTTTTTCTCTTTTTCTTCTTCTTTTTTCTTTTTCGGGGAACGTCCCTTTCAGGTTCATCATATTCTTCTTCGTGATGTCGGTCAGGTTCGGGAGCGGAAAACTCCTCATACTCCTCATAATCTTCAGTAAAATCTTCTCCTTCGGTGATTTCGGGTTCTTCCGTAATAACCGCATCTTCTTCGTCAGATTGAGGAGAGGTATTTTCACTGATGTCATCATTTATGATGTCCTTGTCATCTTTGTTCTGCATGGCAGAGTATCATCCTTTCTGGTGTTAAAATATAATCAGCCTTTAGGTCATGTTGCATAACAGGCAGATTGTCGGTAATAAGTTCCTCATAAGAGAGAGCCGTTTTATGTATCTGCGGATACTTTGCAAGAAACCTGTCATAATATCCTCCGCCGTAACCGAGCCTTGAACCGTCTGTCATGAAAGCAAGTCCGGGCATTACGCAAAGTGTCCTGTCGGTTATAACGGGCTGGGGCAGGGAAGTGTCAGGCTCATATATGCCGTACATACCTTTATGGAGTTCATCGGGAGATTTCACAACATGGAATGTCATGATACCGTCCTTGTGTGATTTCGGAAAGGCAACGATATATTTTCGGAAAAGTTCTTCAGCAATGGAAGAAGTATCAATTTCAGTACCGAATGAAGCATATAATAAGAAAGTATCATAATCTGCGGTATGTTTCATAAAAGCATTACGGATAAGAATATCTTTTTTTGACTTGTCGGTAATATTGCTTCTTATTTCCGCAAATTTTTTCCGCAGTAATTTTTTATCTTCCATAATCAGTCGCAGAGAATAGCCGCACGCTGTCTTTTGCTTTCTTCTTCCGAGACAGCTTTTTCAACAAGTTTCAGACCAAATTCAATAGCCGCACCTGCTCCTCTTGCCGTAATGAATATGCCGTCTGTTTCCACTGCACCGTCACAGATAACAGCACCGTCAAGCTGAGTTTCAAAGCCTGTATAGCAGACAGCTTTTTTTCCTTTGAGCAGACCTTTGTGACCGAGAATGGACGGAGCTGCACAGATAGCACCGATAAATCTGTTATTATTTACGCAGTAATCAATTGCTTTCTGAACGTACTCCGATTTTTCAAGATTGAGAGTTCCCGGCATACCGCCCGGCAGGACAATCATTTCAAGTTCTTCGTCAAGACGTATTTCCTGAGCGATAGTATCGGCAATAACGGTTATACCGTGAGAGCCTTTTATTATATTGTCGCCCACACCTACGGTAACAACATTTTTTCCCGAACGTCTGAGCAGGTCAACGGGTGCGAGAGCTTCGGTTTCTTCAAAGCCGTCAGCAAGAAAAACGTAAATCATAGTAAAAAAATCCTTTCATTATAAAATAAGCGATATATTTTGTCAGGAAGAAAAGCGGGTGTTCTGTATCATATCTGTTATTATAGTCCGCAGTACAGAAGAAATACAGTCATCGGAATCATTTTCTTCAATCAATTTTGTTTTTTCGGTAATATTCCCTTACCTCCGCAAATTTACCGCACGACATTTTTCCTTCGGGACATTTTCCCTCTGCAACACATGACGGACCTGCATGGCTGAAAATATTCGGAGCAACTTCCATGCATAATTTCAGCATTTCATCAGCAACGGCACGTATTTCCCACTGTGCTCTCCGACAACAGCGGTGACGGAAAAAATTAAAGAGTGAACGGACATTCATTGTAACTACAATTTTTGTTTCACAGGCATTGGGAAGTATGAAACGTGCATCTTCGTTAGCGGTTTTGCGTGCTTTTGAAAGTGCGGTCTTTTCGTCAAGACCTTCTGACATAAGTCTTTTTTTATGGTTTTCTGTGAGCAGGTCAGCAATTTTCGCATAACTGTCCGTGATTTCATTCATTATACGGTCAAATTCGCTTTTTGCTTCGGGGAGTGCTTCAATTTCGGGCGGAGTGACAAATTCAAAACCGTTTTCATTTACATACCTCTGACTTTTCTGCGAGTATGAAGCAATTCTGTGACGCACCAGCTGATGTGAGCAGGCACGTGAAATGCCCTCTATCCCGAATGTGAAAGAAACGTGTTCCATAACGCTCTCATGACCGACGGAAACAAGCATATCAATGAAACTTTTAGTTTTTTCTTCTGTAAGACCGTCCCTGAGAGAATCGATGTCACTGCTTGAATAACAGAGCTTTGCAGCGGTTGCGGCAAGCTTTTCAGGGTCGGGAGTATGTGAGATAAGATTTACTTTCATCATTAAAACCTCCGCTTGTGAGAATACATATATTTCTATTTTACCATTTTTGTCACTGTAAGTCAAGGACAAGGCGGAAATAAATTATGGTAATTTTTTTAAAACTGAAAATAAAGTGACAGAATGAAAAAAATTTCCGTATGGGTATGGACATTTTCATAAAAACGTTGTATAATAGATTAGTATCTGTAAATTTTACTAATCGGAGGAATGTTTAAAATGATGAAATTCAATAAACTTGTAGCGTCGGCAGCGGCTTTTGCACTTGCGGCTACTGTTGCCGGCTGTACTCCCACAATCGGCAAGGGAACTGAAATGGCAATGACCGCAGACGGATATGATGTAAGCTCAGGTATGTTCATATTCTATACCATTCAGGCTTATGAAGATGCTGCAAATATCTTACAGACAAAGAACGGCACTGCTCCTACTGTAAAGGAGGTAAAGAATGCCCATATTGATGATATTGAAGCTTCGGACTGGATTCAGAACAAAGCTACTGAATATTGTCTCACAATTGCCGCCATTGAAAATGAATTTAACAGGATAGGCGGACAGCTTTCAAGTGAGGAAATCAGTGAGATAGAACAGACAGCAGATAGTTTTGTTGATTCTGAACAGAATAGTATCTATACAAAAAACGGTGTCGGCAAGGAATCTTTAAAGGACGTTATAAGTGCGACGGGAAGCGGTTCTAATTATTACGGCGGATATGAATATATGCAGAAGTACATTTTTGACCATTATTATGGTTTTGAAAGTGAAAAGGGCTGTACAGAAGAAGAACTCAAGGAATATTTTGACGAAAACTTTGCAAGGGTCAAGTATATTTCAATCAGTATGACCGACGAAAACGGTGAGGCTCTCAGCGATGACAAAAAGCAGGAACTCCGCAGAAAAGCAGAAGAATATGCAAAGGAAGTAAACAACGAAAAAGAAGACATGGAAAAAATGTACAAGATGAATGAGATGCAGGAAGATTATGATGAATATGTTGCAGCTCAGACTACTTCTGCTGACGGCGAGGAAACAACAACCACCACTACTACAACTACTACCACAACAACAGCAACCGATTCAGACGGCAATATCATAACTACAACAACAGACCCTTATGAAAACGAGCGTCTTGTACAAAGATATACTACAACTACCGCAGACGAAACGGAAGATGATTCGTCAACTTCAACAACAACAGCCGATGAAGAAGAATCAGATGCCGAAAAAGCCGACAGGGAGTTCAAAGAATATGTATTCAGTGAAAAACTCGGCATGAACAAAGCGGAAGTTTATCAGTATGATGATAATACCCTCTATGTAATCATAAGAGGCGACCTCAGAGAACGTATGACAGAAGATGACTACTGGTCAGAAGATTATATATACAATCTTCAGCTTCTCAGATACAATGACGACTTCGTGGACTATCTTGAAAAACTTTCAGATAATATTGTTCCCAAGAAGAACGATTCTTCTTTCAGAAGATATGAACCGTTCAAGCTTGACCTTTCCTCACTTGAACCCCAAGACTGAAACAAATAATTTCAAAGGGCTGTGCAGTCTGATTGCACGGTCCTTTCTTTTCGGAGGATTAACATGATTTATACGGAACTTACAAACAAAGCCATGCAAATTGCATATAATGCTCATCATGGACAGTATGATGTGAACGGTGTGCCGTATATTTTCCACCCTTATCACGTCGCAGAACAGATGACCGACGAAATTACAGCGTGTACCGCTCTTCTTCATGATGTTGCCGAAGATACGGACGTTACAATTGAACAGCTTGAAAAGGATTTCCCGCAGGAAGTAACGGAGGCTTTAAAGCTTCTTACCCATGATAAAAATACGGACTATTTTTCCTATATAGAAAAAATAAAATCAAATCCCGTCGCACGTGCGGTAAAGCTTGCCGACATCGCCCATAACTCAGACAGAAGCCGAATTACAGACAAAAATGCCGTTTCAGAGGAAAAGCTTGAACACTGGAGTTATAAATATTCAACAGCGAAAAAAATTCTTGAGACAGATTAACAATAAAAATTGTATATTTTGCATGGTGACAACTGCGAAAAAATATGGTATAATATTTTCTGCGAAATATATATGAAGGGAGGAATTATTCTGGAATTCAAAGCAGACAGCGGTGCATGGGGGACTATGTTCGGAGTTCCCTGCGTGGTTGCCGATAATTTCCTTAAACTTGCAACCGGCGAACAGATTAAAGTGCTTCTTTATCTGCTTCGCTGTTCCGGTCGTGACTGTACTGCGGAAGAAATATCGGCAAATACGGGGGTAAGCGTACAGGAATCTAAAGATGCAGTTCTTTTCTGGCAGCAGGTAAATGTGCTTACTCCTCAGCAGGTGTCCGCTTCTTTATCTGCTCCTGTTCAGCCTGTATCAATTACCGGAATAATAAATGCACAGCCATTGCCGGAAAATGAAACTGAAAAAAATCCGCCCGGACAGAAAAAAACAAAACCTGCACCATATAAAAGAACATGGTCGGGAACTGAAATAGCACAGATGAAAGAAGAATCTGCTGACATAGCAGAACTTTTTGAAGTTGCCGAATCACATCTTGGTATTCTTAATCATTCCCGTCTCAATTCCCTGATATATATGCATGAAAGTCTCGGACTTAAAAAAGAGGTAATTATAACTCTCATAAGCTATTGCTGTATGATAGGAAAGACAGGCACTAACTACATAGAAAAAATTGCATACTGCTGGGCAGAAGATAATATCAATACTTTTGAACAGGCTCAGGAAGAAGTACAGCGTCTTACATCTTCGCATGAATATGTACGCAAGGTAATGCGTATTCTTGAAGTTGAAAGGCTTGCCGTTTCACATGAAAGAATGGTAGAACAGTGGAAGAATATGAACATAACAGATGATATGATAAGTTATGCATACGAACTTACTGTAAGGAAATTCAACAATATCAATTTCAATTATCTTAACGGCATTATTGTAAACTGGCATGAAAAAGGCATCAGGGATATGCAGGGTGTAAACGAAGACAATAACGTTCATCAGCAGAATAATTCCCGGAAATACAACAGACAGAATGATGACTTTGATGCTGAGAAGTACAGCCGTATATGTATAAATAATTTTGAGGTAATATAAAATGAAATCCGAAATATTTGAAAAAGCACAGATAATAATACAGAACCGCCGAAGAAATGCTGTAACGGAAAGTGAACGGCGTACAGATGAAATAAATAATAAAATTCCTCAGATTAAAGTGATAAATGACACCATATTCAATACGGGACAGGAAGCCGTAAAGATTATATTTTCCGAAAAGAACAAAGATGTTCAGCAGAAGAAAATAGAACAGCTGAAACGTGACAATCTTGAAGCACAGGCGTTTTCAAGACAACTGCTTGTCAATAACGGCTATCCTGCCGATTATCTTGATATTCATTATACCTGCACGAAATGCAATGATACAGGATATTATGATAACAATATGTGTGAATGTTTCACCAGACTGTGCGGAAAGCTTGAAGCCGACGAAATAAACAGGCATTCACAGCTTGAACTTTCAAGCTTTGATACATTCGACCTTTCATATTACAGCGGAAGTGATTACTTCAATATGAAACGTTGTTTTGAATATTTAAAGCAATATGCCGAAAATTTCACTCCCCGTTCAAACAGCCTCCTCATATTTGGCAACACAGGTCTCGGCAAAACTCATCTTTCTCTTGCCGTTGCCAACAAGGCACTTGAAAAGGGATACAGCGTTGTTTATGACTCTGCTATAAATATTCTCAAGGAAATGGAAAAGGAACATTTCAGCCGTGAGCATACTTCTGAAATGTCTGATTTGGTTATGGAAACCGACCTGCTCATTCTTGACGATTTGGGAACGGAACACACTACACAGTTTTACAGTTCAACTATTTACAATATAATAAATACACGTCTTAACCGTAAGAAGCCTACCATTATAAGTACTAATCTTGACTATAAAGGAATATGCGGAAGATATGAAGCAAGAGTAGCGTCACGCCTTACCACAATGTATGTAAATATGAATTTCGTCGGCTCAGATGTAAGATTGCAGAAGAAAGACGCAAAAACAAGCAGATACTGAACAAAAACAGACCTGAAAAATATGAGCAGGTCTGTTTTTTTTTGTTCAGAAAGGTGTTGTATCGTACATTTTTTTCAGTTTTTCTATAGCTTTCTTTTCAAGTCTTGATACATATGAACGTGAAATATTCAGTTTTTTTGAAGTCTCGCTTTGAGTATGCGGACTTTTTCCGTAAAGACCGTAACGGTATACTATAATTTCAAGTTCACGCCTGTCAAGACATTTGTCAAGAAACTCATATAACTGTCCTGAACGTATCATCAAATCAACCTGCTCATGAATGTCAACACCGTCGTCTATCAAGTCCATTAATGTGAGAGCATTTCCGTCTTTATCTGTTTCCACAGGTTCATTTATATATACATCACCTGCTGTTTTCTTTGCGGAACGGAAGCTCATAAGTATTTCATTTTCAATACATCTGCTTGCATAGGTAGCGAACTTTGCACCGTTCTTGTAGTCGAAAGTAGAGACGGCTTTTATAAGACCCACTGTACCGATTGAAATCAGTTCGTCCTGTTCAGGAACGGCAGAAACATATTTTTTCACTATATGTGCGACAAGCCTGAGATTATGTTCTATAAGTTTATTGCGTGCCGACTTGTCGCCTTCTGCCATTTTAATGAAACATTCCTCCTCTTCTTTTTTTGAAAGAGGTTTAGGGAAAGCATTGTTTCCCTCGATATGCAGGGCAAAGAAAAAAAGGTTTTTGATAAGTTCGATAAACATAAAGCTACACCTCCGGAATTATACTATGCACACAGGCTTGAACAATAGTTCTTTTTTTTGAAAATTTTCTTGCAAATGTCTGTAAAATGTGGTATTATATTAAAGAATGTTTTATAAAAAGGAAAGGAGAGGCTGTTTTGGAAAACAGCCTACAAAGATATATGGTTAAAAAGAATGATTATGGCAATGACAGTATAACAATGCTTAAAGGTGCGGATAAAGTAAGAAAACGCCCTGCGGTCATATTTGGTTCGGACGGTCTTGACGGCTGTGAACATTCTGTATTTGAAGTTATATCAAACTCCATAGATGAAGCCCGTGAGGGTTACGGAAAGAAAATCATCATAACACATTACAGAAACCACGATATAGAAGTTGAGGATTTCGGGCGTGGCTGTCCTGTTGACTTCAACAACAACGAACAGCGTTATAACTGGGAACTTGTCTACTGTGAACTCTATGCCGGCGGTAAATATGACGATACGGCAGAATCGTATGAATATTCACTTGGTCTAAATGGTCTTGGTCTTTGTGCCACACAATTTTCGTCTGAATTTATGGACGTTGAAGTAATACGTGATGGCTTTAAATACAATCTTCACTTTGAAAAAGGCGACAATGTAGGCGGACTTCATAAAGAACCATGCCGTAAGAAACAGACAGGCACTAAAACACGCTGGCGACCCGATTTGGAAGTATTTACCGATATAGCTGTATCTGACGAATATTTCTGTGATATTCTGAAAAGACAGGCTGTAGTAAATCCCAATATACTTTTTGTTTTTCGTTCTGAAAACGAAAACGGTGACTTCACGGAAACAGAATTTATTTATGAAAACGGTATAACCGACTATGTCACGGAAATAGCAGGGGACAAGGCACTTACAACAATTCAGCACTGGAGTGCCGAAAAAAGAGGACGTGACCGTGATGACAAGCCCGAATATAAGGTAAAGCTTGACGTTGCCGTAACTTTTTCAAACAAGGTAAAGCTTACTGAATATTATCATAACTCCAGTTTTCTTGAACATGGCGGTTCTCCCGAAGATGCTGTGAAACGTGCGTTTGTATATCAGATTGACAGCTATATAAAACAGAATAACGGCTATCAGAAGAATGAGGGTAAAATAAGCTATGTAGACGTTGAAGAGTGCCTTGTGCTTGTTTCGTCATCTTTTTCAACTCAGACTTCATACGAAAACCAGACAAAAAAAGCTATTACAAATAAGTTCATAAGGGAGTCAATGACAGAGTTTCTGAAACATCAGCTTGAGATATACTTCATAGAGAATCCCGACGAGGCACAGAAAATTTCCGAGCAGGTTCTTATAAACAAGCGGAGCAGGGAAAACGCCGAAAAAGTCCGTCTGAACGTAAAGAAGAAACTTACGGGAAGCATTGACCTTTCAAATATGGTTGAGAAGTTCGTTGACTGCCGTACAAAAGACGTTACAAGACGTGAAATATATATAGTTGAGGGTGATTCTGCATTAGGTTCGGTAAAACTTGCACGTGATTCAGAATTTCAGGCAGTAATTCCGGTAAGGGGTAAGATTCTCAACTGTCTTAAAGCAGAGTACACGAAGATTTTCAGGAGTGAGATAATAACTGACCTCATAAAAGTTCTTGGCTGTGGCGTGGAAGTCAATACCAAAGCAAATAAGGATTTGTCCACATTCAACATAGATAATTTCCGGTGGAGTAAGATTGTAATATGTACCGATGCGGACGTTGACGGCTTTCAGATAAGAACACTAATTCTCACCATGCTTTACAGGCTTACACCGACTCTTATCGAAAAAGGATATGTGTATATAGCAGAATCACCGTTGTTTGAGATTAACACTAAGGACAAGACCTATTTTGCATATACCGAGCAGGAAAAACAGCATATTCTCAAAATGATAGGCAATAAAAAATATACAATACAGCGTTCAAAGGGTCTCGGTGAAAACGAACCCGACATGATGTCCCTCACCACCATGAACCCCGATACAAGACGTTTAATAAAGGTAACAGCCGACGACATAACAGAATCTGCCGAAATATTTGAAATGCTTCTCGGTGATGATTTGCAGGGTAGAAAGCAGTATATTTCCGAATATGGTGCAGATTATCTTGAACTTGCCGATATAAGCTGATATTATCAGGTGTACACCCTTTCTGTGATATTATTTTGTTATATACTGTAATTTGTGCATAATTCACAGTCACCCTACTAAGCAGAAACAACCTCGTTTGTGCATTTTCAACAGAAAGGAGTGGAATTTAATGGAAGTAGTTTTTTATCTTATCTTAGTTGTATCTGTATTGGTATTTTGTATCAGGAAATCATTTGACAGTACTGTAAATCAATTATTAAAACCGGAACTTTCCGAAGAAGAACAAATAAAACATAAAAATAAAGGTTGGATTATGATATGTATGAATTTTTTTCTGACTTTTATTATATGCGGATTATTTGCTGATGATATAGCTGAAGGAATCGTAAGTTTCTTTTTTATTGGTATACCATTTGTATGGTTGCCTTTAATGCTTACGGGTTTCAATATAAGAAATTTTATTAAAAACAACCATACGGCAATAAGTACAGATATGGCAACTATATTTGTAGGCGGATTTTATTATATATGTCTTATGGGTTTAATAGGAAGTGCTATCCATGGTGGTATCACCAACAAACCATATACGGAAGCAGTATATCCTGACCAGTACCATGAAATGATTAACAGTGAATATGGTGCGATAATAGTGTGGGTCATGGTAATAGGCTTTATAAGTATGGTATTACTTTGTGTAAGGAAACCCGAAAAAACACCGCCTTTGCAGTCTGCGTTGTGTATAGCGTTTACGGCAATCATGCTGTTACTTTTCGGTATAATTCAGGTACAGATGATAAAAAACTTTGAAAATACCTTTATAATGTTTTATCTGTATTATTTCAACCTCATAATTATTTCGGCGAGGCGTATACATTATCACATAACGGAGCAGGTGAGACTTGCAAACGAACGTGAGACGGTATTCAGGACGAAAGCGGGGGAGAAGCTTTATAAAATAATGTCAACCGTATCGGGAATGACAAAATTCAGCTTTGTCCTTATACTTCCGATAGCGGTAATATGTGAGATACTCTATATACTTCTCGGACAGGGAGCAGACGGTTTTATAAAGGCTTTCACCATGACTGCTGACTGGACTTTCTCAACACAGATACCTCCACCGCCTCTTGAATATAAGGGTCATTATTTATGTACGGTTGCGGCAGGCGGTCATGAAAAAGTGGTAAAACCCGTACGTTATGGTATACGCCGTAATCAGAAGATAACAGTAAACAGACAGTTACTTATAGCAAACGCCTTTGAGGATTTGATAGCAGAACGTTTTCCGAAATCCCACCGCAGAATAAGAAATTTTTATGATAAATACGGTTATCCTGTATCGAGACATATAACCACGCGTACAAGGGCAGATATAGTATATTTAATTATGAAACCGCTTGAATATATATTTTTGGGTGTTCTCTATATGTTCGATACCCAGCCGGAGAACAGAATTGCTGTTCAGTATTCAGAATATAAGAAATAATGTGCATTATGCACAGACAACGTTATTTCCGCACGGTAGGGTCATTGTGAATTATGTACAAATATAGTAATAAATAATAAACAATCACTGAGCAGGTTCAGAATATAAATAAAAAGGAGATTTTATAGAATGGCACGAAGAAAAACAGTTCCGAACAAAAAGCCCGTTTTCAGACATGAAGCATATATTGAGGGGTCGGGAAGTATAATAGACGAAAAAATTACAGATACCCTTAAAAAGAATTATATGCCGTATGCGATGAGCGTCATCATATCAAGAGCATTGCCTGAAATAGACGGTTTCAAGCCCTCTCACCGTAAACTTCTTTATATGATGTACAAAAGGGGACTGCTTAATCCTGATAAAGAGCGTTCAAAGTCTGCGAATGTTGTCGGTGAAACAATGAAGCTCAATCCGCATGGCGACCAGGCTATTTATGAAACTCTTGTCCGCATGACAAGGGGAAATGAAGCACTTCTGCACCCGTACATTGATTCAAAGGGAAATTTCGGAAAAGCTTACTCCAGTAAGATGCGTTTTGCCGCACCACGTTATACGGAAGTAAAGCTTGAAAAGATATGCAACGAGCTTTTCCGTGACATAGATAAGGAAACAGTTGACTTTGTACCCAACTATGACAACACAATGACAGAACCGACACTTCTCCCTGCTACATTCCCGACAGTTCTCGTAAACTCAAATACGGGTATAGCTGTTTCAATGGCAAGTAATGTATGTCCGTTCAACCTTGCGGAAGTATGTGAAACCACAATAGCACTTATGAAAAACCCTGAGCATGACATTCTTTCCACTTTGAAAGCACCTGATTTTCCAAGCGGTGGGATTATGCTTTATGATGAAAATGAAATCAGAAAGGTTTATGAGACGGGCAGGGGAAGTATAAAAGTACGTTCACAGTACAGATATGACAAGTCTGCAAACTGTATTGAAATTACGCAGATTCCTTATACAACAACCATAGAAGCAGTTATAGACAAAATAGTTGAACTGGTCAAATCGGGAAAGATACGTGAAATTTCATATATACGTGACGAAACTGATATTGACGGTCTGAAAATAGCCATTGACCTTAAACGTGGCACAGACCCCGACAGGCTTATGCAGAAGCTTTACAGGCTTACTCCTCTTCAGGATAATTATGCCTGTAATTTCAATATCCTTATAGCAGGTACACCTAAGGTAATGGGAGTACGTGAAATCCTGACGGAATGGACAGCTTTTCGTGAAGAATGTATACATAGGAGAACTTATCACGAATTACAGAATAAAAAAGCAAAACTTCATCTTCTTGAAGCACTTTCAAAAATTCTGCTTGACCTTGATAAAGCTATAAGCATTATACGTGAAACAAAAAGTGAAAATGATGTTGTCCCGAATCTTGAAAGAGCATTCAATATAGACAGGGAGCAGGCAGAATATGTTGCAGAAATAAAACTCCGTAATATAAACAGACAATATATTCTCAGACGAATTGAAGAGGTTGACAGTCTGAAAAAAGACATCGCCGAAATGGAGGAAATTCTTCAGGATAAAAATAAAATCCGTAAGATAATAATAAAGGAACTCCGTGACGTTATAAAAAATTACAGTCAGCCAAGAAAAACACTTATCTGCGAAAATACAGATTTATATGAGCAGGAAATTGATGACACGCCTGACTATCCTGTACATCTTTTTGTATCATCAGGCGGATACTTCAAGAAAATAACTCCACAGTCCATCAGAATGAACAGTGAACAGAAACTCAAAGAAGGGGACTATATCAGTCAGAGTTTTGAAGCCACAAATAAATCAGAACTTATTTTCTTCTCGGACAAGGCACAGGCTTACAAATCAAAAGCAAGTGCATTTGATGATGCTAAAGCCAGTGTAATGGGTGACTATATTCCCGCAAAGCTTTCATTTGATGACGGTGAAAATCTAAGAACACTTGTAGTGACAACAGACTACAGCGGTTATATGGTTTTCTTCTATGAAAACGGCAAGGCTACAAAAGTACCATTAAAATCCTACGAAACAAAAACAAACCGCAGAAAACTTGCAAATGCATATTCAGACAAATCTCCGCTTGCCGATGCAGTTTTTATTAAAGACGATTGCGATATACTTCTGAGAAGTTCAGGTGGTCATGCACTTGTTTTCAATACATCAATGATTCTTCCGAAGGTCACAAGAGATTCGCAGGGTGTACAGGTTATGACATTGAAAAAAAATGCAGTACTTATATCTGCAAAAACGATTTCTGATGATGAGATTATTCAGCTTGAAAGATACCGTGCAAAATGCATACCAACTGCCGGACGACCTGATAAAGAATTAGGTGACGCAAATCAACTTTTATTGTAAATAAAAAATGACCCCCTGAGTAATCGGGGGTTATTGTGTTATGTGTTGCAACACGCCGTGTTATTGGTTATGGCTCGGGGGTGAATATAATTTAATAGAATACAAAACTTTAAAATATAAGATAATATCAATAGAATGATTCAGAAGTTCTATATTAGCTTGTTAACCTTGAGAACTGGTTGAAAATTATCCACCTGCACTCTGATGAGAGAGTACAGGTGGATTTTTTTATAAATTATTATCGTTTCTTTCTCCACGTTGTGTTGATTATTCAAAGGTTGTGAAAAAATGGACATATCAAATTATAGTATTTCTTTGATTTTTTTCTAATTCTTTTAAAGATATTTTAAACGCTTTAGATGCTATTGCAACTTCTTTTGAATCAATGGCAATCTCTGTATCTACTGCAATTATTGAAGATTCTTTAGAGGAAATCAAAACACGATTTGGTAATATTAACAATAGTATCCCTACTAATATCAAGCTTTTTCAGGAAGTTTTTGAAAAACATCTCAAAACTCTTGAAACTGATTTGTTTGACTTCAAAAAAGCTTTTCTTGAATTTGTAAGTGTCGGTGGTGAAATAAAGAATCTTGCCGGACTTTTTTCCGAAGTTCACATTTCAATAAGCAATCTCCGAAAAGGTCTTGAAACTGTCATTGATACTGTTATGTCTGATTATTATGACTTTGCAGATGATATTAAATCCAACGTTTCATCAATACGAATGATTGTAAATGATTTTACAGGCAAGTTTGATACAATCATATCAGAACTTAAAAATATCAATTTTAATGTTTCTTCTGATAATCTTTCAAAGCCTTTTCTTCTTGGTCTTGCTAATCTTCAACTTTCCATTGACAGCCTGATTGATGATATCAATATTGAATTCGGTAATATCAGAAGTTCTGTCAGTGCTGATTTCACAAGGCTTATTGCAGTTATTGAAAGTGAGTTCAGAACAACCGACAACATTCTTTCTCAAATACTCGGTGCGGTAAATTCACTTCCTGATAAATTCGGTGAACTTCTTAAATATCTTTTTATTCCTCAGGAAGACCATTTCACACATCTTGTTGATGATATTAACAAACATTTCGGCTTTGTTCATCAGATTATCAAGCTTGGTGATGTTCTTGTGAATGAATCGGATTTTGATGATTTTCAGCCCTCTTATTCTATTGGTTTTGATTCTGATACTTATGGTCATTTCAAGACTGAAATTATTGATTTTTCCGTTGTTGCTCCTTATGTTGACATTATCAAAGGTATCAACACGGGAATAATTCTTTATTTCTTTATCCGCAGAACACGTCGAAAACTTCCCGATATTATCAACGGAACAGGAGGTGATTAATTTGATTACCGACGCTATTATTGAATTTCTTATGTCACCTGTCAACTATCTCATCGAAAATTTCAAGCTTCCTGATGTCTTTAATATTGTGATTCCCGATAAGGCTTTTGATACTATTCTTGGAATAATTCGCCCTTTGGGTTACTTCCTGCCGACTGATGTTATTTTGACTTGTCTGCTTGTTTCGTTCTCACTTGACCGCTTCCACATTATATGGGCTTTGTTTCTCCGTCTCAAGTCATTCGCTTCCGTACACAGTTTCTTCTGAGGAGTTTGAAAAATGTTATTAAAAACCATAATATTCATCTGTAAAATTTTCCTTGTTTTCTTTGCTGTTATTTCACCTTTTTTGGTGTTTGTGTTTGCATTCTGGCTCTACTGGCGTTTCATCGGAAAGATAAAGCCGATAAAAAACGAAAAAGGACGTTTTAAAGAACACTCTGTTATCCGCAGAATATTCATAGATTTTCCAAAACAGCTCGCCCATGACCTCATAACAATTGACCCCAACACTTTCAAGGAGTACGGTATGCACCTGCTTTGCGGAGAACAGGGGAGCGGTAAAACCACTTTAATGGCTTACCTTGTCCGAAAATACAAGACAATATATCCCCGTGTCATTGTCAGGTCAAATTTTTCGTGCAGTATGCAGGACTATGAACTTACATCATGGGAGGAGCTTACACTTGACACCAACGGCATTTACGGTGAAATTGACTGCATTGACGAGATTCAGAACTGGTTTTCATCAAATCAGTCAAAAAATTTTCCTCCCGATATGCTTACAATCATAACCCAGCAACGAAAAGTAAGACGATGCATACTTGCCACATCACAGGTATTCACAAGAGTTGCCAAACCGATACGTGAGAATACTTACTTAATGTATTACCCTTTTACCGTTTTCGGCTGTATCACTTTTGTACGTGTTTACAAGCCTATTCTCGACGAACAGGGTAGCCTTAAAGAAAGAAAACTCAAAAAATTCTTCTTCTTCGTTCATGATGAGGAGCTTCGCAGTATGTTTGACAGCTACAAAACTATCTGTTCTCTTCGTGATTCAGGTTTCAAGCCTGCATCAGAACAGATTAAAAACGATTCAAAACCAACTGAAAAAGAAATTTCGGTTTCGCCGAAACGGTGACCGCAACTGCGGTCTCCGTTCGGGGAAACGAAATACTTTCATTGGTCTGAATCATACAATTTGTATAAAAATCTTTCGGCGAGCGTTTCGCCCGTGCCTTTCCTTGATAATATAGAAATAACTCTGCTGTTGCATAATTCATAATTGAGAATTGACGGAATAAGGACAAAATAAAAATGTAAGGAGTTTTAACAAATGAGCTTTACAGAAAGTTTAAATGCTATTGATTTGGAACTGCAAAACGAATTTAAAGAACGCAAACTTTATTCACGTTTCCTGCATCAGTCTTATGACCGTCTGCATAAAAAAGGAATGGACTTTGCAATTTCTCTCGACTTTAAGAAAAAATGTGAGAATGTCAAGGAATGTGCTTCATTTCTTGATTTTTCCCATATTGACAACGGAAATATCAAACTTTCAAAGGCTAATTTCTGTAAAGATAAACTCTGTCCCATGTGTGCATGGCGTCGGTCAAAAAAGATATACAGTCAGGTTCATTCCTGCGTTGATTATATGAAAAACAATTATCAGTTTATTATGTTAACTCTTACTGTCCGTAACGTTTCGGCTTCCTTGTTGTCCGATACCATTGACCATTTAAACAGGTCATTTGCAAAAATGCTTAAATACAAGGCTTTCAAACGTATCTGTAAAGGCTATCTGAAGTGTCTTGAAATTACATATAACCGTCAGTGCGACACATATCACCCTCATTTTCATGTACTTATTGCCGTTGACAATAATTATTTCAGGTCAGACTATTATCTTCATCAGTCCGACTTTCTTGCCATGTGGCAGAGGGCTACAAAAGACAATACTATAACGCAGGTTGATGTAAGAAAAATACATAATAATGTCAACCGTCCTGAACTTAGTAATATTTCCGCAGCCGTTGCGGAAGTGGCAAAGTACGCCGTCAAGCCGTCTGACTATATTTTCCCCGATAATCAGGTGCTTACAGATAAAGTTGTCTATACTTTTTCTACTGTTCTTCATAATCGCCGTTTAACCAGCTGGGGCGGTTGCTTTGCCGACGTTCGTAAGCTGTTGGGATTTGATGACGCTTTTGAGGGTGATTTGGTTCACACCGATGACGAGAAAAAGGAAGGTGAAGTTATTTTCATTTCAAGGTATCGCTGGTCGCATGGAAAATACAAGCTTTATGCAATTGATTATCCTGAAAGAATGATTATTGCCGACCCTGAGAATGATTTGATTTTTGATGCCGAAACAGGTGAGCTTTTAGAATAGGAGGTGAAAATATGACACAGAAAGAAATAGCTTTGCTTTTTGCCTATATATACAATAACCGTGTTCGTCTGGAAGATGAAAAACGTCATTTACAGTCTAATATCCGTTTTCGTGATGCTGATGACGTTGACTGCCTCGAACTTATCAAGGCTACTCAATATCTTAATGCTTTTAAGGAAATTACAACGGATATACGGCACTTACTGGGTTTTTTCAGTGATGAAGATGAAAAATGAAAAACAGGGGATTAATACCCCTGTTCCTGTTTGCTTCAATCTTCATTCATAATGTCAAAATGTCGTCTATAACGTTTTGGAATGTTTATTCCAACAATATACCCTATTGATTCCAAAAAGTCAGAAATAACGTATATTCCGTCCCTGTAAAACGCTTTTATCCGCTTGTCCTTGTACGTAATGTTTTTGTAATCAGGCGGACAAACAAATGTCCAGTCTGCACCGCTCTTGTCAAATACTATCCGAAAAAACTTATCAATGTCCGTATCTTTGTAGCCTACATTCATCAACAAGATATGATGTTCCATAGCTTCATCAATTTGACACATAACAGCTTTTTTGCCGTCAAATGATATTGTAGCAAGAAAAGGTTCGTCCGCATTAATAGCGTTTATCACACTTTCTTCTGAGGGATATTTAATTATTTCCATTCGGTTACACTCCTTTCATGATTCTTTTTGTCCTGCGTTCATGTCGTCGCTGATAAGCTTGTTGATGTAGCCATTCAGGCTTAACCCCTTGCTCTCTGCATATTTTCTGTATACTTCTTTTTGACCTGCTGGAAATGTTGTTGTGAATCGGTCATATTTTTCGGATATATACTTATTTTGATACTTTATTTGTTCTTCTTTCTTCATATCTTCACCTCCTCTTATGTATCTATTATATCATTTGTTTCAATATTACTCAATATGCAAATTGTACAAAAAAGCTTTAAATATTACGTAATATGCCATTGATATATTACGTAATATGTGATATAATAGAATCATGGAAAGAAAGGACTGATATTATGTCAAAAATAACAAACTATGAGTACAACAGGACTGATAATTCAATAACAGTCAACTATGAATCGGGTACAACACGCAAGTACTCTGTTAACAACACACCTGAAACGGTTAAGCTTTTCATATGTGAAGATGTTGTTTATGGTAACATCACATCTCTGATTGAAAAGTATGAAACTGAAAGAGATTCTCTCATGCCTGCTTACCGTAACACTTCAATATGTTCTGATGAACATCATGAAATTTCCGAAAAGCTTCGTGTTTGTGTTTCAAAAATTCAACTTCTTGAAAATTTCAATTCTTGTGCATTATCTCAGATTTTAGGTGATGTACGTTTAGATTACTTTTGCAGTAAATTCTACATGGAATCAAAAGATGAACGTAATGATAGAGTGCGTCATCTCTTCAAGGCAGAAAATGACGTTATCATAGAGTTGTCACAAATGCTTGATTTTCAGATTGAAGATGTATCTTTTGAACTGACATTCAGTCATATTCTGAATATCATAGCTGATTCTGAATCAAATTCCGAGACAGAAGAAGTTGTTTCTAAACAGCCCGAGAGTGAATCAGAATCAGAAGTGAAGGAGTGCAGATACTGTCGTGAGTGTATTCATTATGAACAGTGTTCGGTGTATGCTCCCGAGAAAATGGAGTGCAGGACTGTCAACAGACTTTTATGCGGTTCTGTGGTCTGCTGTGAGGACTTTGTAAGCCGAGACTATTCTGATTTTCCGCCGTTGTCTGAACTGTATCTTATTGCACCAAATAATAGTTTGGTGCAATAAGTTACAGTTTTGTGCACTTTGTATATATACACATGATAAAATTTATGATATAATAAAAGCAAGAATTTCAAAGTATTAAAGGACAGGTTGAATAATAATGATGAATTACAATGAAAATAATCCTGAGTTTCTTAATAATTATCTTGTACACCTGAAAGTAATCAGAATGCTTTCAGAGCGTACCATTCAGGAATATTATTTTGATATACGTCTTTTCCTGAAGTACATACATAAAAACAACACAAATTCTGAAAATGAAACCGATGATACGGATATAAGTAATATGAGTATTGACGAACTTAAAGAAATTTCGGTTAAAGATATATATAACTTTATGTTCTATGTTTCGGACAAACGTAATAATGAAAAACGTTCACGTTCCCGAAAAATATCATCTTTACGTAGTTTTTTTAAATATATAACTAAAGTTGAACATATTACCGAATATGACCCGACAAGAGATATTGATATGCCGTCACCTAAAATGGCACTGCCCAAGTTTTTGTCATTAAATGAAAGTATGCGACTTTTGGAAGCGTCGGATAATAGCGATTCAAGACGTGATTATTGTATAATTACTCTCCTGCTCAACTGTGGTATGCGTTTAAGTGAACTTATCGGGATAAATATTCAGGACGTTGACTTCTTTGAAAACCGCATAAGGATTCTCGGCAAAGGCAACAAAGAAAGAATCATTTATCTTAACAAGGCGTGTATTGATGCACTGAAAAACTATCTTGAAATAAGAAAACGGAATCTTAAAGCGGTCAATGAACCTGCTCTGTTTATAAGTAACCGTAATAATCGTATTTCAAAAAGACGTGTTCAGCAGATTGTTGAAAATACAATTAAAAACGCCGAACTAGACGGAAAAGGATTTACAACTCATAAACTGCGTCATACTGCTGCAACTCTTATGTATCAGTACGGCGGAGCTGATATACTTACCCTTAAAGAACTGCTCGGACATTCAAGTATTTCCACAACCGAAATATATACGCATCTTAATAATGAACAGGTACGCAGTGCAATTGAAAACAATCCGCTGGCAGACGTTGACTTCAGCAAAAAAAAATCCGGAGAAAAATAAATCTCCGGATTTTTTTATTTTATTCAAACTTTGTTACTTTATAACCCACATTCTCAACCGCTTTTTTAATTGCTTTATTGTCAACCGCATAGCTTAATTCAATAACGGCTCTCCCCTGCTCATGACTTATTTCTGTTACTGTTAATCCGTCTATATTTTCCAATGCTTCTTTTACATGAGATTCACAGTGACCACACATCATTCCTTTTATTTTTATTGTAACCGTATTGCTTTCAGACGAAACATTATTTTCTTTAACAGTAGAAAATTTATTTATTTTTCTGTCCTTGTGTGAGTCATGTATTTTAAGGAAATTAAGCCTGAGTGCATTTGTAACAACGCAGAAACTTGAAAGACTCATTGCCGCCGCACCAAACATGGGATTCAACTGCCAGCCGAAAAGCTTTATATATACACCTGCTGCAAGTGGTATTCCTATTATATTATAGATAAATGCCCAGAAAAGATTTTCGTGTATATTTTTAAGAGTTGCACGGCTAAGTCTTATTGCCGCCGGAACGTCACTCAGTCGGCTTTTCATAAGAACGACGTCAGCGGCATCAATTGCCACATCTGTACCTGCTCCTATTGCTATGCCAATATCTGCACCTGTAAGTGCAGGAGCGTCATTTATACCGTCGCCCACCATTGTAACTTTACCTTTCTTTCGGAGATTACGGATTACACTTTCCTTACCTTCGGGAAGTACTCCTGCTATAACTTCGTCAACACCTGACTGTCTGCCTATTGCCTTTGCCGTGCGTTTATTGTCTCCTGTAAGCATTACAACATGAATCCCCATATTCTGCAACTCTCTTACAGCTTTCGGACTATCCTCTTTTATAACGTCCGCAACTGCTATAATACCGACAAGTTTGTTATCCTCTGCAAAAAACAACGGTGTTTTTCCGTCCTCCGCAAGCTTTTCAGAACATTCTTTCATAGAATCCGGTATATCCGCCACAGTACTTATAAAATTATAGTTTCCTCCCGAAATCTGAACATTATTTCTTAAAGCTTTAAGACCGTTTCCTGAAAGAGCCTGAAATTCTGTCACTTCTTCTTCAACAGATATACTTTCCTGTTCAGCTTTTGACAAAACAGCCTTTGCTAAAGGATGTTCGCTTTTTCTTTCAAGAGCATATGCAAGTGACAGAAGATATTTCTCGTCTGTATCTCCACTTGCAATAATATCCGTTACTTTCGGTTCTCCTGAAGTTATAGTACCTGTCTTGTCAAGTGCGACAATGTTTGTTTTACCTGTTTTCTCAAGTGAAACAGCAGTTTTGAATAATATACCGTTTTTTGCACCTACGCCGTTTCCGACCATAATTGCTACAGGTGTGGCGAGTCCCAAAGCACATGGACAACTTATAACAAGTACCGAAATTGCCCTTGCAAGAGAATAACCGACAGTCTGACCGACTATAAGCCATACTATAAAAGTAACAATTGCAATACATATTACAGCAGGAACAAAAATTCCCGAAACCTTGTCAGCTACCTTTGCAACAGGTGCTTTTGTAGCTGCTGAATCACTTACCATCTGTATTATCTGTGAAAGTGTCGTATCTTCTCCTACCCTTGTTGCCTCGCACTTTATAAAACCTGACTGATTCAGTGTGGCTGATGAAACGCTGTCCCCTGCTTTCTTGTCAACAGGAATACTTTCACCTGTAAGTGCCGACTCGTTCACCGCACTTTCACCCTCTATAATTATTCCGTCAACTGCGATATTCTCACCGGGACGGACTACAAATATATCACCTTTCTTTACCTGCTCAACAGAAACAGTCTTTTCTTCACCGTTCTCTATTATTACGGCTGTTTTCGGTGCAAGTTTCATGAGGCTTTTCAATGCGTCGGTAGTTTTTCCCTTTGAACGTGATTCAAGCATTTTTCCGACAGTAATAAGAGTAAGAATCATAGCCGCAGACTCAAAATAAAATTCGTGCATATAGTGCATTGTTTCAAGACCTTTTAACTGTGCGTCAGTCATTGCAAGCAACGCCCATACACTATAACCAAATGAAGCCCCTGAACCGAGTGCAACAAGTGTGTCCATATTAGGAGAACGACGGAACAGACCTTTAAAACCACTTATAAAGAATTTCTGATTTATAACCATTATAATACCTGAAAGCAACATCTGTACAATTCCAAGCATGATATAGTTACCGTCCATGAAAGACGGCAGAGGAAATCCCCACATACTGTAACCCATTGAAATATACATCAGTATGATTAAAAATCCCACCGAAGCCAGCAGTCTTTTTTTCAGCAATGGTGTTTCACGGTCTTTAAGCATATCTTCATTATTACCTATCTGACTTTTTTCAGAGCCTTTAAGTGATACTCCGTAACCCACATTTTGAACTGCCGTTATTATTTCATTGTCGGAAACATTTCCCTCAACTCCCATTGAATTGGTAAGCAGATTTACAGAACAGGAAGTAACTCCCTTAACATCTGAAACAGCTTTTTCTACCCTTGCAGAACAGGCGGCACAGGTCATGCCCGTGACGTTATATTGTTTCATTAATATTCCTCCTTTTTATTTCTTCATATACTTATTATAGCACTTAAAACAATAAAAAATATATTTGTTGCATATGGTTGACAAAAAAATAACAAAGTCCGCAAAAAATAACGGAGAGTATCTATGAAATGCTCTCCGTTGTTTTTTTTGTTTATTTCAGAATGTTTTCCCATTCTTTTTCTTTGAAACCAACAAGCACAGTATTATCAGTTATAATAATTGGTCTTTTAACAAGCATACCGTCCGTTGCAAGAAGTTCAAGCTGTTCTTCCTCACTCATGTCCGCAAGCTTGTCTTTAAGGTTCATTGACCTGTATAAAAGTCCGCTGGTGTTGAAAAACTTCTTTAACGGCAGACTGCTTTTACTATGCCATTCTTTCAACTCATCATAAGTCGGGTTATTTTCCTTTATATCCCTTGTTTCGTATTCAATACCGTTGTCGTCAAGCCATTTCTGTGCCTTCTTACACGTCGAACATTTCGGGTAGCATACATACAACATTATAATTTTCCTCCTTTTTATAAACAGCAGACAAGTATTTCAACATCTGTATCGCTGAAAATATCCCTCACCTGCTCAGAAACATTTTTCCAGTCCAGACCGTCAAGACCGCAAGCTATTTTCGGCATGGCAAGCTTTTTTATACCTTTTTCATTAACCTGCTGTCTGAGTTCGGACAGAGATTCATTTACACTTTCTATAGTGGGCTTACGTCGCCAAGTCTCTTTGGTAACAAGATTGAATACCCTGTCAATAAGTATACATTTTGAATCTGTCTTTTCTATAGATTTAAGTCTGTTTTTCATATCAAAGCGTTTTTTAAACTCCAGTGCTATTCCCTTTCCAAGTGCAAAGTCCGCACTTACGCAGTGTACAAAATAATAATCTTCCGAAACTGAAAACAGGTCACGTTTTTCTTCATTATAAATCATTTTGTCATCTCCAGCAAGTCACTTTCGCTTATGACGTTTATGCCTAAACTCTGTGCTTTCACAAGTTTGCTTCCTGCTTCCTCACCTGCTACAACATAACTTGTTTTTTTCGATACAGAACCTGAAACCTTGCCACCGAAGCTTTCTATGAGTTTTTTTGCGTCATCACGCTTCATTGTCGGTAATGTTCCCGTAAGTACAAAAGTCATTCCCTTAAAGCGTTCGTCGACTGATGACTGTTTATCATATGTCATATTTACACCGTATTCACGCAGACGGTCAATCAGTTCAAGACGGTGAGGCTCACGCAGTGCAGTTACAACATTTTCCGCCATAACGTCGCCGAATCCCTCAATATCCGAAATATCTTCCTTTTCCGCAGTGAGCAGGCTTTCCATATCATGAAATCTTTCACAAAGCAGTAAAGCGGCTCTTTGTCCTATATTACGTATACCCAAAGCATAAATAAGACGGTCAAGTCCCCTGCTCTTTGATTCCTGAACTGCCTTAATCAGATTTTCAGCCGACTTTTCAGCAAATCTTTCAAGTGACAATAACTGCTCCTTTTCAAGAATATACAAATCAGCAGGCGACTTTACAAGTTCGCTATCAATTAAAAGTTTCATATTTGCATCACCAAGACCGTCAATATCCATAGCATTTTTTGAAGCAAAGTGAATCATGTTTTTCAGAAGCTGAGCAGGACACTGAACATTAGGACAACGCAGAACGCTTTCACCTTCGTCTCTTACTGATAGCGTATTACATACAGGACAGACTTCAGGCAGTTTGAAAGTTTCCGTATTTTCTTCATGTCTGACCGAGCGGATTACTTCGGGAATTATTTCCCCTGCCTTGCGTACAGCGACTATATCGCCTATACGTATATCTTTCTCATTTATAAAGTCCTGATTATGAAGCACCGCCCTTGACACGCTTGTACCGGCGAGGGTAATCGGTTCAAATACCGCAACGGGTGTTATAGCACCTGTCCGTCCCACATTCACCTCAATGTCAATAAGTTTTGTTTCCTTTACTTCGGGCGGATATTTATACGCTACCGCCCATTTAGGAGTTTTTGAGGTAGAACCCATTATATCACGCTGTGAAAGGCTGTTGACTTTTATGACAACACCGTCTATATCAAAGGAAAAACCTGCTCTTTCCTCTCCTATACGGTTTATCTCTCTTTCTATTTCGTCATATTCACTGCAAACCTTATATGACGGAACTGTTCTGAATCCCATGTCTTTAAGGTAGTCAAGAGTTTCGCTGTGCCTTGAAAAATCACGTCCCCTGCACTGCTGAATATTGAAAACAAAAATATCCAGTTTTCTTGTCGCCGTAATTTTAGGGTCTTTCTGTCTAAGAGAACCTGCGGCGGCGTTTCTCGGATTCTTGAAAGGCTGTTCTTCCCTTAGTTCCTGCTGTTCCACAAGTTCAAGAAAGCTGTTTTTCGGCATATACACCTCACCCCTGACTTCAAGAAATTCAGGAGCGTTTTTCAGTCTGAGAGGAACAGAACGGATAGTTTTTATATTTGCCGTAACATCTTCACCCGTGAAACCATCGCCCCTTGTTGATGCCCTTGTAAGAATACCGTCAGTATATTCAAGCGATACGGACAAACCGTCTATTTTCGGCTCTACAATATATTCGGGTGAAACAAGTTCGGTACTGCATTTATCAAGAAAATTCTGTACCTGCTCAAAGTCAAAAACGTCCTGAAGGCTTGCCATCTGGACATCATGATGAACCTTTTCAAAAGTATTGAGTGCAAATCCTCCTACTCTCTGAGTCGGTGAACTCGGCTGAACAAGTTCAGGATACTGTTCCTCAAGATTTTTCAGTTCCTGCATAAGCATATCAAAATCATAGTCACTTATATCAGGATTGTCAAGAACATAATATTTATAGCTGTGTTTTTCAATTATCTCCGACAGTTCCCCTATACGTTTTTCAGCAGATATTTTATCCATATTTCTCCTCCGTACAAATG
>DETU01000079.1:75985-76291 GCA_002362175.1 Ruminococcus sp. UBA3280
ATTCTCCTCCGTACAAATGTTTTTATATACTTATATTTTATCATATTTTTTTATTAAGGTCAACCGTCAATAAATAAATTATGTGCAGATAAAACATATATAATGAATTTTAACGACATTTTTCGGTTACAGTCTGTAATCAGTAACGATATGGTAACAAAACTGTATAATTATGTAATTTTCCGTAAAATAAGGCGAATAATATTTATTTCAGTAAAAACGACCCCGATTTATATTATTTATTGTTTCACTATTTTGTATCTGTTGTAATAATTCTGTAATCCTTTACAGTAATTTATTATTATT
>DETU01000021.1:0-691 GCA_002362175.1 Ruminococcus sp. UBA3280
TTGATTTTTGTTATTTAGCAGAAAAGGAGGTGAAATGTAATAGTATCTTTTGACTTGACAATACAATACTTTTAGTGTATAATATAAATCACTGAAAAAAATCAAAGGAGTAATAAAAATATGTTTTGCGGAAAATGTGGAAACGAACTTCCTGACGGAGCAAAGTTCTGCGGAAAATGTGGGAATTTTCTGAATAACAATAATCAGATACATGAAGTAAATTCACAAAAAATCAATAAGGGAGGTAACTGGTTAGCAAAGATAGACGAAAAGAAAATGAACAGCGTTTTTGACTGGATAGTGGGATTTATAGGGATTCTGATTCTGTATATATTCCGCAACTGGATTTCATTGACGTGGGGACTTACTACAAACAAGCTTGTATTTTTTTTACATCTCGGATTATTTCTGTCCATTTTTTCGTTTATGGAAATTCCGTTTTATATATTCAAATTCATATATTTTAAGGTCGGAAAGAAAGATGATTTTAAAGCTCTGCTGAATATTGTTCATATTGTTTATGATATAATAATATCTGTTTTATCGTGCTTGTTTCTTATGAATACAAAGGCAGAGATTATAATTTTAATATTCTCTTTGATTTATGCTATTACCTTAAAAACTGTTGAGTCTGTGAAAGAAAAATCTGAAAAAAATAAGGGGAATTAAATATGTTTTGTAGAAATTGTGG
>DETU01000021.1:967-11368 GCA_002362175.1 Ruminococcus sp. UBA3280
ATATGTTTTGTAGAAATTGTGGAAGTAAGATTAATGAAGGGTCTAAGTTCTGTACTAATTGCGGAGCAGTTGCCGACGGTGAGCAGAATATAAATAGCAGTTACATAAATACAAACGTTCAGACATGGGATAATTCAGATAACAAGACGAATTATGCGGAATCTTCTTTACAGTTTTCCATGTGGGGAATACCGTTGATTTGTCTTTGTGGGATAGGTCTGCTTTTTGGTATTCCTGCGACGATTTGCGGAACTCTTGCTATTAAAAATAAGGAAGCCGACAGTGCAAAAGCATGGATAGGTTTGGTTGTCGGTATTCTTGAAGTTGTGGGGCTGTTTATCATTATTTTAGCGATGATAAGAAGTGACGGCTAAGTATGAATTGAAAAAAGTGAAGAATCAGAAGATACTTTAAAATCAACACCGAGTATTACAGGAACGATTGTAGAACCTGCTGTTAAAATTTCAGATATGTATTTTGGAGGTGGTAGTATATCCTGAAAACATCACTGTTACTTTCTTTGATGATACGGAAATAACATTTGAAAACAATTTGTATGTTCACAGTGATGATTTTTACGGCGGTGAACTGAAAGACAAAAAGTAAATAATATAATAAATGAAAGGAATATAATTATGTTTTGTGGAAAATGTGGAAATGAACTTCCTGACGGTACAAAGTTCTGCGGTAAGTGTGGGGCGTTACAGGGTGCGACAGAAATAACGGAGACTGTTTCCGAAGTTCAGGACGGAAAACCTGTTTATCGTAACAGGGAAGAATATCAGGCGGAATTTGAGGAGACTCGGAAAAAGAAGAAACTGCCATTGATTATAGGAATTGTTACAGCTGTTATTGTGGTTATTGTTATAATTGCGGTTGTTATAAGTTCAATTACTAAGTTTTCGATTGATACGGTAAAGGGTGGAACGCTTCCTTATTTCGATGAAGATATAACAATAGGAGATGCGTTTGCAAGTTCTTTCCGTAAGGAAAAGTGGAAATTTGACGAGGAGAAAGACAGTAATGAACAGTATGTATATTTTAACGGATATTGTAATAGTAATGACGGTGAAGAAATAGAAGTTGAGATAGGTTTCATATATGATTCTGAGGTACATGAAAAAGGTGAATTTGAGGTATTTGCCATTGAGTTGTCGGACGAATACGGCAATACAGCCAATTTATATACAGAAGAAGATGTTGAAGGATTTTTCAACTATATTTTCAAGGGTGAAGAATTTGAATGGTTTTGGGACGGTTATGATGATTATTATGACTATGATGATTATGATTGGGAGTGACGGATATGATTTGTAAGAATTGCGGAAGTGAATTGAATGACGGTACGATGTTTTGCTGTAACTGCGGAATAAAGTGTGAAGAAACGGAGAATACAATTATATCAGAAAACGTTTCTGAAGGACAGTTTTGCAGAGAATGCGGAGCGGGATTAAAAGACGGTGCTTTATTCTGTAATCAGTGCGGTGCTTCTGTCAATGAAGATGAAACTGTAACAGAACCTGTTTGTGCTATTCAGAAGTTTGATGAAAGAAAGTATAAGTTTAAAAACGTTCCTAGACGTACATTTAATGTATGGGATTTGCTTATAGGCGGAAAGGCTTATTTCTGTGTTACTGATGATAATCTTTTTATACGTGAGGAAACTCATGAAAATATGCTTGACAGAGTAACTATAATACCATATAATGAAATAGTATCCTTTAAGGTTAAGTACAGGGCAAGTAAATGGTTAATGATAATTGCTGTACTTATCTCATGTTGTATTCCTTTTTGGGACGATGATTCCAAGGCTGTTGTCTGTGGCATTTTTATTGTCTTTGCGTGTCTGCTCAATTTGCTTCATTCTGTTCTTATTGTCGATGTTGCTGACGGTCGCAGAATAAAGATAAAGCTTAAAAGAATAGGCAGAAAACTTAAAAAGGAGAAAGAAAATTTTGTTGCCGACCTCAGTCAGATGCTTAAAAATACATATGTTTTGCAAAATGTCAATAAATCACAAAGTGGTATAAAGGTAATTACGACAAAAGCAGACTGGGAGGCTTCGGTAAATTATTGGATAAGGTGAAATTATGATTTGTAAGAACTGCGGACATGATAATGATGAAAATGACCTGTTTTGTCAGAATTGCGGAAAAGAACTTGAAAAAAACAACAGACCGAAAATAAATCTTTCAAAGAACAGTGTAACAAAACCCGAAACAACAGAAACGGTTTCTTCTGATATATCGACAGAAGAAAATATATTTTGTAAGCGTTGCGGTCATAAACTTGACAAAACAGACAGATTTTGTGACAGGTGCGGAAAAAGTGTTGTGGAAGAACCTGCACGGTTTGAATATGTGAGACCTGTTATTCCTCCTCCAATACCGCCACAGCCTGTAAAGAACAAAAAGAAAACTATCGTTATTGCAGTGGTTTCACTTATCGGACTGTTAGTAATATGTTTTGTCGCTTATTTTGTATATGAAGAAGTTCATATAAAAAAGGGTGCGGACGAAATACTTTCAACTATGGAAAACTCTTCATATGATGAAAGTTCGGATTCTGAATACGTAACGACAAATATACGGTCAACGGCTAAGTCTGAAAAAATCACCACCACTGTTACTACAGCTAAAGCAACTACTGCAATATCGTCAGGCAAGACTTATGATATTACCTTTGAACTGGATGAACTTCTTGACGAATCAGGTTTACAGCTCGGCGGTCATGTCGGTGTTGCGGTTTTAAGTAACTTTACCTGCAACAACGGAAAGGCTAAAGCCGAAGTTACCGCCGTTGAAACGGAATCTTTTGTTTATGATAATCTTGTAAGAATAAAGATTGCAGAAGCAGAGGCGGGAAAAGTTGTTATAAGTGGTACAATCACGACTTACGGCATAGACACAGTAGACGGTAAAACAGTTTCATATCCTGCGGAATCGGGTGTATTTCTGATTGAAAGAACAGTAGGAGATAATTTCTCCAACAATACAACTGCAACAAAAAAAACTCCGTCAATTTCGGGAAGCATTACTAAACAATTATCGTCTGTCGGAAACGGCTATGATATTTATATAAATGTGAGCGGTGACTATGATTATTATACTTATAAATATTATGAAGCCAATATGCCTTACGACGAAGTGATTTTAGTAAACAGTGGTGAGGAAAGCAGTTCGTCATTTAGAGTATCGGGATTTTCAGCCGGAGTATCTTATGTATACGCCGATATAACACCCTATAATGATGACGGTACGGCAGGAAAGACAATAACTGTACGTCTTGATATTGATACGGGAAGTAAAAAGACAGTCAATAATAAGGCTACAATTTTTTCATGCAATAAAAGCGGACAGATAAATTGCCATGGCAGTACTGTTGCAGGTTTTACAACATCATATGTTGCAGAGGGCGGAGCAGTCGGTAAAATTCGTTCAAGTCTTGGCGATGGCTGGCACGTGACAGCATATAATACCTGTACTTCAATGGGCGTTACATGGTACGAATTATATGATTCCGACGACGGTGATTATTACGGTTGGGTAGATGCTAACTACATTGATTTCTATTGATAAGTTTATATAATTAAAGCCGTTTGTATTTATAAGTACAAACGGCTTTTTTACTGAAAATATCAATCTGTATAATACGGAATGTCACTGATATGTTTTTTCTGTATCAATAATTTTATATTCAATCTGAAATTTTTTTCAATACAGTATCAACTGAATAATTTATTGCAAGCATACAGCTTTTGTCATGTTTTGAGGTACATTCTCGATATTTCAGACGACACATTGAACATGAACAATGTATTTTACCTTTTGACAATATTCCGTCATAACGATAGTACCAGTAATCATTCATATCATGAATTATACGTTTTTTGCGGTTTATGTGGCTGTTACGCTGATAACGTGTGTACGCCCGTCCCCTGATTTCAGACATATCAAAACACTCCTTTTATTTTTTATGCATTTTTTTAATATTCAAGCGTGAATTTCCACGAACAGCAACAGGTATTGTCATTTATATCGGGGTAACAGCTGATACATTCGCATGAAATACGGCTGTCAATTACCTTTGCAAACTCCGAGTATTCAATTATTCCTACAGACTTGCAAGGGTGATACTCCATGTTTTTACGTTTCCTTGCGGTCTGAACAAAACAGTCAATATTTCTGTAGATAAGTACATTTCCGTCAATAGTTATGTCAGCGGTATTTATATTGGCATAGAAACGCAGTGAAAGTGCCTTTGCAAGACCGTCAAGCCCTGCCTGTTCGGGAAGATTCAGAAATTTTTTTATTCTTCTTGCCTCCGCAACCGTAAATACTTTCCAAGCCTCCGCATCACGCAACATCGCTTCGTCCATTCCACGACTTCTTTCCACCGCCTGAAACCATGCACCGTCCATTGCAAGCCAGTTTTTAGAGTAAATCTGAATAAGTTTTATTAATTCGTCCTGTGACATTGATTTCAGCATATCATCACTAAGCATTTTTCATTCCTCCTGATTTTATAATGATATACTGATTTTATCACGGTTTTCGATTCCTGTCAATGCTTACACTACAAAGTATGGTATATATTCGATTTCCTCACCTGTAACTGCATCATAAATACGTTCATAGTCATGCCATTCAACAAGATATGCAGGTTTGAGTTCATAATTAAATCCGCTTATCCAGTCAGGATAAATTATAAACTGCGGTTCTTTTACTGCTGATTCCATTTCATATTTGTCAATAGATTCTTTTATTTCTTCTGCGGACTTGTATTCTCCGTTTAAATCAACTTCTTTGAAACGTTCAGGGTCAACTATAAAATTCATGTCAACACTTTTCATGTTGTCCTTTTCATTCTTGATGACGGCATATACATTTCCGGAGGTGTTTATATCGCCGTAACCATGCAGGAGGACGTTTTTATAGTAAATCGAAAAGAGTTTGCCGTTAAATTGACTGTTAAGTTTATGGTCGGGTTCGTATACAAAAGTAAAGTCACTCATATCGGTTTCGGGATATTTTTCTAAAACGGTTTGTTTCAGTATTGATATATCGTTGTCTGAAATATCTTCGTTTTCCTGTGAGATTGCAGGAAGATTTTCAAGAAGAGCTTGTTTCATAAGTATGAGGTCAAAAACGTCAACTTTATTGTCGTCGTTAAAATCAACGTTCTGCCAGCAGTCCAGTTTTCCCGAACCTATAAGCCACTTCTGCAACATAACAACGTCTGAAATACCAAATTTTCCGTCAAGATTGCAGTCGCCCATATTAAGCGGAGTGAATTTGCTTTCGTCGATTTCTGTTATATTGCCGTTTTCGTCAACATCATAGAATTTCACAGTTTTATTTATTTCTTCACCATCTGCTTCCCATTCTCTTGCTTCTTTAAATGTCGCTTTTACAGTACCATTAGTAATTGGCTTATAAGCCTCTGCCACTATGGGACTTGTTCCCGGAGGAGGTGGCATAACAGTTGTTCTGTCCAGATTGTCACTTGTAACAAATTCAAGTTTTGCCGTTCCGTTCTGTTCAAATATCAGGCTGTAACCACCGTTATAGCATATATCATCACAGAATACAATATATCCGTTATATGTGGAAACAGTACCATGTTCTTTTCTGAAATTATATCCTTCTGTTATTGAGTCAGGAAACCAGCCATATATATCGGTTTCGGTAACTTCACCGTCTGCCGACGATTCAAACGAGAGCGTCTGAGTGCTTACAATACGGTCAGTTTGTGGAGTTTTTTCAATCCAGTTAATGTCAACACTGCCTGACGGATTCATTGCATAAACTGTTACTTCATATTCAAAATACGCTTCTATTTCTATTTTATGACCGTAATATTCTTCATATTCAATATAGTTACTTATGTAATTTTCATTCAGAAAGTCAAGATACTCCTGATAGGCTTCCTCGTCGGATTCGTCGGGCTTTTCGGGCATGACGAAATTATAAGTCTCATTAAAAATAACTTCAATATTACTTTCGTCAGAATATTCCGTAAGATATTTATTACAATCGTCGTAATTATACTTTTTGCGGACACAGCATATCAGACCATCTTCGATGTGAGTTTTGCCGTATTTGTTTTCAAAATTTAAAGCCTCCGTGAAATTCGTGGGAACCCATTCAGGAAAAACGTCCTGTACGTCAACAGGAATTTCAGGCATAATATCAACATATGTTTCGGCGTATGCGTTACATATCGGCAGTGCAGAAAAGCACATGACCATTGCCGACATCATAGCAACTAATTTTTTGTTCATAATAATATCCTCCTATAAAATATGTTTATATATTGTTTAACGTACGAACATTACAAAATGTGCGGATATTATATGTAAATTTTTTATGAATTATATGATATTTTTATTGTGATATTGCTTTTTTACTTTTTATGTGATAAAATAAAAATAATAAAATAACAGGAGGTATTTTGCATGGTTTACGGAAAGAAAGTAAAAGTAAATAATACGTTTCTAAACATATACACTGAGGGTGAAAAAGGTGATATTATTGTGTTCATGGCAGGTTCGGGTGTCACTTCTCCCGTACTTGAATATAAACCACTTTATCGTCGGCTGTCTGATGATTACAGAATAGCGGTTGTTGAAAAAGCAGGTTACGGATTCAGTGGTTCAATGACTACTGAACGTACAGTAGAAAATCTTGTTGCGGAGAGCAGGGAAGCGTTATTGAAATCAGGTCTGAAACCTCCCTATATATTAGCACCTCATTCCTATTCGGGTATAGAAGCAATATGGTGGGCAAACAATTATCCTGACGAAATAAAAGCCATACTCGGAATTGATATGGTTTTTCCGAATATGGCACTTGCACAGGCAAAAGAAATTCCCGAAAGCAAGAAACTTAAAATGGTAATGCAACAGAAAAAGCTTATGGGAATTATTGCAAAGCGTGGACTGATTTCAAGACTTCTTAAAAATTATACAATAAATGTTTCGGGACTTATGACAGGAAATGAATTATCTGCTGATGAGAAAAAGATGTATCAGAAGTTGTTTTATAAGAATCTGCTTAATCAGGAAGTTTTCGATGAATCTGTACTTGCAACGGAAAATGCTGTAAAAGCGGATAAAAGCGGAATAATAAAATGTCCTGCTTGTTTTTATATAAGCAGTATGAAATCTCCCGTAAAATCGCTTACATGGCAGAACGCAGGCAAAATATATGCGGAAAAGTGTGGCGGAGAGTATCATCTTTCAAGTGAAGGACATACATTATATGCGTCTGTTCCTGCGGAAATGGCTGAAACATTCAAGACTTTTCTTGAAAAAATTCACTGAATCATATGTTTTGACTTATGAAGGAGTTTTTTATGTATGACAATCTTATAAATCAGATAAAACAGAAAAATCTTGATGTATACGGAATTGAAATTTTTCAGAACGGAAAAATCGTGTTTAAACATTGTTTTTCGCCTGATGTACGTTATCCCGTTTATTCTGCAACAAAATCATTTGTTTCTACTGCTGTGGGAATTGCCTGTGATGAGGGAAAAATTTCCGTTGATGTACCTCTTTACGAATTTCTTGAGAGAAAATATCTCTGTTTTGTTCCTGCATTTCAGCTTGATAATTTCAAAAAACTTACGGTTGAACGTTTTATGACCATGTCGGTGAAAGGTTATCCGTTTCGTCCGTCGGGTAGCGACTGGACTGAATACGCACTTTCTTTGCCTGTAGATTATAGCTGTCCGCCTGTTTTCAGCTATTCAAATATTCCTGCTTATCTTGTCGGAGTTGCCTGTGAAAACGCAGTCGGCGAGCATCTTTTTTCATATCTGAATACAAGGCTTTTTGAACCTCTCGGAATTGTGAATCCTGTATATAAAAACTCTCCCGAAGGTCATTTTTACGGTGCGAGCGGTATGGAGCTTACAGTACATGAACTTAGTCTTTTGGGACAGCTTTATTTGCAGAACGGAATTTTTAACGGAAACAGAATTTTGTCTGAACAGTGGATTAAAAAGTCTGTTTCTCCACATATTGATAACCATGAGGGCGGATATGGATATTTTATGTGGATAACTGACGACAGTTTCAGAATAAGCGGAAAATGGGGACAGAAATGTTTAATTTATCCGAAGAAGAATCTTATGATAACATATCTTTCTGATTTACCTGAAAGAGCAGACGAAATGTTGGAGATAGCAGAACGTACAGCCGATGATATATCAGTTTGACAAATTCAATCTAATAAAGTATAATATAATCAGCAGAATAAATATTTTCAGAACAGGAGGAAAATATGAACAAAAAACAAATATTTAATAAAATTGCTGTCTGTACGGCGTTTATGCTGACTGTTCAGAATTTTTCTTTAACGGTTAGGTCTGCTGAAAATATAAAAGGTGATGTGAACTCGGACGGGAAATTGAGTGTTGACGATATTGTAGACTTTAATGAATTTATTCTCGGACAAGATTCGCCCGAAAATATCAGTGCAGGTGACATGAACGGAGACGGTCAGACTGATGTATTTGATTTGGTTATTATGCGTCAGGAGATTGTTTCACAAAGTTCTTCTGAAACGGGACGAAAAGTACTTGTTTCTACAGTTGAAGAACTGTTCAACGCTGTAAGAAATGCACAGGCAGGTGACGTTATTTCAGTAGCGTCAGGTACTTATGACTATACAACTTATCAGGGAGTACAGAAAATTGATACCTCTGCTTCGGGAACGGAAGAAGCTCCGATTATTCTCACAGCCGAGAATCCTGAAAATCCGCCTGTGTTTATGGGAACAAGTACCGAAAACGGCTATGTGTTGCAGATTAAAGGTGATTACTGGATTATTGAGAATCTTTGTATAAGTACCTCACAAAAGGGTATAGTTCTTGACAATTCAAATCATACAATTATCAGAAACTGTGATATAGGAAATACAGGTTCTGAAGCTGTTGCGGTACGTGACGGAAGTTCATATTGTCTTGTGCAGAATTGTAATATTCATGACAGCGGTCTTATTACTGCCGGTTACGGTGAGGGTGTATATATCGGAAGTTCATATACGGTTTCAGGTTTTGACTATAAATGTGATTATAATGTTGTTGACGGCTGTACATTCAGAAACATTACTGCGGAACATATTGACGTAAAAGAGTATACAACAGGTACGGAAATTATGAACTGCACATTTTACGGCGACGGTATGACAGGAGCAAATTATGCAGGAAGTTTTATTGATATTGCAGGAAATGAATGTAATGTCCACGATAATAAAGGTTACAGAAACGGCAACCCGAATATAGTAGCTGCTTTTGAAATTCACGAACAGGTTGCGGACTGGGGTTACAATAACGTATTCCGAAACAATACACTCTATATGGACAGAGAGTATGGTGAAATTGATACAGGCAGAAGAATGTATGTAGTAGACGGCTGGTTCAGTAATTTTGCAGTAAAGGACAATATGGTTGATTACGGAAACGGTCTTGTCAATGCAATGCCTGAATATTATAATTCCGATTATATTATATTTGAGTGAGGTAAAATTATGTTTTTTAAGTTTATTATAAGTTTTATTGCAGGAATAGGTGCAGGACTTGGCACAGGATTTGCCGGAATGAGTGCGGCTGCGGTAATAAGTCCGATGCTTGTGGCATTTCTTGATTTACCTGCATATGAAGCTGTTGGAATAGCTTTGGCAAGTGATGTACTTGCGAGTGCGGTAAGCAGTTATATTTACGGTAAAAATAAAAATCTTGATGTGAAAAACGGTCTTGTCATGATGGTTGTGATTCTGATATTTACGTTGGTGGGAAGTTATGCCGCAAGTTTTCTGTCAAACTCGGCAATGGGTGGTTTTTCGGTCTTTATGACTTTGCTTCTCGGTATTAAATTCATTGTTAAACCTGTTATGACAACTAAAGAACAGCTACAGGAAAAAAGTCCTAAAAAACGTTTTTTACAGTCTGTTGTGTGCGGTATTGTGATAGGACTTATCTGTGGATTTGTCGGAGCAGGCGGAGGAATGATGATGCTGTTGATTCTCACGGGGGTACTTGGTTACGAACTTAAAACCGCCGTCGGCACAAGTGTTTTTATAATGACGTTTACGGCACTTACGGGTGCAATGTCGCATTTTGCGATAGGTGGTATGCCTGATATATGGGTGATGCTTTTCTGTGTTCTTTCTACTCTGCTGTGGGCAAGAATTGCAGCGAAGTTTGCAAACAAGGCAGAACCGAAAACACTTAACCGTATTACAGGTGTTGTTTTAACCGTACTCGGAACAGCTATAATTATTGTAAATAAAATAAAATAATAATTTAAACGTCTGAATTTATTCGGGCGTTTATTTGTTTGGTGATTCTGAATAAATGAATGTTGTATTTTTTGTATATAATACAGAAATATCT
>DETU01000054.1 GCA_002362175.1 Ruminococcus sp. UBA3280
TAATTTTGTATAAATTTACAATTACTCGGAGTATAGTTTATGCATTTCGATTAAAAAACAATACTTTAAAGCAGATAAAAATTTTATATGTAAAATTATTTAAGTACTGATATAGCATCAGATATATTCTTTTCAATAGCTTTCCTGCCGTACTTGTCAACCTGTGCCTTATTTTTTTCCCCATGAGTGAGACAGCCTGCTCCGCCTATACAGCCGCCGTTACAAGCCATACCCTCAATAAAATTGGCTTTAAGAACATTACGCTTTGCTTTCATGAGTGCCGCCCTACATTCTTCTATTCCGTCACATATACACGCCTCAAGCGTAAAGTCCTCAATACCGTTTTCTTTAAGACCCTGCTCAACAGCCGTTGAAAGTCCGCCGCTCCTTGCAAAGATTCTTCCGTAATAAGAAGCATTGTTCAGGACATCTTCTTCAAGCGTTGTTATGTCAATATCTCTGCTGTCAAACAAAGCCTGAAGTTCTTCAAAAGTCATGGCGGAATCAACATACGGTTTTACCGTTTCAAGCTGAACTTCCGATTTTTTGGCAGTACACGGACCTATAAACACAACTTTTGCATTTTCATGACTTTCCTTTATATACTTGGCAATTGAAGCCATAGGTGAAAGATTATGCGAAATATGTTCCGCCATTTCGGGAAAAGCAGATTTTACATACTTTACAAAAGCAGGACAGCATGAACTTGTAAGGAAACCTTTTTCAGCAAGTTCACGTGATTCAGCGTCCGCAACCATATCAGCACCGAGTGCCGCTTCAACTACAGTGTGGAAACCGAGTTTTTTCAGTCCGCTTATTACCTGTCCGAGTTTCGCATATGAAAACTGACTTGAAATCGAAGGGGCAACTACTGCGTACACTTTGAAATTTTTTCCGCTTTCACTCTTTTTAAGCATATCAATGACATCAAGAATATATGACTTATCCATAATCGCACCGAACGGACACTGATAAACACAAGCTCCACATTCTATACACTTGTCATTGTCAATTGAAGCCGCATTCTCGTCATTAATATATATGGCTTTTATCTTGCACGCATTCTGACACGGGCGTTTTCTGTTCACAATTGCCGAATAAGGACAAACGGACGCACATTTTCCGCACTCAATACATTTTTCCTTATCAATATGTCCCGTGTGATTGTGGTCATATGTAATCGCACCTCTCGGACATACTTCTTCACAGCGGTGTGCAAGACAGCCCCTGCATGAATCGGTTATTTCATATCCTGCTGCGGGACATTCGTCACAGGCAATGTCAATTACTTCAATTATATTGGGATTTTCCTTGTCGCCGCCTATCGCAAGCTTCACCATCTCCCCTAAAATAGCCCTTTCCTTATAAACACAGCAACGCATTGTAGGTGTTTTTCCGGGAACTATAATTTGGGGAATACTCATAAGGTTTTCAAGAAGTGTATCATTCCACGCCTGCTTTGCAACCTCTCTCAGTACTTTATATTTAAGATACTGTACTTTTGTATCAAATTTTCTCATATGTCACCTCAAAAATAACTAACCTTTATTCTTTTACCCATTTTTTTCAGACATTCTGAAAGTTCCTGAACAAGATTCATCTTTATACTGAAATTTATAGGCAGATTTGGATTCTGATGTGCAGGATTAACTGCTCTTCCGACATAAAAGTTTATATCCGTCGCTTCCTCAAAAAGCATACGGCTTATCCTTGCAGCACCGTTTTGCTGAAAACTCCACTCCTCATAAAGTTTGTTTTCATTCAGATAATCAACCGCATATTCAAGAACCTTGCTTACTGTAATAACACCCTCTGTAACAAGGTCAACGCCCTCTATTTCAGCAGTCGGAGGAATGTCGCTTCTCTCAAATTCAAGACTTGCCCTCACAGGTTTGCCGAGCCACTTTCCTGCAATAGTCGCTGTAGTACCTCCGCAGATTATATGCTTGCCCGCCTTTGAAAAGAACAGACTCATCATTCTTCCACAGTCATCACGGTTTGAGGGAGGACCAAACAGAATATTCATAGGTTCTCTTTTGCGGATTTTCATAACACACGCTGTTGCGTCGTCGCCTGCTTTGTATCCGTAAAGTTTTTCACATTCGTCAACAATCATGGTTGAAAGAGTTTTTGCCGTGAAACCCACAGGAACAAGACTCTCAACAAATGAAATTATGTCTTTGATTTTCCAGCCGAAATTATATGAATTTCCTATACCTGCATGAGGACAGCCGTCACTCATAGCAACAAATATGTCGTTTTCACGCAGTTTTATTACAGAACGATAAATTTTCTTGCCGTCTATGTTCATTTCGGTTTTCGGATAATCAGTATTTTCAGCATCACGTATAAAAATAACCTGCGGATTGTCGTACTGAATAATTTCAGCGGTTTCGTTGTTTATAAGACGTATTATAGTAAAAGTCGAATAAGCAACGCCACGAACCGAACATACAGGCAATGTTGCCGCAATGGTTGCGACACATTCTTCAACGGGAAGTCCCTCCGCTATCATAGTAGAAATGATTTTAGAAGTAAGTGTTGAGAGAATACTTGCCTTTACTCCACTTCCGAGACCGTCAGCAAGAACTATTACAGTTGAATTTTCATTCTGTTCAACTATGTCAACATGGTCACCGCAGAGCTGTTCACCGTAATGATTTATACTTTTATAACCAATATCCGCACACAAATCATTCATTTGTAATTGACTCCTTTAATTTTGACAGTGCTATTTTAGTTTCGGCAGCAGTTTCTCCGAGCAGTGAGGCAATTTCCTGAACGATTCTCATTTGTTTGTCAACTACCCTGTCAGCAACTTCAACAGTCTGTCTGCTTATTGATTCCTTCTTTTCACGTTCATTTTCCTCGTCGGTAACATCACGCATAATGCAGATAAGCATATGGCTTTCACGGTCGGGAACTATCGTCTGTTCAACATACCGCTGATACTCGGCAAGATAAGTACGCTCATTATAAATCCCCCTGCCGGTACTCTGTACTTCTATAAATGAACATGGGTCAAGAATCCTTATAACCTGGTCGCCAAGAATATCATCAGCGGAACGCAGATTCATGATAGAAAGTGCCACTTTGTTTATCTGCTGTACTTCAAGCATATCATTAAGAACAATAAGACCATTAGGCGTATTCTTTACAATTGTATCGGAAAAACTCTCCGCCTTGTCTTTGAGGAACGGCAGACACATTGAAATTTCTGCCTTGCCCTGATATATCGCAACGGCTTTTTCACGACAAGTATTATATCCACAGCTACCACAGTTCAGTTCCTGCTCAGGACGAAATTTTCCCATACGTTTCATGATTTCATTTATTTCATATTCACTCGGAAAACCTGTATTTCTTTCTATATACGAGAAATTCTTTACAAGTTCAGGAATTTCAGGCTGTGCAACATCAAAATCCTGTTTTCCCGCATACTGCGAAACCGACATAAAGTCCTTGACGGGACTACGATGGTATTTTTCCATAACAGGTCCGCCGATACAGCTTCCAGAACAAGCCGACATTTCAATAAAACAATTATGTATATTTCTGTTTTCAATGTCCCTGAGTGCATTTATACAGTTTTCAACTCCGTCAACCGCCATATATGTGTAATTGGGATTCTTGTTTGTCATAGTCTTTAAAATACCGCCTGTAGTCGGGAAAAGCCTTGCAAGGCTCTCGTCATTGCTGACAATTTCCTTTTTCAGTTCGATATTTTCAGAATCAAGCCACTTTGTAAGTTCCTCAAAAGTAAGAACTGCGTCAACCATACCGCCGTACATCTCGGCTTCGTCCTTCTTGGAAAGACATGGACCTATAAAAACAGTCTTTGCTTCGGGAACACGTTTCTTTATATCCGCACAATGTGCCTGCATGGGTGAAAGAACTTTTGCAAGGAAAGGAAGTTCATTCGGAAAATACTTCTGTATAAGAAGATTTACAGAATGACAGCAGGACGTAATTATTATATCGTTCTTTTCTTCATTCAGAAGTCTTTCATATTCCGTCTTGACTATTGTTGCACCTATTGCCGTTTCTTCAGCGTCATAGAAACCGAGCTTTTTCAGTGCCTCACGCAAAGCTTCTATTCCCGTTCCTGCATAATTTGCTATAAATGATGGTGCTATACTTGCAATAACAGGGTTTCCGTCCTGCAAAAGAACACGTACCTTTTCCGTACCGTCCGCAATTTTCTTTGCATTCTGAGGACAGACAACAAAACACTGTCCGCAGAGAATACAGTCATTTCCGATAATATGTGCCTGATTCCCTGAAAAACGTATTGATTTTACGGGGCAGTGACGAATACATTTATAGCAGTTCTTACAGTTTGATTTTTTCAGGGTAAGAAAATCAGACATATATATTACCTCCGTTTTCAGCTGAAATACAAATCATATCTTTGCCATGACCTCCGTTTCAAAAAACTGTTTTACCGTTTCGGGAGATACTGAAAAGAATTTTTCGTCAACAGTTACGCATACACCCTGCTGGCACTTTCCCATACAGAATGTACCTGAAAGTTCCACTTTATCGCCAAGATTATTCTCCGCAACAAGTTCCTGAAGCTGTTCAACAACACTGCGTGAGCCTTTTATATGGCACGACGACCCGATACATATTGTTACTTTCATAAAAATCTACCTCTTTTCGTTTATTGATTTTTCTGCAAATTCAAGCAGGAATTTTCTTTCTTCACCATTGCGTTTTGCAGACATTGCCGCTGCGGCTATCGGAAACCATTTCCTTACGTAATTCAATTCAGTTCCGCTTTTTTCACAGAACATTTCAATATATCTGTTTGCCGTATAACTGTCTCTGCCGAGCATGAATGTAAGGTAAGTGATGGCAGCATCAGATGAAGCATTTCCCTGAACGGCATGAGACCAGTCTATAATATATGGTGTTCCCGACTGGGAAATTATTATATTCGACGGATTGAAATCGCCGTGAAGCAATTTATTGTGCTTGGGCATTGAGTCAATACGTGTATGGAGTGCAAATCTGTCTGTAGCGTCAAGACCCGAATTTTTAATTTTTCGGTTCATCTGGTCTCTTAAACGTTTAAGGGTCGGACAGCTTTTTGAATGTACTTTCAACTGCAAATCAACGAAAAGATTCAGATATTCGTCTGTCCTGTCGGGAAATTCGTCCATAAGCTGAGAAAGTGATTTACCGATAATATACTCGGAAGTTATAGCCCATTTGCCATCATTTTCGGAAACGTCCTTTATTCTCGGCACACTCAGTCCCGATTCTGACGCCATAGCCTGATTAAAAGCTTCATTCAGTACGTCCGCACTTGTATAATCCTGATTGAATACTTTTATACACTTGTCGCCGTCACGGTAGATTGTCTTTGTATTCCGTACAGCTATCACTCTGTCAAAATTCATAGGAAGTCACCTCTGTTTTCAAAAAATTACGTTTATATTATAACACTTATTTTTCAGTTTGTCCATACTGAAATACACCCTTTCCATATTTTTATAACGGAAAGGGTGTATTCTTATTATAATTAGGATATTATCATTTTTTTCATAATGCAAAGGTCAAAAACATCTGTAGATTCATCACCGTTTATATCTCCTGCTTTAATGTTGTCTGGAGATTCAATGCCGAGAATATATTTCTGCATTGAAACAACGTCTGCTATGCTGAACTCTCCGTCAACATTCACGTCACCTATAATACTCTCCTCCTGATTTTCAGGAACAATCCAACCGCCGTCGTCAATCATGAGGCAAAGCATTTTTATTGTATCACCAAAATAAACATCTTCACCATAGCTAAGAACAGTATCACGCACATCGTCATGCCATTCGGTATTATCACCGCAAGCAGCTGCAATCATAAAAGGTGCAGTAAAGCATAAATCGTCATAATCTTCAATAGGTGTACCGTCAAGCTTGTAACCTGCTTTTATTTCAGACGGGTCACCGTTTGTCGCCTTTGAAATGAACGAAGTTATAGTATCAGAGAATTTTTTAGCGTCACTGTTTTTGTTGATAAGGTAATCCATACCTATACGCCAAGGTGTACGGCAACTATTATAATAGTAGTAACCGTCATAATCGCTTTCGAGGAAGTTCGGAGGAGAAGGAATGAATTTTCCCGTTTCGCTATCCTTTACAATGAAGTCGGGGAGGATTCCCGTATTGTATTCATCAACTATACTATTAATAATACGGTATGTACTGTCATATACATTCAGCCAGCGGTCGTCACCTGTAACTTCCGCAAAAACCGGCATATACTGCATCATAAAATCAGACGCTCTTGTTGCCGAATAATTAACATCACCTTCATCTGACCAGTATGCCCAGTCACCAAGCTGTAAAACCCAATCAGTTTTATTGACTTCATATTTCATTATATCATTTATAATATCAATAGCTGACTGTTTATAGTCAATTTCCTCGTCACTTCCCCACACACTGTCTGCTATAAGCAGAGAGTATGCAATATCCATGTCGCCGTCCGTTGCGGAATCTGCTCCCGACACATTAACAATTGCTGTTCCGTTGTCCTGCTGCTGCCAAGCCATGAGGTTCGGACCAATTTCACTGAGGTGCGACCTATAATAACGGTACATTCCGTCAAAAATATCCTTTGCATTAACATCATATTCAGCCATACTTGCTGAAATAAGCATACCGTATCCGTGAGCTTCAGATACCGTAACTTCAATACCTGCATTGTTATCGGAATATTCTTCATCACTGTACCATACATAATACTGTTTTTCGTCAGTTAAATATGTATCCTGTACAACATATCTTTCTTTCCAGTAGTTATAAAATTCTACTGTTTCGTCAGTAAATATTCCTTTCTCACCGCCGGCGTTAGTACACATACCGTTCATTGTTGTCATACTTAAAAGTGCAAAAATAAAGGCTGTGGTTTTTTTAAAATCTGCATAATAAAATCTCCTTTTCATAATATAATTTCAGGGGGAATTTACTAAAATTATTATAACATTATTTATATAATATGTCAAGTACAAAAATTATTTCAAAAAAAAATCAAAAACAAGTATTGACATTTTTTCGTTTATATGATATTATATATTTATGGGGCATTAACGCAGCTGGGAGCGTGTCACACTGGCAGTGTGGAAGTCAGGGGTTCGAGTCCCCTATGCTCCACCATGAAAATTCACCTATTTTTAGGTGTTTTTTCTTTATTTGACAAATTATTGTTTTGTTCCTCTTTCAGTGCGGTTGTCGACAAAAAAATATCTCCTTTGAAGTCTTGATATTACTTCCGGAGAATGTTATAATATTATTGATATTCTCTTGTTTCCTAACTATACCAAATAAAAGAATAAATGAGCAGGTAGAAATAAACCTGCTCCATATTCTGTAAACACTAAATCAGCGTGCCAATGTGCCAACCTTAAAAATTCCCCTAAATATAGGGCTATAAAATGGCTCGTTTATAGTGTGCCGTTTTATAAAGAACGTGCCATTATTACAGGCATTTTGAATAATGGCACATAATGACACATAATGACACGGTTGCAGTGTGACATTTTTTACCGCTATAAATAGCCAAAAACTAAATAATGACACATTGGCACGCTGTTTTTTATATTTTCGGATTAACTTTAATTATTTCTTGTGTTTTGCCAACCGTCTTTTTTGGTTCAACTTTTATGTAATTCATTTCAACAAGAATTTCAAACACTTCACTAAATTCAGTTGGTGAGAGTTTCCGGCATTTCCGTCTTAGTTCACGCTTGGATAATTCCACCGCTTTTGAATTCTTGATTTTTTCCAGTACATACTTTGCATTACGGTCTTCATCTGTTTCTGAAATGCTTTCACACAATGCTTTGCGTGCGTGTGCTTCCGACCATTCACAAATTTTAATGGCTCTCTGAACGGTAAGGGCGTTTATTTTCTTATCGGGTGATGCTTCAAATAAATGAAGAATACCGGCTATTCTTAACGAACGTGAAAAGTGCTTTGACAACCATTCCTGAAAGTCCGGGCTGTGTTCTGATTCTCTTTTCAACAGTTGTATGTGATTATGATAATTTGTAAATAAATCTTTTGTTTCTTCATTAAACTGCATAACTGGAATTGATTTGTCTTTTTGTCTTTCCAATAAAATTTTTATGATATTTCCATATACTCCCGATAATTCCGCCGGAATGTCAGGACTTGAAATATTTATCCGGTCTTTCTTTTCCGGAAATGAAAACAAAAAGCGGTGCATAAGTCCCCGACCCATAAATTCCTTGTTTTTAACAGCGGTTGCAAGCTTTTCAGGCTGTGTCATAATTCCGATAGTAAGCAAAGGATTTTTCAATAAAATATTGCCGTTTCCACGTCTCAAAACGTTATACTGGTCACCGTCATAACCTTTTAAGAAAATATCAATATTCGGTGTACGCCCTGAATAAAGACCGCTGAGAACGTCGAATATCCCGCCTTCATGGTCAAGTATTCCCATTTTTTCACCTTGTCTTGCAAGTTCAAAGGCTAATGCTTCGGGTGTAACGTCACTTACATTAAGTATCAGTTCATTGACAGGCGTTAACCTTGATATCTGTTCGGAAATATCTTTGGCTCGCTGTAAGTCTGGATTTTTACTGTTTATAGCGTTGTTTCTTTGTCTTTCCAAGAACGCAAGTTCTGTCCTGTACTTTTCAATATCGGGAGCGTGCTTTTCGTTGTATTCGTTCTGATACTCTGTAACAGGCTTTAAAAACTCCGTAAGTGTGCCTGACTTTCTTTCACCGGGTACAGCAGCAGTTATTGTATAAAGATTCAATGGTTGTGTATGACTGTTGAAAGGGTGCTTTACAACAGCTTTACCCTGTACTGTCGTTGCAAGTACGGATAATAAAGGTAATACCGCCATTTCGTGTGATACCTGCACAAATTCACAAACATCGTGCAAATATTCCTGTAATAATTCCGGTAAAGCATATAAAGGAAAATCCGGCAATTTTTCAGGCTTGTCAAATGACAAAGGCTTTTCCCATTGCTCCTGAGCAGGTTCGACCGATTTGGAATTTACCTGCTCAATGCTGTTTTTTTCTTTTATCTGTTGTCTTTTAAATGCCACACGGTCAAAATTTTTCGCCTGTGTTGCATATTTCTTTAGATTTTCAGTAAGCCTTGTACAGTCTTTTACAAGTAATTCGTTAGCGTCCTTACAGTCGTTCCATATGTCCGAGGCAGTGATGAACGGCGTTTCATGTTCAATACAAAGTTTTTCAAGTTCTCCGGTGGCTTGATGACCTGCTTTATCATTGTCCATAGCAATAATCAAAACAGTGTTTTTCACATCATAATCAAAAATTTTCCTGATGTTACTTGTTGACCCTGTTGAAATACACGGAAAATTATGACCGCACGAGTAAACACTCATGCAGTCAATTTCACCTTCAACCACAAAACAATAAGAAGAAGTCAGTGCAGACGGGTTGAGAATATGGCTCTTCCCTCTTTTCTGCTTTATGTTTCCAGTCGTTGAACGACAGATAAAAGAATAATTAGACGTTGGAATAATTATCACCGGCATTTTCTGATTATTTCCATAGTTAAAGTCGGGTATATAGCCACACCTGAAATGCTTCTGTACTTCAACTGGGATTCCTCTTTTATTCAGGTAGTCGGTCTCTGTCAACTGTGTTTCTGCATACTGGAATAATTTTGTATAATCTTTCTGCACCTGCTCTGATTCTTTTTTATGAAACGTCGGAGCAGGATTTAAAACACTAAAATCAACACTGTATTTTTCGGATAACCTGTCAGCAGATTCTTTGAAGTCAATATGATTGACCGCAGAATATAAGGAAAATATATCCCCTCCACGACCGCACGCATAGCAATAATAACTGTTGGTCTCGGGATAAATGGTAAATGCTCCCGTGCCGTTCTTCCCTGCTCCTGAATTACATAACGGGCATATGTACTGATTTTTAACCTTTGTCGGCTTAGTGATTTCTCTGACATAATCAGACAAAAACGGCTTTATTCTATTGGCACTCTGTATGTATAACTCTTTGTTCATGATTCCTCCAAAAAAATAGTATTTTTTACTTATTGTCGCAAAGACTGTCCAAAGAACAATTTAATGTTTTGGAAATTGCTATAAGTGTTTCAAGCGACGGCTTTCTCTTTTCTCTTTCATAGTTCGCTATCGTTACACGGTGCATTTTAAGATTGTTCGCTAATGCCTGCTGTGTAAGTCCGGCATTTATTCTTGCTGTTTTGATATTGTTTCCGATTGCCAATGACATTTTTTCACTTCCTTTCAACCTGCGTTTTGTATGGCTTCATCTTCATCGGTGACGGGATTATTACTTTTTATCAGCATTGAACGGAGAATGTCGGTAGCGGTTCGGTCCGCTTCAGGTATACAATGAATATAAATTTGTGTGGTCTTGATATTACCGTGTCCTAAACGGTCTTGCACCTGCTTTATATTCACTCCACCGGATAAAAGCAAAGTAGCGGAAGTATGACGTAAAGCATGGAATTTCCTGTGTTTAAAACCATTTTTTCTTAAAAAGCTGAAAAATCTTGTTGAAAGTCTCTGAGGATTGAGCAGGTGACCGCTTCCGTCAGTAAAAATCCAGTCATTCAGATTTGCACGGTTCATTATTTTTGCCATACGTACAAGATGAAGTATTTCGGCTGTTACAGCTATTGTACGGCTTTCATTGTCCTTAGGTGCTTTTGTCTTGACAGGCTCTCCGGTCGTCTTATATGCAGAACGGCTGACAGTAACCGTACAGTTATCAAAATCAAAGTCACTGTATTTCAAGGCAGCAATTTCACCACGTCTTGCACCTGTGATTATTGCTAACTGTACTGCAAGCCTGAATTGCATCGGTTCTTTTTCAAGACGTTCCAGCATTTCAGACGTTTCATTCTTTGTGAAAATTTCCGTCTTTGGTCTGGTGATTTTTGGCATAGTAAGCTTGTTGAGTTTTACCGGAGTACTGGCTATCAGGTCAAGATTTTCAGCAAGTTTCATGACCGACTGCAAAACAGCTAATTTTCTTTTGATTGTAGCAGGTTTTATGCCTGATTTGCTGAGAATGTTAACAAGGTTCTGCACGTGATATATTTTTATTTCATTCAGTTTCAGGTTACCCATATACTTACATATCAAGTTATTGATAACAACTATATATTGCTTGTATGTACGTTCTGCAAGTACATTTTTCTTGATGTCAAGGTACATTTCACAGAATTGTGCAAGGGTCATTTCAGGGCTTATCCTGTCAGTTTCACACATCATGTCAAATTCATCTGCAAGCCTGAATGCCGTTTCTTCTGCTTGTTCGGCGGTCATATCCTGAGCAGGTTTGAATGTTACTGTTATCTGATACGAATTACCACGCTTTCTTACATATGCCATAAATACACCTCCCTTGTCTTGCTGATAAAAGAGAAAGTTAGTCCGTCACCTGCTCCATATACTTTATGATTTCGGAAATTGCAAGGTCATGCCCTGCAATAAATGACTGTTCTTTTATATCTTCAATCATGAGCAGTAAATCCAGCCTTGTTGAAACGGCATCGGCTGACTTCTTCCATTCTCCATAGAGTTCCTCAGCGGTCTTGATTTTAAAATTTTCCATTTTTTTCACCTCCTTTTTTTTATTTGGTACTTGACTTTCAATAAACTTTATGTTATACTGAAAGTGATAAAATGTAGCCTTGTTGACTACAATAAGATTATATCACACTTTAGTTAGAAAGTCAATAGTACTTTCTAATTTTAGTTAAGTTTGTGATAAGTGTATAATTTACCAAAATTAGATTTGTGCAAGATTGCTAAAAGGGGGGGTCTATATGTTTTGGAATATATTTTACAAACTTTGTGAGGAAAAACATACCAAACCTAACGCAGTAGCAAAAATAATTGGTGCATCAAGTGCTACTTGTACAAAATGGAAAAACGGAACTATTCCAAACGGAGATACTTTACTAAAGTTAGCTGATTATTTAGATGTATCAGTAGACTATCTTTTAGGGCGTACTAATAATCCTAATATTGACTATTCCAACGGAATAACCAGTAATAACAACTCGGGAAACATAATTACTGCAAGTCATATAAATGGCAATAACAACAGTAATATAAACACCGGGAACAAGTCGGACAACAACAGCACTCTTGATGATACGACGATACAGATAGCAACAGCTTTTCAGAATATGTCTTTAACTGATAAAGCAAAAGTCATCACGCTAATTGCCGAACTCACAGAAAAGAATAAGACAGCATAATGGCGTGGACAATATGACAATATTCATTTTTTGCCTAAATATAGGGATTAACAACGTCACAAAGCAGTGTGACATTAATGTGACAGTGTGACATTATTGTAGCAGATAAAAGAAAAAGCCGTCCGGTAAAGCACTGGACGGATATTTTTTATAGCATGAGATTTCTCTTTTATTTGCGTCGGACAAAATGACGGTTGCAAATGCAAATATTTGTATTCATCAATTTGATGAATCGTCTTAAACTCTTTAAGTTCGTCACCTGCTCAGAACTTTGTAAAAAGCTTCAGAGTTAAAGCTAATGACTTTTTCCGTTGTGAATTTCATGACGGTAGGTTGTCCTCAATTTGATGACCAGTTTTAACCGTCCTGAATTTTATGACGGTTGCAGAAATCAATAAGCTGAAAATTCAGCTCAATGGAGCAG
>DETU01000093.1:0-6293 GCA_002362175.1 Ruminococcus sp. UBA3280
AAACAAAGTCTTAATATGCAAAATAGATAAATATAATTGTAATTATTCGTCAAATGATACAAAAGTTATTTTTCTGTGAGAGAAATGAAAATTAAGGAAGTCTAATAAGTAAACAAAGGTTTAAACCTTAAAAGGAGGAATCATTATGTTAAGAAAAACATCATTGTCAATGCTGACAGCATTAACAACCGCACTTTCTGCACTGACCCCGTTATCAATAAGTGCTTCACCCGTTCAGACACCAATGAAATCAGACATAAACGTAATACCTGAAAATTACACAAGAGATTATGCAGGCGTACAAAGTGAATACACACAAACAGCAACGACAATCCCCGATAATTTTCAATTGGCATACACTGAACCCGAATCAGAACAATCAACTATACACAATCGTCTGTATACTGTAACCACAGCAGGAAAACAAGGAGAAACACCTGCTGATTTCCCGATAAAAGACAAACGTGCCATCACGGTAAATGTAGTTGACTCAGAAACAGGAGAACCCGTTGAAGATGTACAGGTAAGATTTGTGGAAACAGAAGCACCTGACAGCAAAGTAATAAAACGTGATTTCGGCATATGGAATACTACCGAAACAGGTACGTTCACCTTGCCGAACATAAGCTATACCCTTGAGGACACAAGTTCAATGTTTCTGCTTACCGCTGTACTTGAACACATTCCTGAAGAATATACTTATCGTGGAAACGAAACCATGATAATAGACCATATCGTTGACTCGGGAGACTGGCACATAAGAAATCAGGATTTTTCACGTAATACCAACACACTTACAATTTCACTCGACCGTGCATGCGAAAAGCATTTCAATGCATCATGCAGTATAATTGACAGCACAACAGGAAAACAGGTTGAGGGTGCAAATATGGTCTTTTCAGGTCCGTTAAACTGTCGTGAATCATGGTACACTTCAGGAGATGAACCGCACGTTATAGAAGATATAAGATGTTTGTTATACACAAGTGAACCCGAAGCAGTATATAATCTTGAAACTTACAGTCTGCCCGAAGGATATGTATTTGACTATTCAAGAGAATCAAAAGAACAGATAAAAATCACTCCCGACTTCTCGGGCGATGTGGAAATGGTCGTTTACGTTGTTCCCACAAATCAGGCTCAACCTATAAAAACAACAGGACCAAATATTCCTGCACTTACTACTACCACCACCACCACAGAAAATACAAATACTACTCAGACAACAGAAAAGGAAGTTTCTTCCGGTACACATCACCCTATTTATACAACAACTGCAACAGGAGATACAGATAATCCCGTCCATACAACACGACCGTCTGCTAATTCCAACGGAAAATATACAGGTCACTTTACAGCTATGTGTTTCGTAAAAGATATTATAACAGGCAAGACAGTCAACGGTGCAGAATTACAGCTTTTGGACGAAAATGCAAATATAATTGAATCATGGACTTCATCTGACAAGTCCCTTCATCAGATTGACATTGATTATATAATGGACAGTCCCGATTCATATAAAACATATCAGATTTCAATGCTCAACGTTCCCGAAGGCTATACAAACGGAGGAAATAATTACCATACAGCAGAAGAAGGATTCATTCCGTATTACCATAAAATAGAATATGGATTCAACGGAATTGCAACTTTTGCAGTATATGTCTGCCCCGAGGGCTATGTTTTTCCCGAATCAGGCGTAAAGCCTTGGCAGACAACAGGAAAACCAGAAAACCCGACCACAACAGCAAGCAACGACCCTACTGTCACAATTACCGCTACAACTCTAGCCGAAGGAAAACTGAATCTCAATTCAGTACCCAAAAAGACACAGTATACAATCGGCGAAAAACTTGATTTGACAGGTCTTGACGTAAGCATGACATATGAATTAGGAGTAAATGGCAAAGACGGTGTTGACTCTATATTCAATCATGTAAATCCCTCCGATTATCCTGAAGCTTTCATCGTAAACACTCACGAATTTGACAGCACAAAGGCAGGAACTTACACAATAAAAGTAAAATGTACAGATGATTACAAAGCCGATTACAAAGTTATGCACAATCTCCTGACATTTGAAGTAACAGTTTCCGAAAACAGCACTTTAAACGGTGATGCTACTATGGACGGAAAAATAAATATTTCAGATGCCGTACTTATCATGCAATCCATTGCAAACCCTGACGAATATAAAATTACCGAACAGGGCAAGCTGAATGCTGATGTATATAACCGTGGTGATGGAATAACTGCCAATGATGCCTTTATTATTCAGATGGTTGAAGTAAAAACACTTAAAAGTGACGATTTACCTGTTGCCAAGCAGTAAAACTATAAAAGGACGGTTTCTTACCGTCCTTTTTATATATTAAAACGTGAAAAAAGGAACTCAAAGAGTTCCTTCTTTCATTATATCATTATATTTGAGGGAGTCTGAATATTATTGACTTAAAGCATCAAGTTCAACTGATGTCATCGGGAATGAATCAGTAGTTATAGTTTTGATTTCAACATACTGAATAGCAAGAGCGTCCATATTTGTAAGACCATTACCGTTGTCAATAACATCTCCGTTAATCTTACCCTGTTCTTTAATCTTGAATTCATCAGGGTTTGCAATTGACTGCATTATAAGTACTGCGTCTGAAATGTTTACTTTTCCGTCCTCATTTGTATCACCTGCTAAATTATTTGATGACACACCTTCTGCGGAGTAAACCATATAGAACAGACTTGCAGAATCAGCCTTTGTAACTGTATGACTACCTGCTTTAAGGTCAACTGTGATTATTCCGTCGCCTGACGATGTATACTTAGTACCATCAATCTTGATTGTTGCGGCAGGTTCAGCAAATACAAGTGTAAATTTACCTGCTGCTGTTGCATTGAAAGTAATATTTGTAGCACTTTCCATCTTGAGGCACTGCTTAAGGGTAAGACCGTTATAATTTACAGTGCCTTTTGATGTAGAGAGGTTACCTGTAATTGTGTAGAAACTGCTTGATGTACCGTTAGCTGTAAAGTCGTGTACATATCCGCCTGCAACAACAGGAGGTTTATTTGTAGCTGTAGTTGTTGTGGTTGTTGTAGTTGTGCTGTTTGTCGGAGCGGTTGTCTGTGTAGAAACAGGGGGCTGTGCTGTACCGTCGGACATCTTATAACCGAGTCCCTTGTATGAACTGTTTGAAGCCGTTTCAGCGAAACCATGCGGATTAGGTGAACCGTCTGCATTTCTCCAAGCTGTGTGGAAGTCAGCACCCATAGCAGGAACATCAAGTGTGATAAAGTCGGAATCAGCAGGAGTTACAATATCACCAAATTTTGCACCGTTTGTCATTGTTTCGGACTTTGCAAAATAGTACTTGCTGTTGTAGTAAACTGAATTTGTCATCTTACCTACAAACTTATCATTTGAAAGCTTGATTCCGGCAGCATTTGTCTTTGAAACTCTGCTTGTGTTTGTATATGAAATCACATTTGCGTATGTAGCGTCAGAAGCACATCTGTAAACCATATAGTTAGCCTTGCCCTTACCGCCGATACCGTTGTTATAAGCTGTACAGTCTTTCATGTCACCAAAGAGCGGGTTGTTGTTGTCAGTGAAACCGCAGTTGAGGTTTTCAAATGCAAGACAGTTTTCAACAACGTGTCTTGTACCGACACCGCCGCCGCCGAGTTTGAAACCGTTACCGTCAGCATCGCCGTAACCTCTGCCGTCCTCTGTGAAGCCGTTTCTGAATGCGACACAGTTCTTTATTGTAACTACACCGATAGGACCTGTTTCAGTCTTTGCATATAAATCCCAGCCGTCGTCTGAGTTATTGTACGACATACAGCCGTCAAATATATTGCCCTCACCGCAGGTAAGCTTTGCAGCAAAACCGTCGGCATTTTCCATTGTAGCCTCGTCACAGTTGTTCTTTGAAGTACAGTTCTTGATGAGGTTGTTTGAAGGCCACTGTGCGATTGTACTGTATGAAGTCTGATAACGTGAAAGCTGGAGACCTGTATCTTCGTTGTCATTGAATACCATCATTTCGATAATATTGTTGTCACCGGAGAGAAGCATACCATTATCGCCTGCATTCTTGATTTCAAAGCCATAGAAGTGCCAGTATGAACCGTCAAGAACAAATCCTCTTGCAGAACCTGAAACTGCCTGACCCTCAAAGTCAAATACAACCTTTGCACCGGGATATGCTGAAATTGTTTTATAAGAACCTGCTTTACCGGCATTACTTTCTTCAATAAGAATAGTTTCCTTGTAATTATAAGTACCTTCGAGGAGGTAAATTGTACCGCCTGCCTGTACCGATTTTATAGCTGTAAGAGCGTCTGTAGGTGTATCAGCTGTTTTACCGTCACCCTTGCCGTTCGGTGAAGCATATATAACGTTGCCTGTTACAACAGGTGGATTTACCACAGGAGGAGCTGTTACAGTTGTTGTTGTCGTCTGCGGAGGCTGTACTGTTGAAACTGTTGTAACAACAGGAGGATTTGTGTTATCGTCCTTGAAACCGCTTCCGATTGCCTGAACTGTTCCCTTGTATGAAACGAGTGCATCTTTAAGACCCTGATTAACAGCATAGCTTTCATCATCAACAGAGTTGTCAAACTGCCACTGTAAATCACCACCATCAACACGTCCTGCCTTAGCTGTAACAATTGAAGGAACATCTTCGGCATTATCAACATTATAACCGTACATATTAGAAGCTGTATCAAAGTTATTGTATGAAGTTCCGCCCTGTTTGCACTTTACATCTGACGGAACTGTTTCATTTCTGTCGTTTACAACATAAGCGTCAAACTCTGTATTGTTTTCAGAATATGAAACAAATGCCTTTGCACCCTCGATATAATTTCCGTAAGACTTGATTATACCACCGTTTTCGCCTGAGAATGTTCCCTTGCCCTCATCGTTGTTAATATCTGAACCCTGCATAGAAATAAGCATAGGATATTTGCAGTTTCTGAAATAGTTGTTTTCAACGAAACAAGAAGCTCCGAGAGTAACACCTACACCATACTTTGCATTACCGTCAAAATAGTTATTGTAGCTATGTACTGTACAGGTTCTTATTCTTGGGTGACGTGAATCAGAATGGTCATACCAGTTGTGGTGATATGTAACATAATTTTCTTCACTTTCAGACTTCATGCCCTGAAGATTACACTTTCCGTTATCCCAGAAGTGATTGTAGGAATGAGTTACATATGAAGAAGTTTTTGTGTCCAATGCACCGTCGCCTTTAACCTGGTCGGCATCTGAACCTGCGTCGCCATAGAAGAAATCACAGTTGTGTACCCATACATGGTCATTACCCTGCTGAAGTCCGCAGTTATCACCCTCTGAACTGTCACAGTTCATGAAACCAACGTTTCTTACTTCAACGTTTGAAGAGTTTTTCATTACAAGACCAAAACCGTTAAGTACTGTATCGTTTCCTATACCCTCAACTGTCAAGCCACAAGTTGCGGTATCAACATAAAGGTCACCTTTTATAAGAGTGGACGGGTCTGTAATATTGCCGATAAATCTGATTGCAACAGGAGGTGCAGAGTTATTGCTTTTAAGGTTAGTAATAATATTCTGAACACCTGTAAGTGTTACGTCATTTCCTTTCTTGTCGGGAAGTGTAACGCTTACCGAGTCTTTGTTGTCATTTGTTACATAAACAACAACAGCGTCTGATTTAAGAGTACCGTCCTCGTTGTAAGCACCTGATGATGTACCGTTTACAAAACCAAATCCCGAACGGTCATGTGCATAAACGTCTGCCTTTGTTTCAGAAGCCTTTGAAGAATCTTCCTTACCGCTTACAACAGGAACAACTTTCATTGTGTGGCTTCCTGCTGTAAGACCTACTGCATCGGCTCTCATATAGCCCGCATACTGTCTGATAAGCATTGAGTCAATCTGAACGCCGTCAACGTAAACGTTGTAGCCGTCTGCTCCCGATACTGCCGACCATGTAGCATACATACCTTCTGCAAAACCTACAGACTGAAGAATTGATACACTGTCAGCCGCAAATGCTGTTACAGCTGAATTGCTAGGAACACATACATAATTGTTCATGAATACTGACATACATGATACTGACATTACAGCAGCAGAAGCCATTGCTGCTACACGTCTCTTCATAACCTTGTTTTTCATTTTACGTTTCCTCCATAAAATATAATGATAATAATTTCTTACTGCACCTTATGTGCAACTTTCGCACTTTGTTTTTCATTGTTTATATTATACTGTAAAAAATCAACAATTTCAATGATGTATAGTA
>DETU01000093.1:6545-7003 GCA_002362175.1 Ruminococcus sp. UBA3280
TGTATAGTACTCATTAACTGATTTTTTGTGCTTTTATAAAAAACTATTCTGCACAAATAATCAATTGTTTTCTTTTATATAAGGCTTGATATATACATAAACGGCTTTTCTTATTCACGACTGTTCCGAAAAACTGTACATTATATAATGTATAAAATTTCCGTAACTCTATCATTTTCAAAAATGTAAACATAACCTATTAAATACTCCTACAAACCAATCAAGTGCCTGAAAGTATGTTACAGTTACTTCAATAATCAAATATAATAATGGTCGCCATCGTTTTTTCAAAAATCACTGAAAATTTTTCCGAAAAATGCTTGACAACGTGAAAATAACGTGATATAATGTAATTACCTCGTTTGAGGCTTATTTTTTTGTCTCGTCCGAGGGAGGCAAACAACCTATCTCCGCTCAGTCGGAAGAAGTACTAATTCAGGAGGTGCCGATATGAGAGT
>DETU01000099.1:0-2219 GCA_002362175.1 Ruminococcus sp. UBA3280
CTTGACGAAGATGAAAATTGTGAAATGGGGATGGGTTTATGAAGAAAAATGTAAGTATTACGGTCAGCGGTGAAAAGCTGTCGGCACTGGAAATGTACCTTGTGCAGAAGAATACTACTCTTGCTGCGGAGCTTGAAAAATTCACGGAACAGCTTTATGTGAAGCACGTTCCGCAGAATGTCAGGGACTATATTGACCTGATGTCGTCGCAGAAGTCCGACAGAAAGGAAAGTCGCCGCACAAAGTCTGAAACTCCCGTTTCCGGTTCAGACGTATAGCCCCGTCGTTCGCCCCACGATGCCACGTGTGGCGTTTTCAGAAGAGAGGTCGGGAAAGTATACCCCTGAGAATATCGGGCGGAATCTGAGCCGTTTCCGGATGGGTCTGAAAGTACTGATTCTGCCCGATTCTGAGGGGAATCGGTGATTTTTTTGGTTTGCTGGTTAAAGTTTTGGCGTCACAGCCGCCAAAACGTTCACATCGGACGGGCAAAGCCCGCCGATTTTAAGAGAGTTTCAGAAAAAAATTAATGGAGTCAGAGAGGGAGGTTTCAGAAATTTATGAAGTCAAAAAGTAAAAAAGAAAAGGAAACTGCCGAAAAACAGACAGTTTCCGATGATGTCAAGGTGAAATTTCCGTTGTATATTTTTCCTGATACAATGGAAAAAGTTGATATGCTGTATGAAGCGGACAACTGCAAATCCAAAACAGAGTTTATTGAAAAGGCGGTGCGTTTTTACTGTGGGTATCTTCTTAACAAGGAACATACGGCGACGGAATTCATTGCACCTCAGCTTGCCACGATGACGGAAGGAATCGTCAAAGGCAGTGAACAACGACTGTCCCGTGCGATGTTCAAGATAGCAGTGGAACTTGGTGCGGTTACGCATATGCTTGCGGCGTTGAATGAAATCGACGACGAAACTTTGTTCAAACTCCGCATGATGTGTACCGACGAAGTGAAACGAATAAATGGTATCATAAATTTTGAAAAGGCTGTACGTTATCAGAGGTCGGAGTAAATTCGTACTTGAAAGTTTGTTTGCGTTGTGGTATAATTAAATTATTAATTAACATAGCGGAGGAAAAAAATGTCAAATAAATTGGAGCTGACGTGGTACGGTAAAGAAGAGGAAATCTCTGTTGAGCCACGTCTTTTGATAGAGAGAACGGACTTGTCCAACACGGACAGCCAGCCCGATACGGAAAATATGCTGATACACGGTGACAATCTGCTTGCGTTAAAGGCGTTGGAGACTAAATATGCAGGAAAGGTGAAGTGCATTTATATAGACCCGCCATATAATACAGGCAGTGCGTTTGAACACTATGACGATAATTTAGAACACAGTCAATGGCTTAATTTGATTCGTCCACGTCTTATTATTTTATGGAATTTATTACATGAAAGTGATGGAAGCATATGGATTAGTATTGATGATGATGAACGTGACTATCTGAAAGTCATGTGTGATGAAATATTTGGACGTATGCATTTTTTGACTTCAATTGTTTGGCAAAAACGTTATTCAAGAGAAAACAGAGAATCTATTGGTGACTCACATGAATACATTTTAATTTATGTAAAAGATAAAGAAAGATTCAAACAGATTCGTAATTATTTACCATTAAGTGACAAACAACTGAAAGTATATAAAAATCCTGATAATGACCCAAGAGGAGATTGGCAGTCTGTTTCACTTTTGGCACAGGGATTTAGACCAAATCAAATGTATACAATCACAGCTCCCAATGGAAAAAAACATATACCTCCTGCCGGAAATTGTTGGAAAGTAGTTGAAAGTGAATTTGAAAAAGCACTTGCTGATAATCGTATAACATTTGGAAATGACGGAAATGGTGTGCCACGAAGAAAACAATTTTTATGTGATGCTAAGGGACTTGTACCATGGACATGGTGGTCACAAGATGAAGTAGGTCACACAGGAGAATCAAAAAAAGAAGTAAATACTTTATTTGGCGATGTTTCTTTTGATACACCCAAACCAGAAAGATTGATTGAACGTATTATTCATATTTCAACAAACGAAGGCGATTTAGTGCTTGACAGCTTTTTAGGAAGTGGCACAACCTGCGCCGTCGCTCACAAAATGGGACGAAAATATATCGGAATCGAAATGGGCGACCACGCCTACACGCATTGCAAAAAGCGTCTTGACATGGTTATTTCCGGAGAGGACAAGGGCGGAATCTCAAAG
>DETU01000099.1:2575-6740 GCA_002362175.1 Ruminococcus sp. UBA3280
GGTGGCACTCCACGAGGGTTTCACCTACGAACCCGACAGTGAAAAATTCTGGAAACAGTCGCACGGCAGTGAAAATTCGTATCTTTTTGTGACGACACGCCATTTGTCCGAAACTTTCCTTTCAACGATTTCAGGAAGTATGGACGACGGTGAGCATCTTGTTATTGCCTGCTGTTCTTACGACAAGGGCGTTGAAAAAATGAATCCGCACATAACGGTCAAGAAAATTCCGCAGATGTTGCTTGACAAGTGTGAATTTGATAAATCAGATTACAATTTAAACATCATAAACCCGCCAGTTTACGACGATGAGGAGGACTGCAATGAATGATTTTTCACTCTACACAACAGAATATATCAGCGGTGTGATGTCGCTGAGAAAACCGCAGAAAAAATCCCTTGAAATTCTGGACAGCATTTTCAGTACGCTTGAAATCAAAAAGGGCATGGATTTGAAAACGGCTCTTGAGCAGGTGAACACGATGTATCCGACCTGCACGGACTTTGAACGTGACTTTATTTCAATGACTTTTGCGTTGGCGACGGGTGTCGGAAAAACACGTCTTATGGGGGCATTTATCGCCTATCTTTATACAAATCACAACATCAGAAACTTTTTTGTAGTCGCACCCAACACGACAATTTACGAAAAGTTACAGCGTGATTTGAGCGACACGAACAGTCCGAAATACGTTTTTCGTGGACTTAGCTGTTTCGTGAACGCTCCGCAGATTATCACAGGTGACGACTACAGCGACAGGACGATTCCGCTTTTCCACAGTGATGTTAAAATTTTTATTTTTAATATTGACAAGTTCAACAAAGAGAACTCCAGCATGAAAAGTGTGAACGAAAATTACGGTATGTCGTTTTATAAGGCACTTGCGGAACTTCCCGATTTGGTGATGATAATGGACGAGTCGCACCACTATCACGGTGAAAAAGGTGAGCAGGCACTCAACGAATTAAAGCCTCTGCTGGGTCTTGAACTCACCGCCACACCGCTTACGAACAAAAAATCAAAAGGCAAACAAGTGCCGTTCAGGAATGTGGTTTTTGAGTATCCGTTGTCACAGGCAATCGCAGACGGCTACACGAGAACGCCGTTTGCTGTAACACGTTCTGATGTGGATTTTTATAATTTCGGTGAGGAACAGATTGACAAACTGATGTTACAGGACGGTATTCTGTGTCACGAGAATATCAGACGGAAATTGCAGGTGTATGCGAAAAATAACAATAAACCTTTGATAAAGCCGTTTGCGTTGGTTGTGTGCAAGGACACAGCCCATGCCAAATGGGTTGAAGAATATATTAAATCAGATAACTTTTGCAACGGTGCGTATAAAAATAAAGTGATTATCGTACATTCAAAACAGGGCAGAGCAGAATCCGAAGCCAATACAAAAATGTTGCTTGAGGTGGAAAAAGCCGATAATCAGGTAGAAATTGTAATTCACGTCAACAAGCTGAAGGAAGGTTGGGACGTAAATAATCTGTACACGATTATTCCTCTCAGGACTGCTGCTTCAAAAATTCTGCGTGAACAGATGGTCGGCAGAGGTCTGCGTCTGCCTTACGGTGAGCGTACAGGCGATGATGATGTGGATGCTGTGATGCTGACAGCACACGATAAATTCAGGGATATTCTTGAGGAAGCACAGAAAGGCGATTCCATTTTCAAGGCTGGGAATGTAATTCAGGTTGAAAAAATTGAACCTGAAGAAATTGTTGAGCCGCAGCTTGCACTTGATTTGCAGGAAGAGCCTGACGAGGTGTTGGTTTCCGCATATGAAGCCACAAAAATTGAACGTACAGAACAGACAGATACTGCAATTCAGGCGATTCAGCGAACGGTTGTTAATGAAGTTTATCAGACTATTCAGACTGCTCCGACGCATACAGTTACTCCGACAGCAGTCAAAAAAATTGCAGAAAAAGCGGTCGGCACAGTTACTGAAAATCCTGACCTTGCACAGATTTTCCACGAAAACAGTATTCCTGCAATTCTTCGCTGGACGGAGGAACGTGTTGAAAAAACGCATCGTGCCGCCGAAAAGAAGTTCATTCCGATTCCGCAGATTCGCATTACAGATTCAGGTACGGAAGAATATGTTTTTATGGATTTTGAACTTGATATGACGCCGTTCAATCATGAACCGCTTGTCAACGAAATGCTGATTCAGAATCTTGAAAACCAGTCTGACCGGCAGAGAATTGATGCCGGAGCAATTGATTTTGGCGGATATAAGCCGGAAAAACTGATACTTGACGAACTCCGCAAAAAGCCTGAAATTGATTATAACAAGTGCAAAACTTTGTTGTTCAAGCTGATTATGCAGGTTATTGACCATTATGAATATGATTTCGGAACGAATGGAATGCAGAATATCGTGATGATGAATAAAACGGATATTTCTGAAAAAATTTATACACAGATGATGCAGCATTTTTACTGTGACAACGGTCTGATTCAGGAGGAGGTTATCGGTACAAGGACATATAATCTTCGTCCGAGCTGTACCTGCCGGGAATCTGTTCCTCTTTACGGCGGAGAATTTACAGGCAATATCCGTTCTGTATTGTTCACAGGAATCAAAAGGGGAGTTTTCAGCGAAGTAAAGCTGGATAGTGACGAAGGAGAACTGTCTTTTGCACGCATTGTGGAACGTGACGACGATGTTCTGAACTGGCTGCGTCCGTCGCCGAAAGAGTTCAATATCACCTATAATCATGGCAGAAACTACGAGCCGGATTTTGTTGTTGAGACCGAAGATACAATCTATCTCGTCGAGGTGAAGGCAGAAAAAGATTTGAACGATGCTGACGTGATTGCTAAGAAAAAGCGTGGTATAAGGTACTGTGAAACGGTCACACGCTGGAGCAGTGCAAATGGCTATAAACCGTGGAAATACTTGTTTATTCCGTCTAAACGAATCCTTCCTAATTCTACATTCAGAATGCTTGCCAGGATGTTCACTGTTAATGAGATTTGTTGAAATATTGCCCCATACACGATAGATGATTTCTATCATGTATGGGGTATTTTTTATAGAAATTATTGTACAGGAGTGAGAAAATGTCACAGATAATCGTCACAAGCCGATATTTAAAAAGCGGCAGTGCAAAAAATACTGTAAAGCGTAAAAATTATACAAAATATATCGCAACCCGTGAGACTGTTGAAATCCGTGTGCAGAAAAAATATGACATGAATGCTCCGGTTGCTGAAAATCAGAAAAATCTGTTAAGTCAACTGCTTACGGATTTTCCCGAATCCAAGCGGTATCTGGAGTATGAGGACTATATCTACAAGCCCACGGCACAGAACGCAAGCGAACTCATCAGCACAATTATCGAGCGTAATGCGGACGTAATCGGCAACCGTCAGAATTTTGTAGGCTATATCGCTAAACGTCCCGGTGCTGAACAGAGAGGGGCACATGGATTGTTCAGTGAAAGCGACGAACCAATTGTTTTGAATCAGGTTGCTGAGGAAGTTGCACATCATTCCGGAAACGTCTGGAGCCACGTTATTTCACTTCGCCGAGAGGACGCAGTAAGGCTTGGGTACGATAATTCAGACCGCTGGCGTGAGCTTGTCATGCGTCATATTTCAGACATTGCAGAAGCTCAGAAAATTCCACTTTGCAACATGAAATGGTACGCTGCTTTTCACGATACAACGCATCATCCGCACATTCACCTGATTGTTTATTCCACGAATCCGAAACAGGGTTATCTTACAAAAGACGGAATCGATAAAATCCGTTCTGTTTTCGCCAACGATATATTCCACGATGAATTACAAAGTATCTATCAGGAGCAGACTCTCAGGCGTGACGAGCTGAAAGTATTATCGGAGAATCAGATGTCCGAAATCGCAAAGCAGATTCGTAACGGAAGTTTTATGAATAAAAATCTTGAAAAACTGGTTATGACTCTGCAAACTCAGTTGAAGTCTGTCAGTGGTAAAAAGGTGTATGGCTATCTTCCGAAAGAAATCAAGGAAACTGTGGACAAAATATTTTCCGAGCTTGCGGAAAATCCGCAGATTACAGCGATGTATGAGAAGTGGTGCGAACTGGAGCGTGCGAAGTACAAAACATACACGCTTAAGGAGAAAGATATGCCTCCGCTGGCACAGAACAATGTTTTTAAATCT
>DETU01000004.1:0-8998 GCA_002362175.1 Ruminococcus sp. UBA3280
TATTTATAATACTATATTTTAAGTTTTTTTTCAAGAGTAAATCGAATATTTGACATTATTTACAATTTTTCACATTATTTTTTGATAAAATTCACCAATATCTGCCCGAGACTGTAGTGGAAAGTAAGTTTTTCAACATCACTTTTTACTACAATATCAGTTTCGCATACTAAAGTATCACCGCTGTAAAATCCGGCTGTTCCTATTTTCTGCCCTTTTGCAAGCGGTGCATTAAGATAGTCGGGCAATACGACTACCGTATTGAGTTCGCTTACATTTTTCGGAACTACCAGATTACTTTGATTCTTCAGTTTTATTTCAACTGCCAAATCAACTCCGTTTTTTACTTTTATCGGCATAAGCATTTCGTCTGGAAACATTGTTGCCGTCACATGAAAACCGTTGAATCCCCTGTTTACGAGGTCTTTTGCTTTCTGAAACGACACATCATCGTTTTCCGCACCGAGAACGACAGCAATATAAACAGTACCTTCACTGTTTCGTCCGCCCTCTGCAATGCAGTATCCTGATTTTTCCGAATGTGACGCTTTAAAGCCGATGTGACGCTCATAAGTACGTGAAAGTGTATTTTCGCTTACGAGTTCCGCCTTTCCGTCCCTGACAAAGTCACGCCATGTACAGAAATATCGCTCCAAAGCATCATATTCAGAAAGTTTCGCACAGATTATTGACAAATCATGTGCAGTGGTATGCTCCCGCTCGTCATAGTACCCATAGGGAGAATAAAAAGCGGTATCACGCAGACCAAGTTCAAATGCTCTGCTGTTCATACGCATGACGAAGTTTTCTACTGATTGTTCGGAATATTCGGCAAGAACCGTCATTGCGTCGTTTGCATTGCCGATTATCACAGCTTTCAGGAGTTCTTCGGCGGTAATACTTTCATTCGGTTCAATCCACACCACAGCACCGTCAGTACCGGCGACAGCCTGTGACGCTGTCATAACAGTGTTTAGCGTATATTTTCCGTTTTCAATATCCTCCGCTATCAGAAGCACCGACATCAGCTTGCTCATCCAGCCTACATTCAACTGCAAATCAGAGTTATATTCATCAAGAACAGCACCTGTACGTGCTTCTATCAGAATATGTGCCGAATATTTTTCCTGAACATCTTCAGCCTCGTCAGCAGAAATAAACAGCATAGATGTAAGCAGTGCCAGAAGCACCGCCGTTATCTTTTTTAAAACATTTTTCAAATTGTACCGCCTCCCTCTATGAAATATATATGAGGGAAACGTATTGGGTATTACGGAAAGACAGTTGTCAGCATTTGATTGATGTTATAATAAAACTGTCTGTATTTGTGCCTGAAATGATATAATTTCTTGAAACAGGCACATATGCGGATGTTGTTTCTCCTGTTGATTTGACACTATATATATCATACAGTGTACCGTCCAGATTATACGATAACGGGTGGTCAAATGTAAATCCTCCGAGAAATTCCAGATATTCCTCAAAGCACAATTCCAAATCTTTCATTATTGAAGCATGGATTTTTCCTATATACCGTAAATGCCAAGGACAGAAACCCGCTCCCGTTATGTCAGCTTTTCCTTCGGGATATCTTACAATATATCCGTAATTATGACAATTGTCAACAATCCATTTTTCATCGTCACAGCCGTCATATGTAAGAACAGACGTTCCCACATTGACCGCCAAATCAATAGTATTTCCCGTAGATGATTCAGGAAAGAACTGCGGACAGTAAGAACCTTCGCCCGTATATGTGTCTGTAGTTCCGTAAACAAGAAAATTGGAACGTCCTGTTGCCTCATAGTAATCTGCCATCATGAAATTCAGAGCCGTTGCGGCTTCCTCATTCAGAATGACAGGGTCTGTTTCGTTTACAAGAGTGTAGTAATCATTTCTGTAGTTAACAAGATTGACTGCCGGCATCATATCAAGAGAAACGTAAGGGTGTTCATAATCAACATAAACAAGCGTCCCTGAAACAAGCTGTGTTGCAGATATATCAAATTCGGCATAACCTTCAGGTAATTCTTCCTGCTGATTCATCTCCGAATTTTCAAGACTGTCTGCTTCGGGGTTTCCTCCTGTGTTGTATGTTTTGACAATACCGTTATCGACTATAATATTCGGGTCCGTATTCATAAACAACGCTCTTCGCAGAGCGTCAGCCGCAAAAAGAACGCCTGCGATTATGAACATAGTAATAATCAGACGACCTTTTCTAAGGCGTGTATTTACCATTATCATTTCCTCCGAAATCGTTATGCACTTTCCAAAGGTAATCGGGAATATAACAATTCCGTCCATGGATTTTTCACAATCCGTTTTTACCTCATGTATTGTGACATCGGGCATTTCGTCGCCGTACATACGGCAGAAAAAATTGCTCGTAAAAGTCAGCCTGCGGATTATTTTCCATAGGCGACACTTTGTACTCATAGGCAGAAATAATTTTACGGCAGATATCGTTCTGAATTGCGTACTCCAGAATTAACGCCATATATATGTTTGCTGTACTTTGATTCTCCTCAGTGAAATGAGTACAGGTTGAGAGATAATTTCTTTTTCATTATAAAAAACATTCTCTGCTGAATATTTTGAATTGTCGTATTTTTCAGAATAGACATATTCTGTAATTTCCGTTAAACAGCCGTACCTGTGCGTACAGTGTAGGGATTTTATACCTTTGCATACGTCGCTACTATTTTATTATAATGCAAATATCACAAAATGTCAAGCCACCTGATAAAATTTAAGAACTTGTTTCCATATAAAAAATGTGATATAATATATATCACACCAAAGGAAAGGAGCAGACCATATGGATTATAATCTTGATATTGTTGTATCTGAAAATAATTTGTCAAAAATAGGAATAAATGAAATTAAATTTTTCTGGGCGGTACGGAACATTCACATACTCCCAAAAAATTTGAAACGGAAGATTCACTTGTACTGACATCATTTCACGACACAGAAAACATTGTTAAAATCAACGGAATTGATAAGCCGATTATCCTGACTTCCATTGTGGCTGTGATGAACTGATAAACTATAATATTAAATGTACTGAAGAATCTGATATATCGGAAATAATATACAGGGCATTTGTTGACAGCAAAAGCGTAATGATATACAAATAAAAAACTGTCGGAGAATATCCGACAGTTTTTTATTATTTATTACTTGAACACTGCAAGCAAGAATCCCGCAGCAATTGCAGAACCGATTACACCGGCAACATTAGGACCCATAGCGTGCATGAGCAGGAAGTTTTTCGGGTTTGCTTTCTGACCTTCAATCTGTGAAACTCTTGCTGCCATAGGTACAGCTGAAACACCTGCTGAACCAATGAGTGGATTTATTTTTCCGCCTGAAAGTTTATACATGAGTTTTCCGACAAGCAGACCGCCTACTGTTGAGAAACAGAAAGCAGTAAGTCCGAGAATTATTATTCCCACGGTCTGCCAGTTCAGGAAACGTGAGCCGACAGTTGTCGCACCGACTGAAATTCCGAGGAATACGGTTACTATATTCATAAGTGCATTCTGAACCGTATCGGAAAGTCTCTCGGTAACTCCGCACTCTTTCCAGAGGTTTCCGAGCATCAGACAGCCAATCAGCGGAGCAGTTGACGGAAGAAGCAGGATAACAAATACTGCCACTACAATCGGGAAAATAATTTTTTCTGTCTTGGAAACTGTCCTGTTCTGCGTCATTACAACCTTACGTTCTTTTTCTGTTGTAAGCAGATTCATGAGACGTGGTTGAATCATAGGAATAAGTGCCATATATGAATATGCGGCTATAGCGATAGGTCCGAGAAGATGAGGAGCGAGACGGGTTGTAAGGAAAATAGCCGTAGGGCCGTCAGCACCTCCTATAATTCCGATTGATGCGGCTTCTTCACCTGTGAATCCAAGACATACCGCACCGAAAAATGCAAGGAATACGCCCATCTGTGCAGCCGCACCAAGTAAAAGACTTTTAGGGTTTGCGAGAAGCGGTCCGAAATCGGTCATTGCTCCGACACCAAGGAATATAAGTGAAGGGTAAAGTCCCGATTTAACGCCTATGTACAGAATGTCCAAAAGACCTCCGTTAGCCATTATATGACCGTAACTGTGATAAAATTCGCTGTTATGGTCAAGAAAAGCGTCCCATAGTTCAGGGTGATAAAGTGCCTCCGCAGAACTTTCACCGCCTGAAAAGAAGTTTGAAACGTTTACAAGCAGACAGCCGAAAGCTATTCCGACAAGTAACAGCGGTTCAAATTTTCTTTTTATTCCTAAGTAAAGCAGAAAGAATGAAATAAGTATCATTACGAGATTTTTAATACCGTCAATTGAAAGAAAGCCTGCGAATCCCGATTCTGACGCAAGAGTTTTAAGGGTTTCAAGAATATCCATTTAAATCCCCCCTTATGCTATTACAACGAGCGGTGAACCTGTTTCGACAACTGCTCCCTTGCTTGTGACTACCTGTGCAATTATTCCGTCCTTGGAAGCTACAATTTCATTTTCCATTTTCATGGCTTCGAGAATTACAAGCACCTGACCTGATGTAACTTTATCCCCCTCTTTTACGTCAACTCTTATGATATTGCCCGGCATAGGAGCGGAAATGGTTTCTCCTGATGCAAGGCTTACAGGAGCAGACGGAGCAGGTGCGGGAGCATTGTTTACGGGTGTTGAAACAGTTTCTGCTGCCGTAACTGACGGAGCAGGTGCAAGTGCTTCATATTCGTCCAGTAAAACAGCTTTTCCGTGTTCTACTTCAACTTCATATGTTTTTCCGTTAAGTGTTACTTTGTACTTCATAATTATTTGACCTCCTTAATGGAAATAAAGTGCAGTTCGTTTATAGGTTTTTTCATGGTGTCGGCAACAATAGCCATAATCATTGCGGCTTCCTTGTCGGGAACGTCATAAAGCTTTATACGTCCTGCTGAACCTTTTGCGACAGGCTTTTCAATTGCAGGTTCGGGTTTTGTCTCTGTCTGAACAGGATTTTTTGATTTTTCGTCAGCAGACTTCGCCTCTTTTGACTTGAAAAATGCTCCCATACAGTAAAGCACCGCCATAAGCATAAGAAGTCCGGCAAAAACTACAGCATAGCCGAAAACCGCGGTAATTGCAGCATCTCCGATATTCATAAGTCACCCTCCTTACATTGCCTCTATAGTATATACAGCTTCGTTTTCTTCCTTTTCCCTGCGTGTTTTAAGGAATTTCATTGTCTGGTCGGGATAGCATATGTAACTCATGATATCTTCTTCCGAGCGTGCAAGGTCTCCGAGAGCTTCGCGAGCCTGAACAAACTCCTCACCTGTTCTTTTCTTGTCCTCAATACGACAGTCAACAGGCTTACCGCCCTCACCGATAACCTTTGTAATAAGTTCCTCACTTACGGGAGCAGGTGCAATTCCGTATTCACCTTTTATATAGTTCTTGATTTCCTTTGAAATGTTTTTATAGCGTTCACCCACAAGAACATTTGTTACAGCCTGATTTCCGACCATCTGTGAAAGTGGAGTAACAAGCGGAGGATAGCCGAGGTCTTTTCTTACTTCGGGAATTTCTTTCAGTGCCTCATCAAATTTGTCCATAGCGTGCATATCGGTAAGATTGGCAATCATATTTGAAAGCATACCACCGGGTACTTTATATACAAGTGCCTGTGCGTCAGTTGAGAGACTTTTCGGATTAATCTGACCGTTATCAACGTATTTCTGCTTTATCGGTTTGAAATAATCATTTACCTTGTTTATTATGTTTTCGTCAAGACCTGTTTCAATACCGTACTGCTGTAAAGCATAAAACATTGTTTCGGTTGATGGCTGTGAAGTTCCGCCCGAAAAACATGATGCCGCACAGTCTATTACGTCTATTCCCGATTCAATAGCTTTTGTCAGTGTCATGTAAGCCATGCCCGTGGTACAGTGAGTATGCAATATAAGAGGAATGTCCCCTACTGCGTCTTTTATGCCCTTAATAAGATGTTCTGCTTCATACGGTGTCATTGTACCTGCCATATCTTTAAGACAGATTGTCTGAAATCCCATTGTTTTGAGTTCCCTGCACATTTCAATGTACTTGTCTACTGTATGTACAGGACTTTGTGTATATGAAATACAACCCGAAGCTATAGTTTTCGGAGTAGCATATTTCATAGTCGCATCAAGAGCTGTTCCGAGATTTCGGAAGTCATTGAGAGCGTCAAAAATACGTATAATATCAATACCGTTTTTAATTGAAAGTTCAATGAATTTTTCAACAACGTCGTCATGGTAATGCTTGTAACCGAGCAGGTTCTGGCCTCTGAGAAGCATTTGCAGTCTGTTATTAGGGAGTCGTTTTCTTAGATTTCTGAGACGTTCCCACGGGTCTTCGTTGAGGTATCTGAGACACGAATCAAATGTAGCTCCTCCCCAACATTCAATCGAATAGTATCCTGCTTTATCCATATCCGAAAGAATATCTTCATAGTCGGAATACGGGAGACGTGTAGCCATAAGTGACTGGTTAGCATCACGCAGGACAGTTTCTGTAATCTGTACTTTTTTCATATGTACATTCCTCCTTTAATTTACCTTGTTGCGTTACTATTATAACATATATACGAAAAAATTTCTATACTTTTTTCATATTTTTTTGGAATTTTATTTTTCAGTAAAAAATATATCTTCCTGTTCAGATGTGATAATTTTATGATAATTGTTGCATAAATGCACCTTTCACTTGCTTTTATCGGAAAAAGATGTTATAATAAAATTGCACCGTATTTTTTGTATAGCGGTAGTATTATAAAAGTAAAGAAGTGTTTTATATGACAAAGATTACTATTTTTTCAGGTTTTCTTGGTGCAGGAAAAACAACTCTCATCAAGAAACTTATCTCCGAGGGCTACAAAGGCGAAAAACTTGTGTTGATTGAAAACGAGTTCGGACAGATTGGTATTGACGGCGGTTTTCTTCAGGACGCAGGAATTGAAATTACTGAAATGAATTCAGGCTGTATTTGCTGTAGTCTTGTCGGAGATTTCGGAAAGGCTCTTGAGCAGGTTATCGAACAGTATCACCCCGACCGTATTCTTATCGAACCGTCAGGCGTAGGCAAACTCAGCGACGTTATTAAAGCGGTTCAGAATATCAACGCACATGATGTTGAACTTGACAGTTTCACGACTGTTGTAGATGCAAAGAAGTGTAAGATGTATCAGAAGAATTTCGGCGAATTTTTCAATAATCAGATAACGTATGCAAGCTGTATCATTCTCAGCCATACAGCAGGACTTTCACAGGATAAACTTGATGATTGTGTTAAACGTCTGCGTGAAAGTAATCCTTCCGCTCCCGTCGTTACTACAGAGTGGGAAAAGCTTACAGGTCATCAGCTTGTTGAAGCTATGACACAGAAGAACACTCTTGACGATGAACTGAAACATCTTCTTCATGAAGAACATGAACATCATCACCATCATCATGACGAGCATGAACATGATGAAAACTGTACTTGTGGCTGTCACGACCACGAACATCATCACAGCCATGAACACGGCGAAGAATGTACTTGCGGTTGTCATGACCACGAACATCACCACCACCATGCAGATGATGTATTTACAAGCTGGGGTATCGAAACAGCAAGACCCTACACAGAAGAAGAAATCAGCAATGCTCTCAACGCTCTTTCAGATGAGGAAAATTATGGTATAATCCTCCGTGCTAAAGGAATCGTTCCGTCAAATGACGGCGAATGGATTCACTTTGACTATGTTCCGGGTGTACCCGATATCCGCAGAGGAATTGCAGGAACTACAGGCAGACTTTGTGTTATCGGTTCAAAGATAGACGAAAAAGCAATTGCCAAACTCTTCTTTGCTGAATAAGGAGGTAACAATATAATGCCTTATAATGAGGAAGAAACTATTCCCGTATATCTGTTCTTGGGTTTTCTGGAGTCTGGAAAAACAAAATTCATTCAGGAAACTCTTACAGACAAGCGTTTCAATACGGGTGAAAGAACACTGCTTCTTGTATTTGAAGAAGGTGAAGAAGAATATGATACCACTAATTTCAAAAAAGATAATATTTTCCTGCGTGTAGTTGATGACAAGTCTGATATGACCTCCGAAAATCTTCAGAGACTTGTTGACGAATGCAGTGCAGAACGTATTATTATTGAATATAATGGTATGTGGCAGGTTACAGAACTTTTCGACGCTGCTCCTGACGGCTGGGCATTCTATCAGATTATGTGCTTTGCCGACGCAACCACTTTCCCCCAGTATAATTCAAATATGAGAAGTCTTGTGGTAGACAAGCTGAACGTATGTGAACTTATAGTTTTCAATCGTTTTGAAAAAAGTTATGACCCAAATAAATTCCACCAAATAGTAAGAGGTGTAAGCAGGAGAAGTGAAATCGCTTATGAATACACCGACGGAACAGTAGCTTATGACGATATTGAGGACCCACTTCCCTTTGATATTGAATCACCGCATATAATCATAAATGATTCAGATTATGCTCTTTGGTATCGTGACATCATGGAAGAGCCTCAGAAGTACGACGGCAAAACCGTTACTTTTAAAGCACTTGTTGCTAAAAATTCGAAATTCCCGAAAAATACCCTCGCAGCAGGACGACATATAATGACTTGCTGTGTTGACGATATTCAGTACTGCTGGTGTGCTGCTCAATTCGATGATATTTCAGATATAAAGGAAAAAAGCTGGGTAATGCTTACTGCAAAAATCAAAGTTCAGCGACATAAACTATATCGTGGAAAAGGACCTGTATTATTTGTGACAGATTTTTTTCCGTCTGCTCCACCTGAAAAAGAAGTGGCAACTTTTTATTAATAACTATAAAATACCGATGATTATCATCGGTATTTTTTGTTAAAATAAGAAAATATATTTTTCCCTCTTGATTTTCTTGAAATAATTTGGTATAATAATTTAGTAACATTGGGGTATAGCCAAGCGGTAAGGC
>DETU01000004.1:9357-9754 GCA_002362175.1 Ruminococcus sp. UBA3280
CAGTCGCTGGTTCAAATCCAGCTACTCCAACCACTATTATTATTTTTAATTCTCTCTTGACATCAAGGGAGAATTTTTTATTTTTAGATGTTTCATCATCGTCAACGTTGTAAAAAGAGTATGCAAACCTTTGCAACTGTTCGGCGTTTCAGTTTGTCGGACAAGCAGATAAGAGATATTACGGTAACGGTCACCTCCTGTTCTTTTGCTCATCTGTCAATTTCAGGAATTTTTTTCAAAAGAATATTTATCTGATGAAGAAATACCGCTGTTTTTGAAGAATATTTTATTGTAAGAGTTTCTGTCCTTTCTTTTTATGTTTGTTTTTTGTTTTTGATATTTTTCTTTTTATGTGAAAAAATGGGCCAAAACTACTGAAGAGTAAGCAGGCAAGAAC
>DETU01000103.1:0-7358 GCA_002362175.1 Ruminococcus sp. UBA3280
ACCGCTGGTGCACCAGTTGTCATGCCAATGGCACAGCTGGGCAGCTAAGTGCGGAACGGATAAACGCTGAAGGCATCTAAGCGTGAAGCCGGCCTTAAGATAAGATATCCCTTCGTAAGAGTAAGACCCCTCAGAGACTATGAGGTTGATAGGCTCAGAGTGTAAGCACGGTGACGTGTTCAGCTTGTGAGTACTAATAGGTCGAGGGCTTTTCCTTTTGATTCATGTATGAGAGTTTTCCCTCTGTTACTTTGCTTTAGTTTTCAAGAAAAAGTCGGTGTTTACAGTGATGAGGTCACACCCGTTCCCATTCCGAACACGGAAGTTAAGCTCATTGACGTTGATGATACTTGGTTGGCGACGACCCGGGAAAGTAGAACAATGCCGGCACTATATATAAACCTGTCTGATAAAGGCAGGTTTTTTGTTTTATGGAGATTTTTATGAATTATAATAAACTTTCAATTGACAAAAACGGATTTCTTCTTATAGATAATGAATGTGTAAATAATATTTTTGAAAAAATTCATGGTAGTAATAATTTTTTTGAATGGTTGATTTCATCAATTTATACAGAAAATAAGGGTGAATTGCTTTATGTAAAGGAACTTGTTGAAAAGAAAATTTCAGGTAATTTTCCGTTGCTTATATGTGGGGACGATTGTGATTTCAGTTGTACAATAGTTGTGGTAAAAGTTGAATATTCTGAAAATGTGGTTATATGGAATAAGTTGGGAACAGTAAAAAAAGACGTGAATTACTATGAAAATTACAGAAATTCAGGAATCAGAAAAATTGAGAACTGGACTGACAATGATTGGAAAAATTACGGTTCAATAGCTTATGACATTTTGTATGATGAAAACTTTTTTTCTGAATGGTGTTCTGTAAACTGGAATGAAGAAGTTTATCGTCGTACATGGGGATATTATCATAAGTATTTTAATGACGACAATAATATAAATTGGATTAGTAAGATTAATTTTAATTTTGAGTTAAATAATTATGTAAACTGTTTTAAGGATTAATGACTGTCTCTTTACTTAGAGAGACAGTTTTTTTATATATTTGTATAGTTTATATTGACTTTTAATGAAATTAATGTTAAGATGTAATTATAATAATAAAAAAGGAGGTTTTATTATTGAAAAAATGTTTTAAGCAACTGACCGCTTTTTTGTTGTCGTTAACAGCTTTGCCGTTAAATCAGTTTATTACGGCTGATTCTGCTGATACTTATTTAGTGCGTGACCCGTTTTATAATTTCAATAAAGGTTACAATTATTATGAATCGGAACATTTTCAGTTTATATGGGGAAATTCAGGTGATGCGTCAAAAGTTACGCAGGAGTTTTTGCGGGAGAATTCAAAAAATTTTGAAGCGTGCTGGAATGTCTATATGAACGGCCTTTCAATGAAAGAGCCGTCTGAAGCGGTTGACGAAAATCTTCGTGACGGAAACAAGTACAAGACTAATATTTATATTTCGGGAACGGGACTTGAGGGAATGCAGGACGACTGGGCATATATGTCATGGGATAGCGGTGGCTTTGCATATATGTTTTGTTGTGTGGATTCAATGCAGTATAATCCACCGTCATGGGTATTTCCGCATGAATTTGGTCACGTAATGACGGCACATCAGGGTGGCTGGAACAACAATAAATATTCGTATGCATGGTGGGAAGCTATCGGTAACTGGTACAGGGAACAGTATCTTTACAGTGACTATTCAAATGACGAAACAGGACACGGAACGGATTTTTTTGAGACATATATGAAAAATCTTTGTTTCACTTTTCCGTGCGGACGTGATTACTATGCATCGTGGGCATTTTTTCAGTATCTTACGGAAAACCCCGACAATTTGGAGGGATACGGTGCGGATTTTGTAAAGAAACTTTTGCAGGAAGGTAAGCCCGACGAATATCCGTTTGAACAGATTGAACGTCTTGCATCTGCTGATTTAAAAGAAACACTTGGACTTTATGCCGCTCATATGGCAGGACTTGACTTTAAAAAAGGTGACGCTTATCGTGCAAGACTTAATGAGCTTTTAAATTCGGGTTCTTGGAACTGGCAACAGATTTACACCATGCTTGAAGAAGTTTCGGGAAAAAATAACACATATGCGGTGCCGACCGAAAGAGCTCCGCAGTTTGCGGGAATAAATATAATCCCGATTTCTTCGGAAAGTGGTGAACGTTCCGTCACACTCAATGCAGGAACGGACATTGACGGTGCTGACTGGAGGGCTTGTATAGTACAGCAGAGTGCAGACGGAAGATGTAAATATTCAAAGCTTTTCAGTGCAGGGGAAACGGTTAAATGGGATTCTGACGGAAGTACAGAATATCTTGCTGTAATTGCCACACCTGACATTGATAAAATAACAAAATGCGGTCTACCCGGCTTGTACGATGACAATTCAGAGTTTTCGGAAAGCAATGTGCCATTCAGCAGTAAGGAAAGGTATCCGTACACGGTTACATTCAGCGACGGTGTTTCAATGGTGAAGCGTACAGTTAACAATAGTGCGTGGGAATCATATCATGTTCATACAAACGGTGGCGGACTTGTTTCTGACAGTGCAAACGTATCAGAAAGTGTATATGTCGGAAAGAATGCCAAAATCATGGGACGTGCAACGGTTTCGGGCAATGCACGCATAGAAGATTATGCGGTAGTTCAGGACAGTGCGGAAATCAAGGACAATGCAATAATAGGCGGATATGCGATAATTGCAGAAAATGCTGTAGTTTCGGGAAATGCAAGAGTTGGTGATACAGGTCTTGTAATGGGACGTGCGAATATCAGTGGCAATGCAAAGGTGATAGAAAGTGCCTGTGTGTACGGCAATACAAAGATGACTGACAATGCTGTTACCAAAGGTATGGCGTTTGTAATGGCGGACGCAGTAATCACAGGGCAAGGTGTTGTTGACGGTGACTATTACGACGATAACAACAAAATTATTTCAAAGGCAACTGCTTACGGTTGGGCAAGTACTCAATCATATGCAGACAGCAGACCGTATACAGATAAACTTATGTATGCATATGACTTTGATAATGACAGTTCTTTGAGTTTTGAGGACAGATATAATTCAACTTATGGTATGAATTACGGTGCGTCATGGACAGATAACCGAACTTCTGCAAAAGGTGTGCTTACATTTGACGGCAACAATTTTGCGGACATTGACAGGAGCGTTTTGTATACGGAAAATATTGATATTCAGACCGCTATGCTTAACAGAGGTGACGGAACGGTTTTATTTTTCGGTGACGACAATTCACACATCAAATTAAATGTAGACGGAAACAATTTAACGGCTGAATTTATGCTTGATGGCAAAACGGAAAAACTTACAGCTGAAAATGCCGTTTATGTCGGACAGTGGGAGAAAGTGCGTTTGATTCTTGACGGTGACAAGGGAAAAATTACAGTTGACGGAAAGACTGTTGCAGAGGGTGAAATAACAATAAATCCGTCTGATATTGCTGACGCTGTTGAAACAGGTGCTTACAGAATAGGTGCTGACAATAACGGCAGAAACGGCTTTAATGGTTCAGTGGATTTTGTCAGAATTTTCAGTAGTGAGGGTGAAGAACCGACTGAAACATATACTGACAGTGAAGTTGTTGATTTGAGTATACTTGTCGGTGACGTTTATTCAGATATGCGGATAGATGTTTTTGACCTTGTCCGTATCAGACAGCTTGCGATAAATTCCGACAATATGACAGCAAAAGACAAGGCGGCGGCTGATGTTAATGATGACGGTACTGTAAACATTGCCGATGCTGTAATAATGCAGAATTATCTTTTAGGAAAAACAAATCAGTTTCCTGCGGGAACAATAGCATACTATTAATAATAAAAAGCCTTCTGTGTCGTAATACAGGAGGCTTTATGTAACTATGGATTACAGTTATGGCATGGAGAATATCCCATTTCAATTGCTTCTTCCCTTGTACCATAAAATTCTTGTCTGTTTTGGGAGTTCATTTCTAATACACTTGGACAGCTTGGTCTGTGAAATTTATGACGGTATGTATTTAAATAATATGTAACTTGTTGACCTGATGAAATTGGTGATTTTGAAATATTAGCTTTTCTTGGATGTACAAATGAAAAAAATATAGCTAATGCACAGATTATGATAACTGAAAATATAATTAATGCTTTAAAAAAAGAATTTTTTTTATTTGTATTTTCGTAATAAAAATCATGGTCGTATGAGTTATTCAACTGTGAAATATTATTTTTGGATTTGTTTACTGCTCTGCAACGTTTGCACCTTTTAGGAATATTTAAGTTTTTACTTTTAAAGAAATTAATTTCCGAGTCTGTAATTTCAAATTCCTGTTTACATTGTTTGCATATAAGTTTCATAATAATTCCCCGTTCATATTTGATATAAATATTATATCATACTTTGCCGAAAAAAGTCAACTTCAGAAACATCTGATTTTTATGATATATGAAAGCACACAATATCAGGAAAAAATTTTTAAACCGTGTTATAATGTAATCACAGTCAGGGAGGAAATAAACATGAACTGGGTAAACGGCATACAAAATGCACTGGACTACATTGAAAATCATATCACTGATAAAATTGACTATTCGGAAATAGCGGAAAAGGCTTATTGTTCGGCATTTTATTTTCAGAGGATATTCAACACATTGTGTGGTATGACGATTGGTGAGTATATCCGCAACAGAAGGCTCACACTTGCCGGCAGTGAACTTTCTTCATTAAAGTCAAAAGTAATTGATGTTGCTTTAAAATACGGCTATGAATCACCGGAGAGTTTTACAAGGGCATTTACAAAATTTCACGGTATAACTCCGTCGGAAGCACGGCGTAACGGTTCAGGTTTGAAATCATTTTCCCGACTGAGTATAAAGATTATTGTGAAAGGCGGTAATACGATGAATTACAGAATCGTCGAAAAACCTGCATTTAAGGTTATCGGAAAAACGGAAACACATTCCATTGACGAAAATCAGAATAAAAATACTATTCCTGATTTCTGGGACAAAGCACACAGAACGGGAATTATTGAAACCTTGCTGAAAAATGCGTCTGATAAAACTTATGTTTTTGGTATCTGCCACGGCAACACGCATACAAACAAAAAGACATTTGATTATTCAATAGCTGTTGAGTGCGACGAAAATGTAACAGTTCCCGAGGGATATACTGTCAATGAAATTCCTGCACGTACATGGATAGTTGCGGAATGTACAGGTGCAATGCCTGAAGCCATACAGAAATTATGGCATGAAATCTGTACTGAATTTTTTCCTGTGTCCGAATATAAACCGACTTATGAAATGGACATTGAAGCGTATTCGTCAGGTAATATGACTTCACCTGACTATCGCTCTCAGATATGGATACCGATTGAAAAGAACTGATATAAAAATAAAGAGTACAGTCAGTAAAGACTGTACTCTTTGTTTAATGATTGAATTTTATATATTATTGAGACGTGAAAAATAGTTTTCAGCATATTTTCTGTATTCGTCGTGGAAAGATTCGTCATTTTCCTTAACGTCTGCGAGATACGTGTGGAAATCAGTTTTTTCGTCGGTCTGAATGAGGATACAGGCTATATTTGAGCAGTGGTCGGAAATTCTTTCAAGATTTGTGAGAATGTCCTGGAATATGTATCCGAGTTCAACAGTACATTCATCATTTTGTAAACGTCTGATATGTCTGTTTTTGAGTTCAATACTCAGATTGTCAACAACTTCCTCAAGCGGTTCAACCTTATGGGCAATTGTGAGGTCATTGAGATTGTAAGCTTCAAAAGCCCTGTCAATATTTTCGGCAATAGCTTCTGTGATAATTTTTATTTCGTTTATGCATTCGTCGGAAAACTTTATTTTCTTGTCGTGGATTTCCTGTGCCGACTCAACAAGATTTACAGCATGGTCGGAAATTCTTTCAAAGTTACCTATACAGTGCATCATTTTTGAAACTATACGGCTGTCGTTTCCCGTAACACTGCTTTTTGAGATTTTAAGAAGATAGCCGTTTATAGTATCTTCAAATTTATCAATAATATCTTCATTTTCTGTAATGGTTTCAGCGGAATCTGCATTGTATTCAATAATAATGTCAAGAGCCTTATGAATGGTTTCTTTGGTGAGGTCAGCCATTTCAATGGTAGCGGTTCTGCACGCCTGAACGGCTATACTTGGAGTTTTGAGAAGTCTTTCGTCAAGACCTGTAAGAGTTCTCTTGGAATCTGTTTCGGTTTCCTTGCCGTCACGTACAATAAGCTTTGAAAGTGTAACGAGCTGTTTTGTAAACGGAAGGAATATAATGGTATTTATTATGTTGAATATGGTGTGCATGATTGCAATTCCAAGATATCCGACGGTTTCGTTGAATATGCTGAGATTAAGTGCGGACTGTAAAATCATTATAACAGGAAGCATTACGATTGTACCTATTATTTTCACAAGAACATGAATCCATGCTACTCTCTTAGCGTCTTTATTTACGCCGAAAGTTGAAATAAGTGCAGTAATACAAGTACCGATATTACAGCCCATGATGATTGGCAGTGCCATTCCGTAAGATAAAGCACCGGCTTTTGAGAATGCCATAAGTATACCGACAGAAGCAGACGAACTCTGTATTATGCAGGTAAATCCTATTCCGACAAGTACGCCTAAAACAGGATTTTCAAAAGCTGTAAGAACCTGCCTGAATGATTCTGATTCTTTAAGCGGGTCAACAGCTGAAGACATAAGCTCCATACCGTTCATAAGGACGGCGAAACCAATAAGAATACGTCCTATATCCTTTTTCTTGTTTTTCTTGCAGCCCATAATCATTATTATACCTATGAGTGCAATAATAGGTGAAAAGGACTCCGGTTTCAGCATATTGAGTATTAAATTGAGTGTTCCGCCATTGTCGGAGGTTTTTATATCACCAAGACATAAAATCCATGCTGTAAAAGTTGTACCGATATTAGAACCGAGACATACTCCTATTGATTGTTCAAGTGCCATGAGACCTGAATTGACAAAACCTACAAGCATTACGGTAACGGCTGAAGATGACTGAATAGCCATAGTTACACCCAGACCGAGCATAATACTTTTGAATTTGTTTGAAGTAAGTTTTTTGAGAGCTACTTCAAGTTTACCGCCCGTAAGCTTTTCAAGACCTGTTGATAGTACATTCATACCGTAAAGGAAAAAGGCAAGTCCGCCGAGCAGGGTAAAGATGTTGAAAATCGAAAATTCTTCCATAATTTTCTCCTTAGAAATTATTTTAAGTAATCCCCTTGTTTTTATCTACAGATATAATTATATAATAAAAAATT
>DETU01000103.1:7571-25867 GCA_002362175.1 Ruminococcus sp. UBA3280
TATAATAAAAAATTTCCGATAGTCAATAGAAAACATATAAATTTAACGTGAATTTAACATTAGTAAGGAAGCCTGAACTGTCCCACTCTTATTTTATTTTCTGCAATAACCATTGAAAAAGTTTCTTTTTCGGAGTATGGTTCATCGGGTGAGGTATCTGTTCCTTCATAATAATTTTCTACTGTAAAGAATATCTCGTCATCGGTTTGTGACTGTATGTCTACGATTTTTGAAACTGAATAATATGGATTCATTTCACGCTGACCGTTCAGGGCGTAAACTTCTCCGTCAAGTTCGAGATAGAGCATTTTCAAATCTTCATTAGGATAACGGTTACTGAAAACATTGTAATAATCGTTTTCTATATCAGAGAAAGACTTTATATTATAGTCGGTAATTTTGTAGTAAGTCCAGCCGAAACCGTTCTGAACAGTTGAATCCATATCAAGACTGTACGGACAGCCGACCGTATAAAGCCATTGAATACGACAAGCAGATTCAAAGAGTGCCTGACCTGCCGACATCATAAGCTGTTCGTTATCTGTCTGCGGTTCTTCTTCAAACTGTAATGCACCGTCTTTGTCGTATGAGAACGCACCTGCACCGAGTGGGTCGGGCTGGGAAAATTCTTCATTATCTGATATTGCAGTACTGTTTGTTGCTGAAACGGTTGTTGAAGTAACAGACGTTGTTGCAGTTCCTGTTGTTTTTTCGGTTATGGTGGTTGTTTTTGTGGAAGAAGCAGTTGAGGAAGTTTTTACGGCTTGTGGGTCGGGCTGAATTGTTACCTGTGGTATTTCAGAAGATTCTGAACTTTGTGAAGTATCGGGAGTATCATTTTCAGTCTGTTTTTTTTCACAGCCGTAACTGCTGATTATAATTGCCGTTACAAGAAAAGCCATAACAAATTTTTTCATTTGTATTCTCCTATTCATCGTCGTCATCGTCAAGTACAAAGTCAATAACACCGTCGCTTACATTAACGGCAGAACATATTACCTGAACAGTCTGACCGAGATTATATGAAACACCGCTGAATTTTTCAGTCAGTGAAACGGGTTCTGAATAGTCATATTCACCTTCGGGGAGAGTGCGTATGTGTACAAGACCCTCAATGGTGTTGGGAAGCTGTATATAGAAACCAAATTCAGTAACGCTTGAAATACGTGCGGTAAAAGTTTCGCCTATATGTGACTTCATATATTCAGCCTTATAACAATCCTCACATTCTCTTTCAATTGTAACCGCTCTTATTTCAGCAGCGGAGGAACGTTCTGCGGCGTTCACTGCAAAACCAGAATAACGTTTGTTAAGCCATTCATTGTTATATCCTGCGAGAATATCGGTTATTATGCGGTGTATTGCGAGGTCGGGATAACGTCTGATAGGGGAGGTAAAATGTGCGTAATCATCAAGCACAAGTCCGAAATGTCCGACAGGTTCAACGGAATACTTGGCTTTTGACATTGAACGGAGTACCATAAGATTTACTGCTTCAAATTTGTCCGTTCCCTTTGCACTTTCAAGAATTTTTGCAGCGTGTACGGGTTTAAATTCAGTGAAATGCGGACATTCAAGATTGAATTTCGGCAGAAGTTCGTGTAGTGCTTCAACTTTTTCTTCAGGAGGAGCTTCATGGATTCTGTAGACAAACGGCACTTTCTTTTCTTTGGCAAGTTTTGCGGCGGCTTCGTTTGCAGTCAGCATAAATTCTTCAATAATCCGCTCCGCTTTTCCACGTTCTCTCGGAACAACTCCACAGCATATACCGTCATCGTCTATTATCAGCTTACTTTCAGTCGTTTCGATTTCGGGAGCATTACGGCGTTTTTTCTTGGCAATAAGAATGTCTGCCAGTTCGTTCATGAGAAAAATTTCATTTCTTACATCAGCGTATTTCTCAGCAATTTCAGGAGTTTCTGAACTTTCAAGAACAGTATTTATTTCCGAATAAACGCCTTTTACACGTGAACGTATAACACTCTTACAGAAACGGTAAGAAATAATTTGTCCCTCGTTGTTGAGATTCACAAAAGCCGAGAGAGTGAGTCTGTTTTCGTCGGGATTAAGCGAACATATACCGTTTGAGAGTTCTTTTGGAAGCATGGGAACGACACGGTCGGCATAATAAATACTTGTGCCACGTCTCATAGCTTCCTTGTCAAGTTCACTGTTTCCCTTTACATAGTGGGAAACGTCGGCAATGTGTACGCCAAGCAGATAGCCGTTGTCTGTTTTTTCCACGGAAACAGCGTCGTCAAGGTCCTTGGATTCCGCACCGTCTATTGTGAATATTTTCATATCACAGAGATTTTCACGGTTATTGAAAGAATACGGCTGTACACCTCCCTCAGAAATTTTTCTTGCTTCTTTCAGAACTTCTTCGGGAAATTCGTCGGGGGCATTGTGAATCATGAGAATTGACTTTGCACATGATGACGCATATTCAGAACTGCCGAAAACAGAAGTGATTTTAACTTTGTGTTCGGCGTGTCGTCTGCCACGGAAAACTATTTCAGCAAGAACTTTGTCGCCGTTATTGAATTTTACACTTTGGTCTTTTATAATAGTTATGTGGTTTTTTGTTGCCGAATCGGGAACAAGGTAGGGGCTTCCGTCTGCAAATTCAATTCTGCCTGTCATCACGGAACTTCCGAAATCTATAATATCCACTATTTCGCCCTCGGGTTCGCCTGAACGTGAGGGAATATCCGAAATAAGCACACGGTCGTTTGGCATAGCACCAAGCATACATTTTCCGGGAATAAAATACTCAATATCATTATCCGTTCTGGCAAATCCGAAAGTACGGCTAAGACGTGTAACTGTGCCGACATAAATATTAAGCCGTGAACAAAGACCGACTTTCATTCCCTTGCGTACGGTAATAATACCGTCCTTGCGGAGTTCTTCGAATGCTTTTATAAAATTTTCACGTCCCTGTTTTTTGGTACGGCATTTGGTCTCAAGTTCATTTATCGGCATAGTTTTTTTATTGCAGGTTTTGAGAAAAGTTACTATTTTCTTTCTGTAGCTTTCAACATCATTTTTTTGTGAACTGATTTTCTTCTTCATAAATTCTCCTTATAAAAAAATCAAGCCCCATGACTTTTTGTCACAGGGCATACGGTTTATTACTTGTTGGTAAAAATTGGAATAATATTGACTGCAAGAACAGCAACGAAAAGAATAATTGCGAGAGTTCTTGTAATCTTGTTGAGGATAGCCTCTTTTGTTCTTCCTTCATTTTTACCATAGAAAGAATCTGAACTTGCACCGGTAAGTGCAGCGGTCATACTGTCCTGTGATTTCTGGTCCTGTGAAAGACAAATAACGATAGTTACCAAACAAACGAGAAGAATTAAAATTCCTCCTGCAACTTCTAAAGTACTCATATGAAAAACCTCCGAAAAATAAGAATACACAATATTTCAAATATCCCTATTATTATATCATGATTTATCAGATAATGCAAGTGTTTTCAGGAAAAAAACAAAAAAATTTTCTGATATTTGCTTGTACAAAATAAACAAAAAAACATTTATATATATTCAAGTGATTTCAGAATAAAAAGCCATGTTGTAAGTGTGAATGCACTGCAAAGGGTTGTAAGCATTACGGCGAAAGCGGTTATTGTACCTTTATGACCGAAATTTCTTGACATTACAAAACAACTTCCTGTTGTTGCACTGCCGAGCATGACAAGAATTGCAATAAGTTTTTCGCCTCTGAAACCGAGTTTAACGGCAATTGGTAGGAATATACCGCAGAACAGCACAAGTTTGATAAAGACAATACCGAGAGTAACAGGCAGTTTTCCTTTAGCGTCCTCAAATCTGAACGACGCACCGAGTGCGATAAGTGATAGGGGAGTTGCCATATTTGCAAGATATGAAACGGATTTTGAAAGTATTACAGGCTGTGGGATTTTCAGCAGTGACCATATAATACCTACAGCAATACCAAGTATAATCGGATTCGTCACTATACCTTTCAGGGTATTCAGGAATAGTGTTTTTCCTGATTTTACGTTGTTTTTGTCGGGAGAGGTCAGTGAAAGTGCTATAACTGCGATTATATTGTAAATTGGTACAGTTCCGACAATCATCAGAGCAGCCATAGTTGCCTCACCGTAAATATTTTTTACAAAGGCTATTCCAAGTATTGCGGCACTGCTCCTGTATGATGCCTGAATTATTTCACCCCGTTCGGATTTGTCCTTATTGAGAAACGAGTAAAGAAAAGCAATTCCCACGCTTATAAGTGTGGCGGTTATGCAGAAAACAACAAATTCAGTATCCCATACCGCACGGAAATCTGCTGTTGATAAGTCCATGAACAGCAGGGCGGGAAGAAGTGTACGGAAAACAAATTTATTTATCTGAGCGGTAGAGTGTTCGTCAAGCAGGTTTACTTTGCGGACAAACCAACCGAATACCATCATCATAAATACGGGGACAGTCGCATTCAGACTGAACATTAAATTTTCAGCAAACAATTTTTTTCATCACCTTAAAAAATATCTTTTTTAGCTTTTATATGACGGCGTATCAGTACAAATATCATAATCATTATACAGAATACAAGAAATATAGGAACAAGCAGTTTATTTGTCGTTTCGTCCTCGGCGGACTTCATTTCCGTCCATAGATTCTGCATTTTTAGATTTGCTTCGTCCGGCAGATTGACGAAAACCGTAGTTTTATCGGCTATGAACTGACTGTCGGGATATGAAACAGGGCTTTCACGGACATCTTCATCAAGCATATCAAAAGCCGCCTGATGAGGAGTAGAATAACATATGTAGTCAATATTTGCAAAAGCTATGTCAGGTTCGCACATAAAATTGATGTACATTTCAGCGGCTTCTTTCTGTCTTGCCGACGACGGTATACACATAGCATCAATAAAAAGATTAGTTCCACTTTTTGGTACGACAAAATTCAAATCTTCGTTTTCGTCAAGTATAGTGAGTGCGTCACCTGCATAATACGGAGCTATAAGTGCGTCACCTGCTCCCATTTTATCAAAGATTTCGTCCATTACATATCCCTGCACGATTTTTTTCTGCTGACGGAGTTTACGTGCTGCGTCCTCAAGTTCGTCGGGATTTTCCGTATTGAGAGAATAACCTTGCATAAGTTCTGCAATTGCAAAAGCGTCACGGGGATTGTCAAACATAAGAATCTGGTCGGCATAGTCCTCGTTCCACAGCAAATCCCAGTCTATATCTTCTTCAGGAATATCAATCATTGTTTCGTCGTATATAATTCCGACAGTTCCCCACGTATATGGGACACTGTATTCATTTGACGGGTCATAAGCCTGATTCCTGAAATTATTCATTATATATTTAAAGTTGGGGATATTGTTCATGTCAAGTGGCTGGACAAGTTTTTCCTTAATCATTTTGCTAATCATGTAGTCCGACGGAATAATTACATCATAAGCCGCACCGCCTCCCTTTAGTTTGGCATAAAGTTCTTCATTGGTGGCATAGTTTGTGTAGTTGACTTTTATTCCCGTAAGCTTTTCAAATTCACTGTTAACGTCAAGAGTTCCCTCGTCTGCACCTGTAGAAATATATTCGCCCCAGTTGTAGACATTTATGGAAAGTCCCTTGTCTTTGAATCTTGTATAGTATTCGGGGTCTGATATTGTAAGTGTCTGCACGGAAATTTCATTATCATCTTCAGCGTTTTCTTTTGTTGACGAACTGCATGAAGTCAACAGACTTAATGCTGTGAACGATGCCGTAATAAGCGGAAGTATTTTATTTTTCATAGTCAGTTCCCCCTGTAAGAGCCGTTTTTCTTTGCGGTTCTGTTTTCAATGGCGTTTTTCACAATCAGAACTATCACAACAGCCACAAATATAAGTGTGGAAAGTGCGTTGATTTCGGGTGAGACTTTTCTTCTTGTCATGGAGTATATTGTTATTGGAAGGGTCTGAGAGGTTGAACCGCTGGTGAAGTAGCTTACAACAAAGTCGTCGAGAGAGTATGTAAAAGCCATAAGGAAACCGCTTACAACTCCGGGCATGATTTCAGGAAGTACGACTTTTATGAAAGCTTTTACGGGACTGCAACCCAAGTCCTGAGCTGCTTCAAAGATGTGGGGATTCATCTGATTGAATTTAGGCATGACATTCAGTATTACATACGGGACATCAAAAGTTATATGTGCTATAAGCAACGTTACAAAACCAAATTCAAGATTCATTCTTGCCGCAAAGAACACAAACAACAGCATAAGCGATACACCCGTAACGATTTCGGGATTGATAATCGGCATATTTGTTATGTTCATTACAACCGCTTTGGGTACTTTTTTCATGTGGTGTATTCCTATTGCGGCAAGAGTACCGAGAACAGTAGAGACAATGCTTGCGATTACGGCAATTACTGCTGTATTTATAAGTGAGGAAATAATAATCCTGTTATGAAAAAGTCTTTTGTACCAGTCAAGAGTGAAACCGCTGAAAACGCTTCTGCTTTTTGTTTCATTGAAGGAAAAGACTATCAGCACAAAAATGGGAACATACAGGAAAAGCAGTACAAGTACGAGATATATTTTACCGAGTTTTTTCAATATATAAACCTCCTTTTTACATGAGAACCTGTTCGTCGGGGTCAAACTGATTCATTACTGTCATGATAACAAGTATAATAACCATGAGAACAAGCGAAATAGCCGCCCCCAAATGTGGATTATAGGCATTTCCGAGGAACTGCATTTCTATAAGGTCGCCTATAAGAAGATTTGAACCGCCGCCGAGCATACGGGAAATAATGAATGTGGAAATAGCCGGAACAAATACCATTGTTACTCCTGAAGTTATTCCCGGCATACTTAGTGGAATGACCACTCTGAAAAGAGTTGAAACAGAACTGCAACCCAAATCCGAGGCAGCTTCAAAAAGTGACTTATCTATTTTTTCCATTACCGAGTAAAGCGGAAGTATCATAAACGGAAGATAATTATAAACCATTCCGAGAACAACAGCACCCGATGTATTTATTAGTTTCACAGGACCAAGTCCGACTATTCCGAGAATATGATTTATAATACCGTTATTTCCGAGAAGCGTCATCCATGCATATGTACGGAGCAGGAAGTTCATCCACATGGGAAGCATTACAATCATAAGCATAGTACCCTGCTTGTGTTTGTCCATTCTTGACAGTATAAACGCTATCGGGTAAGCTATTACAAGACATATTGCGGTTGCTATTAGTGAGAGCCATATTGAACGTACAAATATATTTGCATACTGTCCGACATCTGAAATATATTTCATGGTAAATTCACCGTTGTCGGACGTAAATGCAAAATATGCTATCATCAGCAGGGGAACAAGTATGAATACTATCATCCATACAAGATAAGGAGCAGAGAAATATTTCAGTTTCATTATGTATTATCCTCCGTTTTTTTCATAATGTGAATATCGTCGGGGTCAAATGTCATTCCGATTACAGAACTTACAGGACAGGCTTTTGTTGAATGGATAATCCATTTTTTATCTGCACTGTCAACGCACATTTCATAGTGAACTCCCTTAAATACAACCGATTCAACTATGCCCGTGAGTTCGGCGTTTTCTTCAGGAATTATTTTTACATCTTCGGGACGGATTACAACATCAACCTGTTCATTCGGTGCAAACCCTTTATCAACACACCTGAAACGTTTTCCCGTAAATTCAACAAGACAATCTTCAGGCATAGAACCGTTTATAATGTTGCTTTCACCGATAAAGTCGGCAACAAAGGCGTTTACAGGTTCATTATATATGTCTGTCGGAGAACCTATCTGCTGAATATATCCGTTGTTCATAACGACTATGCTGTCACTCATTGTAAGGGCTTCTTCCTGGTCGTGAGTAACATATATGAATGTCAGTTCAAGTTCCTGCTGGATACGGCGTAATTCTATCTGCATTTCCTTTCTCAGTTTTAAATCCAAAGCACCTAAAGGCTCATCAAGCAGTAATACTTTCGGGTGATTGACTAATGCACGGGCAATTGCAACACGTTGTTGTTGCCCGCCTGAAAGACGGTTAACGGAACGTTTTTCAAAGCCCATTAAATTAACCATTTCAAGCATTTCACCCACACGTTTTCTGATTTCCTTTTCAGAAATCTTTTTTACTCTTAGTCCGAATGCTATATTTTCGTATACATTCAGGTGCGGAAAAAGGGCATATCTCTGAAAAACTGTGTTTACGTTTCTTTTGTGCGGAGGTACTCCGTTTATACGCTGACCGTCAAAAAAAACGTCACCGCTTGTCGGTTCAAGAAACCCTGCTATAATACGGAGAGTGGTGGTTTTTCCACAGCCCGACGGTCCGAGGAAAGTTACAAATTCCTTATCTTTTATATCAAGACTTATATTTTTCAGAATTTTTTCGCCGTCCTCAAATTCAACAACAATATCTTTAAGACTTATTATATTTTCCATTTACTTATTCCTTCCGGTAAAAATTTCATATTTGTAATGACCTAAAATATCCCCCGTGGTTTTTCCCACGGAGGATATATCTGTTATTCTTCTTCGTTTTCGTTGTTTTCAGTCGCTTTTGCAAGAGCTTCCCTTTTCTTCCTTGCGATTATTTCCGCTCTTATTGCAGCAATGAACGCAATCATAAGATATACTGCGAGTACTCCTGCTTCGCCTATGATTAACGGCATTGTAACATTATCCATAACAATACTCAATGTTGAACCCATTGAATTTGAAGCAGGAACAAGTATGGTGTAAGCATTTTGGAATGTAACGTTTTCATAGTAGTCATCTGCTGTCAGCTTGATATTTTCTATAAGATTGGAAATCTTGCTGTTTACATCGTCAAGCTGTTTGTCAACCTGTTCAATTTTATCGGGTGAATTAGCAGTGCTTTTCTGAAGTGCGGCAAGTCTTTCACGATAATAATTTATACTCTGTTTTGTTGTTGCAAGAGTGTTTGTGAGGTCAAGTTTCTGCTGAATCATCATATCATACTGTTCGGAGTTCTGTGTGGACTGTGTGTCTGTGTTGTCAGTACCGTTTCCGAAAATAATAATCTGGTCTTTTTCGTATGCTTTGATTGACTCTTTTACAGAGGCAAGCTGTTCTTCAGTGGACGTTTTTGTTCTTGTAAGTTCATTGATTCTGTATTCGTAATAAGCTATTGACGCATTCTTGTCCTTTGTGAGATTATTTACATTTATATAAGATGAAACTTTGTCAAGGTCGATTGATTTTACTGTTTCAACTGCTTCATAGAGGTCGTCAAAAGTGTAACCTGTTATAGAGGAGCGGAAACGTGTCATATCATCTGTAGAGAGTTGTTTTACGTATTTGCTTAAAGTATCAAGAGAAGCTTTGAGAACTTCAATAGCTTCTGTATAGTCATAGCTTGATATGTCAAGAGCGGTAACCGAGCTACCGAGTGATTCATTGTAACCGTACATATCAAAGAAATAATCTTTATACTGTTCAAGCATTGTATTGAGAACCTGAACGGCTGTCTTACGGTTGAGATGTGTTCCGGCATAATTGAAAGTTATTTTGAATTGTGTCGGGAATATCGGTACATCAAGCATGGACTGAGCCGCCTGAAGATTATTTGAATTGGCGTTTTCATAAACGTTTTTGTAGGTAAGGATTTTGTTCATAGCGTCAGCAGGCACAAGACCTTCAATATCAATGCAGTTTCTTATGTCATCAAGTTCGTCAAGTGGAAGATTAAGGCTTGTAAGGGCGTTTTCGATAACGACGGGGTTTTTTATTGTGTCTTTGTTGAAATCCATTCCGTTGGGGTCAAGACCTTTTTCGATACCCTCATGTGTAAAGCTTACCAAAGCTGTTATAACAGGTTTGCGGTGCATGGTCTTGAGTGTGGTACTTCCGAATACCGCCACAAAAACTATAGCTGCCACTACAATCCATATCAGAAAGTATTTTTTAAGCTTTTTGAATATCATTGGGATGGATATTAGTATGTCATTTTTTTCATCATCGTCATTTTTCAGCGTAATATTTATATTACGGTTGTCTTTGTTGTTCATTATTGCCTCCATTAGTATATATAAATATTTATTCGGATACAGGCAAACTAAAAAATGCAGTTTCCGATTAACATTTATTATAACACTTAAATGTTGCAACGTCAATATTTTTCAGGAATTTCCGATATTTTCAAGCATTTCGCCAAAGCATAATACAAATTTATATTAGAATTTTGTCAAAATGTAAAAAACGGCTGAATTATTTCAGAATAATCAGCCGTTTTCGCATTATTGTTGGATTTATACTGTATGTCCTTTTGATTTGATTACATCAATTACTTTGTTTACGTATTTGCGACAAATTTCCTCATTTCCTGCTTCAACCATTACACGCACAACGGGTTCAGTACCACTTTCACGAACGAGTATTCTTCCTGAATCTCCGAGAGCTTCGGCGGCTTCCTTAACAACTGCCTGAACATCGCTGTCAGCCTGTGCAGCTGATTTGTCTTTCACACGGACGTTTTCGAGAACCTGCGGATATACTTTGAAAGGTGCGGCGAGTTCACTTAATTTCTTCTGACTTGACATAATAGCCTGCATTATTTTAAGGCTTGTAAGAATACCGTCGCCCGTTGAAGCGTATTTTGAGAAGATAATATGTCCCGACTGTTCACCGCCAAGACAACAATCATTTTCTTTCATGTATTCATATACGTATTTGTCACCGACTGCGGTTTTTGCGTAATTTATTCCTGCTTCGTCAAAAGCCTTGAAAAGTCCGAAATTTGACATAATTGTTGCTACAACTGTATTATTTACAAGTTTGTCACGGTCTTTCATATATTTGCCATATATATAAAGTATATGGTCGCCTGTTATAACGTTTCCCTTTTCGTCTACGCAAAGACAGCGGTCAGCATCTCCGTCATAGGCAAATCCGGCATCAAGACCTTTTTCAATTACAAACTTCTGTAAAACTTCAATATGCGTCGAACCTGCATTGTCATTTATATTTGTTCCGTTTGGTTCGGCGTTTATTACATATGTTGTTGCACCGAGAGCGTCAAATACAGCCTTTGCGATATTCCAAGAAGCACCGTTTGCACAGTCAAGACCTATTTTCATACCTCTGAATGAGTATACGCCGAGTGAGATAAGATAGCCTATATAACGGTTTCTTCCTGCAATATAGTCAACGGAACGACCGATTTTATCATTTTTTGCATATGGAATTTCCTTTATTTCCTGACCGTTGAAAACAAGCTTTCCGTCAAGATAATCTTCAATAAGAGAAGTTACGCTGTCCTCCATTTTTTCGCCGTTGCTGTTTATGAGTTTAAGTCCGTTGTCATAGTAGGGATTATGACTTGCAGAAATCATGATTCCGCAGTCAAAGCTGTCTACTCTTGATATATATGCAACAGACGGTGTTGTTGTAACGTGGAGAAGATAAGCGTCAGCACCGGAGGCGGTAATTCCTCCGACAAGTGAATATTCAAACATATAGCTTGAACGACGTGTGTCTTTTCCGATAATTATTCTCGGAGCGGAATTGTCTCCGTTTCTTTTTTTGATTTCTCCGTAGTACCAGCCGAGAAAACGACCTACTTTGTAGGCATGGTCGGCGGTAAGATTTTCGTTTGCTGTTCCTCTGAAACCATCAGTTCCGAAATATTTTCCCATTATGAAAACTCCTTTAATATATTATACTGTATATAAAGATATGCAGAAAATGCTTATAACATAAATATTATATCATGTATTTTTACTGTAGTCAATAAAATATTTATGCAGAAAGCAGATAATAGTTGTTTTATTCGTCCTTCAGTTTGTCATGCAGTTCCTTTATTTTTTTATGCGTATAAATGAAGCAGGGTATGAGTGACTGGGCGGTGGTACACGAAATTTCTGTTATTGCCTCTTTGATTCTTTTATCGGAATGTTCGTCAAGTGTTTTTATAATATAGTTTATTTTCTTGTCAAGTACTCTGTTAATAACAGCTTCCGTTTTTTCTTCTATCATTTTGTCAACAACTTTTTCAATGTCTGTAATTCCGTAAGTCCCTGTACGTCTGATAGACGGCAGGACTTTTGACGTTACCCAGTGCTTGAATTTTTTTGAACGGTCAAGTTTGGAGGAAAGAATAAGAGAGTATAAATCGCTTTCGTTGATAACTATAACATTGGGATTTCCACGCTTTTGAATACCGTCGCATTTTGCGACGGTATTATTTGGCATAAACATCTGAATATTAAGAAGTTGTTTATCTTCATTATCAACGTGTTTTCTTATTGCATCTCTTGGATTTGCATAGCCTAAAGCTTTGGCAACGTCAGTGCCTACAAAATAGCACTGCCCATTGATTTCGAGTGTACGGATTTCTCCGAATTCCTCGTTTCTGAAAATCTGGATTTTGTTCACAAAAATCACTTTTTCGTTAAATAATAATAAAAGTCTGTTTTTTCCGCATGATATATATGTAGCAGGCAGGCTGATAATTAAAAACGCCTTTCCAAGAGAAAAGCGTTTTTATAGCTTATTTTTTAATCTGCGTAATGCTGATTTAACGGAGAACCACGCCTCCGCCTTCCCATGCGGCACTTACCTTGTTATAAATCTGAGACATTACCTTACTTCTGCGTTTTTTGTAGAAAGTAGATATTCCGAAATAAAGTATTACAGAAAGACCGACACCTGCTATAACAGCACTCCACCATGGAAGAAGTCCTGCTATCATGGTAATAATCATAACAAGCCATACAACTGCTATACCTGCAATAATCGGGATTCCACCTGATGCCATGAAAGAGTTATTGCGTACTTTTATGTATTTTCTGATTTCATTTGTTGTAAGGTTGTCCTGATAACGAGCAACAAAATTATCTGCACTTGCCCATTTTGAGAACTGTTTTACATCAGCAAATTTTGCGGTATAGTCCTGACCGGTGCTTGTTACACGATACTTTACAGTTACACCGTCGCTTTCTGTCTGAGCCCCCATAATATGAATGACTGTACCGGCTTCTGCCTGACTTTTGAGACTTTTTGTTATAAGATATTTTTGGTCAACGGCATCTTCAATATTGTTGAGCAGTAGTCTCATAAAAAAGCTCCTCCTTTTATATATGATTTGTTTCAATCTGCACGGTTATTTTCAGGAACACGGCATATACACGAATGGTCAGATGCTTCATGTCAGAAAGGGCTGCCGATAATGTTCCTCCCCTGCTGATGAATTAATCTGAAAATCTTCTGTAAAAAGAAACGGCAGATTTTTGAATTGTTGAAAAAGTACTGTTCATGCTATTTTATAATAACATATTTTTTGAAAAAAAGCAAGTGTATTTTAACACCTTTCTGAAAAACAGATAAGCTTGATATGGGAAAATTTTAGCGTAATATAGCCTTAAAACTGTTTCCGACGAAAAATTGGCAAAAAATTTGTGCATAATAACGAAATGTAATTATCAAATAGTATTATATGTTTTGTATACTTAAAGTGATTTTTTTCATTCGAGTAAGCTAATACTAACATATATTCTGCGTTTCATATGGTTAACATATATTCATTTTATGGAAATGATAGGTTATAATATATGTATATGTTTAGTCAGGAGTGGATTTTTATTAAAACGGTTGAAATATTTACAGACGGTGCGTGCAGCGGAAATCCCGGTGCAGGAGGTTACGGAATAGTGATGCGTTATGGTATTCATGAAAAGGAAATTTCGGGCGGTGAGAGTGCGACTACAAATAACAGAATGGAACTTACAGGCGTTATCGTTGCATTGTCCGCACTGAAAGAACCCTGCAAAGTTATTCTGACGACGGATAGTAAATATGTTGCCGATAGTGTTACAAAAGGCTGGGTTTACAACTGGCAAAAAAAAAACTGGGTCAAAAAGGGCGAACCTGTGCCGAATACAGACCTTTGGAAACAGCTTCTTCCGCTTCTTGAAAAGCATGAGGTTACTTTCAATTGGGTAAAGGGTCATGCCGGACACCCCGAAAATGAACGCTGTGACAGGCTTGCCGTTGAACAGCGTGATATATATTCGTTGAAATAAAAAGGAGGTATTTTTATGGAAAAAAGATTTATTTATGCGGACAATGCCGCTACTACTGCCGTTTCGGAGGAAGTTCTTAATGCTATGCTGCCGCATTTCACAAAGTCTTACGGAAATGCGTCAAGTATATATAAACTCGGCAGAGACGCACAGAAGGACGTTGAAGAAGCAAGGGAAAAGGTCGCCAAGGCTATCGGTGCGGAAGCAAGAGAGATTTTCTTTACAAGCTGTGGTTCAGAGGCGGACAACTGGGCAATAAAGGGTGTTGCCGAAAACATGGCTAAAAAGGGTAAGAAACATATTATTACATCTGTCTTTGAACATCATGCGGTGCTTCATACCTGTGAATATCTTGAAAAACACGGTTTTGAGGTGACATATGTTCCTGTAAGTGCAGACGGCTTTGTAAATCCCGAAGATATAAAAAACGCAATCCGTGAGGATACGGCATTTGTCACAATTATGTACGCCAATAACGAAATAGGAACAATTCAGCCGATTGAAGAAATTGCACAAGTTTGTAAAGAGAAAAAAGTTATTTTCCATACTGATGCTGTACAGGCTGTGGGACACGTTGAAATTGATGTCAGGAAACAGGGCATTGATATGCTTTCACTTTCAGGACACAAGATTCATGCACAGAAGGGTATAGGTGCATTGTACGTAAGAAAGGGGATAACAATTCCCAATCTTATTCACGGCGGAGCTCAGGAACGCAACAAGCGTGCAGGCACGGAAAATGTTCCTGCTATAGTGGGACTTGGTGTTGCCATTGAAAACGCTACAAAGAATATTGCCGAAAAGACAGCCGTTATTGTTCCGAGAAGAAATAGACTTATTGACGGTATTCTGAAACTCCCCTATACACGCCTCAACGGTGACAGGGACAAGCGTCTGCCCGGTAATCTTAATATTTCCATTGAGGGAATAGAGGGTGAGTCGCTTCTTCTTATGCTTGACTTAAATGGCATATGTGCTTCATCGGGTTCAGCCTGCACTTCAGGTTCGCTTGACCCGTCCCACGTACTTCTTTCAATCGGTCTGAAACATGAAGTTGCACATGGTTCTCTCCGTCTTTCCATTGAGGAGGACGTTACAGACGAAGATGTAGACTACATTCTTGAGGTTGTTCCGAAAGTAGTTGAGAGACTGCGTTCAATGTCACCTGTATGGGAAAAGATGATGAAAGGTGAAAGTTATGAATAATACAAAGCCGTGTATGAAAATTACACTCACCGATACAAAGCCGTCAATTTTTGAGAGTAAAATAGGCGGACTGGGCTATATTCCGCATGACAAGAATTTCCCGACAGACAGCAAAGGCAATCAGCTGAGACTTCTTGCACAGATAGAGTGCGAAAAAATTCAGATTGACGACTTTATGAAAACAGGTCTTTTGCAGTTCTGGATTCTGAATGACGATGTTTGTGGTTTTGACTGGGATAATCAGACTAATCAGAACGGTTTCAGAGTTATATATTATCCCGAAATCGACAAGTCTGTAACTAAAGAGGAAATAGAAAATAAGTTTGTAAAGAACGAGTACGACGAAGATGAATATAATGGCTTTCCTGTTTTTCGTGAGTGCGGTATGAGTTTTGAAAAGACCGAGAACAGATATGTTGACTTCTATGAAATCGAAGATGAAGACGACAAAAGATGGAATGAGGGTATTGGTCATAAAGTCGGCGGTTATCCGTTTTTTACACAGGACGACCCACGTGACGAAAAAATGCTTGAATATTATGATTTTCTGCTGTTTCAGCTTGACACGGATTATATCGGCGAAAAAGATGTAGTTATGTGGGGAGATGCAGGCGTTGGAAATTTCTTCATAAACAGTGAAAAACTTAAAAACTGTGATTTCAGCGATGTCCTCTATAACTGGGACTGTTGTTAAAAAATAAAAAGGAGAATGATATATTATGATGTACAGTGAAAAGGTACTTGACCATTTTTCAAATCCGAGAAACGTTGGTGAAATTGAAAATGCTGACGGTGTTGGTGAAATCGGCAACGCAAAGTGCGGTGACATCATGAAGATGTACCTCAAAATCGATGACGGTATTATTACAGACGCTAAATTCAAGACATTCGGTTGCGGTGCTGCCGTTGCTACTTCTTCAATGGCTACCGAACTCATAAAGGGCAAGTCCATTGACGACGCACTCAAACTTACAAATGATGCTGTTGTTGAGGCTCTTGACGGACTCCCAGCTGTAAAAATACACTGCTCCGTACTCGCTGAGCAGGCTGTACGTTCTGCACTTTCCGACTATTACACAAAACAGGGTATTGACCCGCTTCCGATAGTTGGCGAAATAAAAATGCCCGAAGAATAATATGCAAATTAAGGTTGAAAAAGCAGATTTAAAAGATATTGACGAACTTGTTAATATAAGACTTGATTATCTAATAGAAGATTACGGCAGTCTTACGGACAGTCAGGTTCAAAAGATTAAAAATCAGCTTCCTGTTTATTACAGGAATCATCTGAATAAAGATTTGTTTGTATATGTTGCGAAATCAGAAAGAATAATATCATGTTGTTTTCTGCTTGTATCCGAAAAACCTGCAAACCCGAGTTTCATTAACGGCATAACAGGAACTGTTATGAATGTATATACAAAACCCGAATTCAGAAGAAAAGGTATTGCAGGAGAAACCATGAAGTTTTTAATTTCTGAATCAAGGAAAATGAAACTTGATTTTATTGAACTTAAATCAACCGACGACGGATATAATCTTTATAAATCTGTCGGCTTTGAAGATGTTTTTTCAAAATATCACAATATGAAGATTATTCTATGAAATTGAAATACCCACACAGTTTTTATTCTGTATGGGTATTTTTTGTATAATTCTAGTGGAGATAAATTTTTCTGGTAAAAGGCATTTATCCATCTGTTATTATACAAAATTTTTCAGAAAAAAGTCAAATGCAACAAATGGAGGTAATTTACTAGTACATATTCAAAAGTACCCAAACAGCAATTAATCCCAAGAAAAACAAGTATTTTACAATATATAAGCTTGACATTAAATACAATGACCGTAACGCATTTCATTCTTGATACTTTTACAGTAGCCCACGAAAATTATTTCTATTACATGGCGAGAATCTGTGTTTTATTGTTTCAATTTATTTTTGTCTATTATTCATATGATATATTAAGAATTAATGAGAACTTTATTTTTCGTCAATACTTTACTTTTAATATCGTTAACAAAATTATTTATCTTTTCTTCATTATCTTGACTCCACACATTATAGAATACTTCTATCAGTTCTTGTTGAGTTTTATCAACATTTTTACATAGTTCAATAAACCAGTCATGATGATCTTCGTAACTCAACGCTTCAATTATTGAATTAAAATGTGATATTTCAATATTAAGTACTTTCTGCAAAGATTTATATGTGTTTTCAAGATTAATAAAATTCTGTATTTCGATTTCAACGCACTCATCAATAGGCAAAAAACAATATGGTAATTTACATTTTTTGTCAATCTTTTCTTGTGATACTTTTGAAATCATATCACCGTCATATACACCTATTAACTTATGAGACATAAATTCTCCTATGTCAAATTGAAGAATAGTTGTAATATCAGATTCTCCATTTAACGATACAATATCTATCTTATCATATAATTCATGAGTTCTATTTTTTAATATGCATGATAAAAATAAACGTGCAGCATAATCCTCAACAAATAATGTTGCAATCTTATCTTCGTTATTCACTATTTTTTCATATATTCTATATTCCATTCCAAGTAGTTTATCTGTTGTATCAGACAAGCTAGGTGTTTGTATCTGCATTTTCCCAAATATATTTGTAATAATTCTGATATTATCTGTTTTGACTTGGCTGAGTATAAACGGAGAATGTGTAGTTAAAATAACACTAAGTTTTTTCGTAACTATTGTTTTAGCAATAAAATCCAATAATTTCTTTTGTGAATGGATGCTGATATAGGACTCCGGTTCTTCTATTATTACAATAGAATTTTCTTTCACCTGTTGGCTTAACATATGGTATAGATATAGTAAAAAATGCTCTCCTATTCCCATTCCTTGAGAGCCATATTCAGTATCTTCAGTTTTTACCTTGAAATAAACTGGTATAAATTTCTCTCCTGAGTCTTCGATTTCATATATTGTACATTCAGTATATTTTTTACCGATGATTTGATTTATATTTTTAATTTGTCCTTCTTTATATGTA
>DETU01000103.1:26064-65556 GCA_002362175.1 Ruminococcus sp. UBA3280
TAATTTGTCCTTCTTTATATGTATAAGGTTCTTCTTGAGTAATTAAATCATCAATATTATCCTGATTCCAGTATTTTATACATTCTATTGCCAAATCACTATCAATATATCGAATTAATTCACTTTCAAGTCCGTTTTCAATCGCTGTTGATTCTTCAGAAATATCAGTTATAGTATTATGAATAGATAATTTAGCTTTAATCTCACCATGAAATTTACTTTTTCTTATTGATGAATCATCTTCAATACCAAGAAGTTTTGCTATAGAAGAAATAATAGATGATTTACCAACACCATTCAAACCACATATTACTGTAATTCCCGGTTCTAATTTAACAGTATCGCTGAACCCGTTACATTCGGTAAATGTGAGGGAATCTATATAATTGGTATATTTTAGTGAAGAAATTTTTTTCCAAAAATCTATTGCTTTTGCTTTTCTCATCAGAATTTTTCTCCCCAAGAATACTTGTTATAAATAAAGTCTAAAGCGGCAGAAATACCCTTTTCGGCTTTTGATTCAAAATCTTCTGTTATTTCATTCTTTATATTCAAAACCCAATGACTGAAAATATAAATTATAATATCTCGATAAATAATAGAAACTGCGTCTGTACTTCCAATAGATGCTCTCTGATTAAATATCACCATAAGCGATTCAAGATATTTGTTATTAGTACTCAAAGAGTATATTCTTTTTGCTGCCAAAGACTTGGCGTTATCATCAGTTATTTTTCCTTTCAAAAAATCTCTGACCATTTCAAATGAGAAAATCACTAAAGAAATAGCTGAATCTTCAATATCAATATATTTCTTTATGTAAAGAAACCAACTGAAAATAGTTGCCTTATTCATCTTTAACTTATATGATGAAAACTCAGATTGATTAATTACATTCATAAATTTTTCTAATACAAGTTTACACTCAGATATTGTTTTTTCAGAAAACGAATTGTTATTACTACGGTACATATTGGAAATATCACTTGCAACTATCTTTTTCTTCAAGGTGCCTATTTCAATACAATAGCAGAATTTTGCAATTATTTCATCATATGCCAATCTTGAATTTGAAAAACCGATTGTATCTGTTGAAGCACCGAGTGATTTAAATGTTTCAACTAAATGCTTTATTTGATTTCTAGTAGTTCCGACATATGCATTACGCTGTTCAGCTGATGTAAGTTTCATTGGTTGATTTAACCTATCGAAAAGTTCAGCTGGTTCAGTCGGTTTATATTCTGTAAGGGTAATAAAAGATACTGAATAACACCAAAATCTGTTTTTTACATCATCAGGAAGTTCAGAAAACTTGAATCCATGCAATTTTTGTATTTCATCGTTGAGAGGCTCAATATTTCCATTTATTTTGAATTTATCATCACAAAAATTTCTTATTGATGCCAAACGCTGTTGACCATCCATTACCTCTAAAATACCATTTTCTGCAGGAATAACGTGTATTGGCGGCATACTCCAGTTTCTTAAAATGGTATCAATAAGTTTTTGCTGTTTGGCAGTACTCCATACTTCACCACGTTGAAAATCTGGCTGGAGATTTAATCGATTATCACGTATTCTTCTGATAATTGTTTCGATTTCGATATTTGACGGATTACATATCATAAATTATCACTCCTATTTGCTGTTTTGTAGTAATATACATATCATTGTTGATAATATGTTTTAATACTAGTTCATCTAACTGGCTATTCAAATAAGACCAGATTTGAAGAAATTAACATTCTATATAATTCTAATTCCATAACCTTTCCACAATCATGTTTTAAACTATTTCGCCATGTAAAGTTAACGTTTCCCTTCAAAGCTTGAATTTATGTCGTTTTCTGATACAAAGAAATTGTTATTTATTGCAAGCTTGTTTGATTCTTTCAAAGAATCACAATCCCCTTGTCTTTTTTGAGGATAATTGAATTATCAAAACACAATCAGCCACAGACACACCAGAAATTTTATTGCTATCGAAACTCAACATTTCAATTTTTTGGTATGGTTTGGAATAAATTAAGAACATACTTTTTCACAAAAATCCATTGGTGTTTGATAATCACCAAATTCTTTTTTCATTCCCAAACATAATTTAAAACTTCTGGAATTTGATTATCAAGATAAATTACTCTCTTATTCTGAAGTCTCAATTGTAGTGCATTACTAATAGTTAGATAACCATGTTCATAAGATGACGTCAATAAAAGTGCAGTGAGATATTGTAAATGTACACTTTTGTTATGTATCTTAATTGTGGTAAAAAAGAATATCAAATTATACCCTAATCCAAATATTTTCTATCTTTTGTAGGTTTTCTTACTTACCTGCAAACAGGCAAGGATAATCTGATTCTTTGGCACTTTTGAGATAAACAAAATCTGAGAAGTTAAAACCATAATTGAAGGCAAAACTCTTGTTTTCTTCTTTGGTGAGAATGAAATGCAGTTTCCTTTGGTCAATATTGTGAAATCAGTTGCGAAGCCTTTTTCAGAAAGCTTATATATATCTAGAGAAATTTAAACACAATTTTTGAATTTATAATTATCATTATTAACTTTATTATACCATATTCAAGTCTAAAATTCAATACTTTTCTCTGAAATTTACATTACATTAGCTTGTGGAACAGGACAAGGCAAGCGTGGAAAAATTTTTGTGAACAAGGAAGATTTAATTACACTTTTTTGATAATAAACTGTTTTGAGAAAATAAGAAATTGTTTGGATATATGGACAGTTGCAAGGCATTATGGCATTGAGATTAAATATAACAACATCTGTCTCTGTACATTCCATGATGTACCTATCTGCACATATCTATCCAAATGTGTTTCATTGTGTCACCTGTAATGTTTGACGTTTTAGGTTTTGTTATGGAACCATTCAGTTTGTAGGCTCTTGATGCTGCGAAAAAATTAAATGATGATTTCCATTTGGATATCAGCTTTGGCAAGTAAAAAGATGATTCCAAACAGACGTATAACGAAGATGCTGAAATTCGTGAGATACATAGAAAAAAGCGTGAACGCTTTGAAAAGTGGAAAGGGAAGCGTGGCAGACAATACATGATTATTTGTGGCTTATGCGTGAATAGGGTGAAAAGTATTGCCCTTCACTTGATAATGAATTTATTGATGACTGATTTCACTATGGAATTGTCAATTATTCTTATGCAGAAAAATTTTCACTTAACTGGATACAACAGTTTTTCAATGATGAGAAAATTGCATATAAAGATATGGTGGATAGAATGAAAATGTTCCTTGATAAGCAGAATCGGAAACAGGAAGAAGACTTGCAAAACTCACAAATTCTAAGGACAAAAACTATGGCATTTAAGGAGGTAATAGGCAACATTATGATTAAAATCCATAAACATGAAAACACATTCAGAATCAGAGTTTTCGTTGGTACTGATACAAATGGCAAGAAGATTATGAAATCCACAACATTCATTCCACCTGTAGATGCAACACCGAAAAAAGTTATACGTCTTTGAATTTGAACATCAATGCAGAGGGTATATAAGTTTCAATGAGAATATGAAATTTTTCAAACTGGCAGATTGATAATTCACCAACTTTGCACCGGTTGAATTGAAAGCGTCAACAGTTTACATCTATACAGGATAGTATAAGAAACATATCAAATCTATTTTCGGTAACATGAAATTAAAAGATATTATAATACCAAAGTTGACACAGGTAATGCAGTCCTATCATTTGAATCCTGCGACTGTCAGAAAGCTGTGCAACACATTTTCAAGCTTGGTATAGAACAGGAATTTTTTTGTGATAATCTTTTCCACAATGTTATTCTTCCAAAGAATAGAGAACAGAAAAAGGTTATGATTCTTTCGGAAAATAAACTGACACCACCAAAGACAAAAAAGAATATCAGAACAATCGGTATGAGTGAAACTGTTGCAAATACATTTAGAGAGCCAAAAAATACACCGATGAACTGAAAACAGTTCTCAGTGAAAATTATGCACATTCCAAAATGGTGTTTCCTTCAGTGAACATTTAGGTTATTGAGATATTAATGTCACAGCTGATATTTACGCTGACATTTTCAGCAGCACTAGAAAAGTGATAGTTGATTCAATTGAGAAAAAGCTGACCGAATAAAAAAATATAAGTTACAGCAGCATAACAAAATCGCCTGCACGAAACAGAGCGATTGAAAAATACTTTTTTTAGTTGTCCAAAATATAAGAAATAATGTAATATAGCTAAATAATTGGTATCTGATTATCTCTTTGAGTTTAGTAGTAGCAGTTCTCTAAGTTTTCAAAAATCTTAGAAATTGCCTAAAATACGATAAAATCTATAACTTAGCATAAAATGCTTTGCTGTAAATTCCAAGTTTTATCGTAATTTTGTGCAACTTTGTTGAACAGAAGTTGAACAAGTGGACATGGTGTATCTCGTTGGTATTTAGAGAATAAAATCTATAATGATTGTGGTGAGGAAAAGCGATTTTCCTCAAACTGCAAAATAGAGGTAATCTATTATGAGTAGAAACATTCTCGATGAACTATACGACTATGACCTGTTCCATCTGACCAAAATCGAAGATACAGACGGAGCATACAGAGTCGCACTCGACAGGCTCGTCAAGGCAGAAGCAAAGTTGAAAAAAGCCTATCCCGACAGCACTGATATTCTTGACGAGTATCAGTCAGCAGACATGGAGCTGCATAATTTCTCCAACCGCAATGAGTTCTGCAAGGGCTTCAAGGTCGGCTCTCAGCTTGTCCTTGAAATGATAAAGCCAATTAAGTGAGGTGGACGGTATGAGCAGATATAAGAGCGAACAGACTGCATACAGTCATCAGAAAAAGAAATTAGTTCCACTCTGGCGACTGGACACCAACACTGTGACCGTCACCCACTTTAATGCCAGTACTCAGACCGAGGAGAGTAAGACGTATAACACCGACTTCATCAGGTATCATCTTCATTTCTCTGACAGCCATTGCCCCGACAGGCTTCGCAGGTGCGTCAACGAGGGCAGGATTGTGCAGTACCTTGATGATATGGAACTGAAAGTAGGTAAATCTATTACTCATCAGGTGGAACTTTGGAAACAGACCAATAGCTGCTATTAGAAGGCTGTCTTTAGCGGCGATGCCTAGAAGATGCTCGGTCTGGAAAACTATTTCATCTACATGGCAAGAGGAGTGGTGTTTGAGTATATGGTTTATATTTTAGGATTAACGGCTGTGCCTTCGGGTGCAGCTGTGAGATTTATATGTCTTTAGGAATATTTTTCTCCCATTTTATAATTTGATTTTTAAAATCCCCAAGACTATTTCCTTTATCTGATAGATGACGTCTTACATGATCAGGATTTATTATATGAAGAAAACATATAATTTTCTTAGCGGTATCTTTTAATTGATCCGGACTAAAGCTATTAAAAAAACTAATGTCATTTTGGCTATCTATTTTTTCTTCATAATGACTTTCACCGTTTAGTATTAGGCGAAACATGAAGTTTTGAAAATAATTTTTATAATCGCCACAGCAATTCATAATCATATCATCTGATGCTAAATCGTTAATGCCTTTTTTGTATACAAATGTACAATAGGCTTCTAATAGTTTACGCATACTATTTCCAACTGTAAAATCGGAGAGCATATCTGCTTTGTCATCAGCATATTTGTATATTTCTTTCATTAATAATGAATATTGATTTTTTTCGGCTTTCTCGCCTATTATAGTTAACTGTTTGTTCTTTAGTTCAAAAATTCTTGTAGATATGTTGTATTTAGCCTTAACTTCGCTAGCAATTTTACCAAGATCAAAAATTGTTTGATAATCATGTGAAAGTATAACTGCCTTACTTTTGTTACTCCCTTTAAAAACTTCTGATATTTTTAAATTTATATATGATAGAATACCAACTTTGTTTTCCATATCAAAACTTGATATAGGGTCATCTATGACTAATAAACATTCAGTTGAATAATTATCTGAGGAATGGTGATTTTCTAAAATCTTTGAAAAGAAATAACACAAAGCAATAATATTTCTTTCACCTGTTGATACTTCATTTGGCTTAACTCGTTGTCCCTTTGACTTTAGGTAATATGTGCCGTTTTCAATTTCAAGCTCTAATCTATTTTGACACATAAAAACATATTGTAAGTTTTTATTTATTTTATCTGCGGCAATATCAATTTTATGGTTTTGAGCATATAAACTCTCAATATCTTTCTGCAAAGCAGAAAGTTTCGAGTCATATGTTTTTATTCTTTCAGATAATTCATCATATTTCTTTTTCGATTGCTTATACTCTTTATATCTATCAATCAACTCCCAATATGCGATATCATCATTTAAAACAATAGCTTTTTCACTGATTTGCTTTACCTTTGCTGTTTGTTCATTGAACTTAACTCTGTCTCCCTCAAGAGTAGTTATCGAAGCATTAAGATTATGTAAATGCAGTTTTATATCATTATTGTTTATTACAATAGGGGTATAGATAGAATTCATTTTGCTTTCTAATTTCTGACTGTAATCAGCTAATAGTTGATCTATAATATGGGAATAAGCATCAAAAGTAGTAAAATCATCAGAATAGAGATCTTTTAGTTTTTCAGCAGCATTTTGTATTTCAGAAAACTTCAATATCAATGAATCAATTATTCTTTTTTTATTTTTCAACTCTGCCTCATGTTTAGTCGCAATCTCAGAAAGTGAAGTTTTTATATTATCTAAAATATCATTTTTTTCATCGGATGATACACTTCTAAAACAAAAAGGGCAAACATTTTCTTTATCACCAGAAAATGTGTTTTTTATTTCATCAAAAAATGATTTACCTCGCTGATTATATATTGATACTATCAGCTTGTCTCTATCTGTAATTATGGGCTGTTCAATTTTTTTCATAAGAGTATTCTCTATTTCATTACATAAGTCTTCTGAAAGAGATAACAATTCAATCTTATTATCAAGGGTACCTTGTTGAGAATTTGCTATTATTTTACAGACAGATTCATATTGTCCAATAGCATCTTGTTGATTTGAAGTTATTGGTTTATGCTTTTCAAATATTGTTTTTATTATATTTCCTGTAACATTTACCCTTGTGCCAGTAATTTTCTCCTTTCTTGAAACCCAATTACCATTATCTTTAAGTTTTTCTTTTATTTTTGACATAATAGCTGTAGGAGACAATGCGTTTTGGGATGAATTATATGTGTTATCAAACACTTCTTTGACGGTATTTTTTTCTTTTTCAATTTTATCGTACTCTGAATTCTTTTCTTTAATTTTTTTGGAAATATCTACCATATTACCAAGTAAAATAATTGCATCGAGACCTTCTTCTTTGATTTGAACCTGTTTATTTATAAAATCCTCGTTAAATACAAAAATATTTTCAAATGGGATAGTAAGTAAACTACGATTAGCATCATAATATTTACATACATATTCACCGTCAGTTGATGATATTGCCTTGGATATAGAACTTTTTCCACTTCCATTTTTACCATAAATGATACTCATACGAACATCGTTCTCAAAAACCTTATAATTGGCAGCTGATGAGAAATATCCACCTTTTATTTCAATACTATTTATTTCATTTATCATATTTATGTACCTCATAATCATATTGAATTTTGGGAATATGGTCATTTTGATATAAAAATGCCCTTGTATATACATTAAAATCTAATGGGATTTTTTGTACTACCAGTGATTCTAACACTTCTTCTATGCTAATTATCCTTTTCCCAGCCTCCGCTTCTTCATCTTCTTTCAAATCTGGCGACAAGAAATACATATATTCTTATCAATACCCAATACTTCAACAAGTAGTTTCTGATCCACAAGGTCAAGAGCCGCCTCAATATCATCGTCATTACGGACAATAGCATCAATTTGTTCTAATAATTCTTCTTTTAGCTTGTCATCTAATTATATTGCCGACTTCTCCAGGGAGAATTTCAAGCATACTGCCACCATAACTTCTACCACATATTTCTGTACAAGCAAAGAAAATGCTGTTATAATATGACAGAAGAACATTTTCAGCATTTACGCCTTCATTGAACTTAATGCGGTGCATTGTATCTGTTGATACGGCATTGCATCGGTTCAATACAAACTTAGGATATAGATTATTTCTTCTGAGAAAAAATGCATCAGGTATCCATACGGACGGGACAATATACCATCTGTTACGGATAGAGTACTTATACCCTCTGCAAAATAAATTCCATGTGCATGAGTGCTTCTTTCGATAAGCGGAAGCGTTACAGAAGATAGAGCATAATTCTCAGATGTTTCCTTTAAGATATTTCTCTTTTGCAATAAATTCATGAAGTTTAGCTACTGTACCTATCTTAAAAAACTTGTTAGGTATTATATAGCAAACATAGCCTTTTTTTGATTTTCTGCAAAGCTCTTTCAATAAAGATGAAATATTTATCAAACTGCTTATGGGCAGTCTTATACTTCTTCTTGTAAATATTAAATTCAGGAGCAGGAATAAGAGAATGAATATCCTCGGTGGTCACATAGGGTGGATTGCCCATGATTGCATCGAAACTGGTTACAGCAAGTTCGTCCCAATTAAACGGAACAATATCAATAAGCTGCTCATCAGTGTATTTGATATCTTTCAGTTTCTCATCACTGACCAATGAATTCCCATGAAAGATATTATTTCTAAGATTAGGCAATATAGGAGTTACCGCTTTAACAAAGGGTTTGGTTTCATTCTCTATCAGTTTTATCAGCAAAGAGAACTTTGCAATCTCAACAGCTTGAATATCAATATCAACACCATAATGCAGGAACAAAGGAGTTTCTTCTTTTCTTCAAGAGGGAACTTATATCCACCATTATCTATCTCTATCAGATACGAATTATCATTTTCAAGATACCGTTCTACACAATACGACTGCAAATACTGGAATACTTCTTCCAAGAACATACCAGAACCACATACAATGTCGGCAATGTTAAGCTAACAAATTTTGTCAGAATTTTTTCCGTCACAAAGGTGAGAAAGTGCTTTCTCTACCATGTACTTTACTATCTCGGTAGGAGTAGTAACAACAGAACGATTAAGGCACTCTTTTTTCTGAGCCAGTCTTATTTTTCCATTATCAAGTATAGTAATCTGTGCGGTCAAGAACATTTCATAAAGCATCTCGGCAGACAGTTTAGTTTTCTGTTGACCGATATAATTACTGAGCCTTGTGCTATATACTTTATAAGTTCCATTTTCTCTTTTGCGACGTTTTGTATTTTTGCTCTCACGCTGATATACCGATTGACAGCTATTTGCATCGCAAGCAACAGCATTTTTCTTTCCGAGGAATACCTTATCGAAATACTTGCAAGTACAAACATATAGTATATTGTTATGTATTGCAAAGTTGAAATCATAGAAAAAATTGAAGAGAGCGGTATCAGCTATAGAAAAGGTCTCGTTGTGGTCATTTCCCCGTATAATAACCTTATCATATTTTACCCGAAATGCTTTCATATCGCTCTCGTATTGAAAAACGCAACTGCCTTATCAATGTCTGCTATCGCTACAATAAACACATCACGGAGTGTATCAGAATAATAGCGAGTGAAAAAGTTAAAACTATTAAGGCGATTATCGTCAAACCTTTCCAATATCTCACGGAACACAGCATCTCTGACGTTAATAGCTCCCGATAAGCTTATCAGTGAGCTGTTCATATTCAAGGAAACTGTTGCGGAACTCTGTAATATCTCTAAAAATCTCGTCAAAGCTGAGGACATTCTGTATATCCTCTGAGATATTTCCCCATGCCTTTTCATTATCCTTTGTGACCACGAATATCACATTTTTAGCCTGCTCATCAATGCGATAGAGCAGCATTTTTTTCATATTATTCTCCTTTCCTATAACGTTTAAGATAGAATATGTTACGATAATAATACCATTAAACCCAGAAAAAGTCAAGATAATAACGTCTATATTAGAAAACGTTACAGCAAAATATAAGTAATTAACATAATTTACACGAATTATAATGTGATATTATAGATTTATCTATTGCCATTATGATACAATGGAGGTACAGCAGGCGAAAATCGGCTGAATACACAAAAGAAAGGTTGTAGATATATGAACGAACCTACATCGTGAGTAATTCCCACATCACTCCGTCCCGACGTGACAAACCTCCGCTCTACCACCTATATTAAGGGAAATGGCACAAGCGATAGCGATAACTACATCGACTGATGTCGCCATAACAGGAACGGCGATACTCTCAGCGATGAGTTACTGCTTTTCAGGAGTATGACCACACCGAGCCGTTGGTGCTTGATGCCCTAACCGTAGCAGAGTCGAATTTTAAGAAGTTTCCTGTAATCTCTATGGTGAAGCGTCTGTATATCCAGTTTGCTAACGATTGGAACGAGAACAACAAGCAGGATTCAAGGTACAGGCTGAACGCAAGCTCTTAGAGGACAAGCTGACGGCTCTTGAAAAGAAGAACGATGTGACTGTCGATGATATTGCCAAGCTTCAGACAGAAATCAGCAATATCTCTCAGAGCAATTTCAGATGTATTGTGGTCGATGATATTACTCCTGAATCGCTTGTGAATCAGCTTGCAGAAAACGGCACGTTGCTGATGCTCTCAGATGAAGCCGGAATGCTTGGCAATTTCAGCGGTCGGTACTCCAATAACGTACCTAACCGCGATTTGCTTTTGAAGTCGTGGAACGGCGAATCCTACATCAGCGATAGAGCGACAAGAGAAAGTATTGTGCTGAAAAAGCCATATATGAGCATCTGCCTTGTATGTCAGCCATACGTTTTTGACAGTATGATAAATAACTATGGCAGCGGTCTTATTGCACGTTTCGTCTATTGTTTTCCCAAGGCAATATAGGCACAAGACGGTACGACACGCAGCACGTTCCCGAAGATGTTGCGTAAAACTACAAGAAGTTAGTGTATGGGTTGTTAAACAGCAAGTTCAACTATCGTGACGAAAAGGAATTTTAATTAAATTTTGACGGCAAGGTTTATCAGTATTTCGTGGATTTTTATAATGACAACATCGAGCCAAAGCTTCTCACAGATATGGCTTTCTGCAAGGATTGGGGCGGAAAATATCACGGTCAGTTGCTTTGCGGTATTATCCACTGTATTAAATGTGCCTTGAATGGTGTAAATCCCGTTGAAGTTCGTGTAGATATTGACACGTTCTGCAATTCTGTTGAGATAGGTGAATACTTTTGTGAGCAGACTATCTACGCTTATAGTTTGGGGAATGTTGATATTGCCACGGTCAAAGTGGAGAGTGTACTTAACAAGATACGCTCCAAATACATCACACAAATCAGGCAGAATGATTTGCACCACCTTTGCAGAAGCGTCCTGTTCAAGAATACTCAGAACTTTTACGAAACGATAGATATGCTTGAAGAATACAAGTATATCCGCCGTGTAACAAGCAAGGGGACTAACAATAAAACGGTGACGGACATCATCATTAATCCGTATTTTTTTAGTTGAGGGAATCTGTCTTTTGTGCCTTTTGAGATGCAAAAGGTGCAAAAAGCACAAAATTCATAAATTCAAAACCGTAGAAAGAGAGAGGTTTAAACTATGACTATTACAGAGAAAAAGAGGAGCGTAGACAACATTTTAGAGTGCTGATCCAGCTCACCGAGGACGGTAATAATTCCGTTCCGCAGACCACCACTACACCGATTGCCGATAAAGTTGAAATGCTGACAATAAGAGGGAGCTGCACTTATCAGTGTACTTTCCGAACACACTGTTCATCAACTTGTCAAACAGGGCAAGATAAAATACGTCTGTACAGGCGAGGGCAGGAATGGAAAAATTCTTGTAAATAAGGCAGAGCTGATAGCCTATTTCAATGGCAACGTGGCATAAAATTTTATTCGATTTTGAATAGAATATCGGTAGAGTTTTTTAAAAAAAGTAATGCGGATTTTATCCGTTATTATGATTACAATTCTTTAATTGTGTATCCACATTTCGTCTGCTTTGCCAGTCGTTCTCTCGTCAGGGATAGCCTCGCAGAGCCCCAATAGCATTTTTGATAGCCCTCTTAGGCTGTCGAAAGTGCTTTGGGGTTACTGGGGCGTTCCGCAAGTAAATCCGGCTCTACGAGCCGTTTAGTTTGCCGATTTCCATATCGTTGCAAGCCAATCCCCAAAGCCTATTAAAGCACTCCTCAATGCACAGGCGATGAGCCTTGTGCATCAATTAGAGGGTTCAGAAATATAGATTTTAGGAGACTTAAAATGTGTAAAAAATTAATCTCAATGTGTCAGGGAAAAGGTAGCCTGCATAATAATAGAGAATTTTCTGCTAAGAATATTGACCCGTTCAGGACTGCGGATAACGTCATTTTTGTTCAACAAGATTTGGGAGAAACATATCATCAGCTTTTCGGTGCAGCGATAGAGAGATACAACGCTCGTCAGAAAAGAAGTGACCGCCGTATTCCAGATTACTTTGAACATCTATTCAACCGTCCGCCGAGCAAGAGTGTTATCACCGGTGCCAACAATTAAAAGAGTTTTTACGAAGACTTGGTTCAGATAGGAACTAAGGACGATACAGGTGTTGGTACTCACTATGCTGAAATTGCTGCCAGGTGTCTGCGAGAATACATGAAAGGCTTTCAGAAAAGAAATCCGAATTTTTACGTTTTTAATGCCGTGATGCACCTCGATGAATCAACCCCACATTTACATATTGACTACATTCCAATCGGTCATTTCGATAGAGGTCTTGATACCCGAAATGCTATGGCGAAAGCATTCAAAGAAATGGGATATGGAAAGGGTGCGAATACTATTAATCGTTGGCGATTGGCTGAATGGGAAGTCTTGCACCAGATTTGCATTTCTCACGGTATCAGGCTCAGCGAGCCTATAAGTCCAGAGGGTACAGCTACACCGTGCAGGATTACGGTGAACAGCAAGACGAGATTAGACGGCTTCAAGAAGAAATAATACAAGCACAAACTGAGTGTGACGAAACTCGTGCGGAACTCGACAAGGTAGCAAAGAAAAAATAAAGTCTATGTTAGGCACTACTTTAGGCATCTTCTCATAATCTGAAGGTGATATTCTCTTCAGCATTTCTAAAGCCTGTTCTAACGTTTGTTCAGGTATGTAGCAGCGAATATCCAAACTATATAAATATGATAGACACCATACATCGTCAGCACATCTATAAAGTAGGTTTAGAGAAAGATTGCGTTGAAGAAGTTCTTGATTCATTAATTGTACAAATTTAAATTTAAATTTGTTATTTTCATCAGAAATAGTTTCATCGCTATTTGTCCTATTTTCAATTGAAATAGCTCGATTGGCTTCTTCCTGAGAGTATAGCTGTACAGTTTCTAAGAAAGAGATTATTTTTTCAGAAACAGCAATACGTGGATGAAAAGTGGATTCTTCCATTTTCACAGCTTCAATTAAACCTTCACCAAAGATATAGTCGTCATTGATAGACATCTTTCCTTGGGTTAAACCTTCTCGAAGGAATAAACCATACTCAATTATAAATCTTCTTTGTATCTCGGATATTAACTCCATAAAAGTTAGAATTCGGGATTTCTCTTTTGTGATATCATCTCCAACTTCAATACATAGGATAATATTGTCTGAAAAAATCTTTGATTGAATATGTAACTTTCCAACCTCAGAACCATAGGCGAATCATTAAACGATTGCACATAGCCAACGGTATTTGTTATTGCTGAATGTATCGTATTCAAAAATTCAGATGCTTTGTTAGGCGTTTCCTTAAAGCCTGATATCCTAAAGTATCAAAATATGCGATGTAGTATTCTTTTATAGGATTAGCGATTTTGCTTTCCATATTCAACCTTCTTTCTATACAAATAAGGCATTCACCAAACGATGAATGCCTTGATTTTTGTTAGTTACCCATTAGTTACGTGTTAGTTACCGTTGAAATTTTATGCCTTTTAAGCAAGTTCCAAAACAATGCAAACAGCGTAAAACAGGAGTTTTCAGCAAACCCAAAAGGGCAATAATTATCTTTTTGAGAACTGAGGAGCACGACGAGCGGCTTTGAGACCGTACTTCTTTCTTTCCTTCATTCTCGGGTCACGAGTGAGGAAACCAGCCTTCTTGAGAGTCGGACGAAGTTCGGGGTCAAATTCAAGTAAAGCTCTTGAAAGACCGTGTCTGATAGCACCAGCCTGACCTGTTACGCCGCCGCCTGCAACTGTGCAAACGATGTCGAACTTGTCAAGATTATCTGTGAGAGCGAGGGGCTGACGAGCGATAAGCTTGAGAGTTTCAAGACCGAAATAATCGTCAATGCCTCTGCCATTGATTGTAACGTTACCTGAACCGGGATAGATTCTTACTCTTGCAACGGAGTGCTTTCTTCTGCCTGTTCCGTAGTAATATTTAACTTTTGATTCGTACATTTTAAAGCGCCTCCTTTATTAATATTCGTAAGCAACGGGCTTCTGAGCAGCCTGATTGTGTTCTGCACCCTTGTAAGTTCTGAGTCTCTTGAGTTGAGCTCTGCCGAGAGTGTTGTTAGGGAGCATACCGTTTACAGCGATAGTCATAGCTCTGTCTGCCTGATTAGCCATCATGTCCTTGTAAGAAATGGACTTAAGACCGCCAATCCAACCTGTATGCCAGTAATACTTTTTCTGTTCAAGCTTCTTGCCTGTGAGAACAGCTTTATCACAGTTAATGATAATAACATGGTCTCCGCAGTCTACATTAGGTGTAAAAGTAGGCTTATGTTTACCTCTGAGAATATGAGCTGCCTTAGCTGCAACACGTCCGAGTGGCTGTCCTTCTGCATCAAGGATATACCATGTACGTTTTACGTCAGCAGGCTTTGTCAGTGTAGTTGACATAAAAAATTCCTCCTGTAAAATATTGGTATCGGAAACGAAAAACGGCGTAAATTCGTATTTCAATTAGTTTCCGGCGTGTTTTTCACGCAGTGACAGGTATTATTATACATGATAAAAAAGAGTTTGTCAAGGGGTAAAATAACTTTTTTTTAATATATATCATAAAATCTCTTTAATTCTCTTGTTTTTTCTTACTTTCTCTCATTATCTCGTGTTTCATTCTGAAAAAAATTATTAAAATTCATAACCTTGGTGTTAAAAAATATAGGCAAAAAAAATCCCCCGACTGAAAGTCAGAGGAATTTTTTAATTTGCTTATTCAGCGTCGGAATTCTTTTCGATGTAAGCAGCAATATCTCCTACAGTCTTGATTTCCTCAACGGCTTCGTCGGGGATAGATATGTCGAACTCATCTTCAATAGTAGTGATAAGGTCAACAACGTCAAGAGAATCTGCACCGAGGTCGTCCTGAATATTAGCTGTAAGTGTAACATCGTCAGCTTCAACGCCGAGCTGTTCTACAATAATATCCTTGAGTTTGTCAAAAATCATTGTTATTTCCTCCTCATTGTATTTTATTTCCGCAATAATATGAAGACTGCGGAATCAAAAAGCGGTTTATTCTGTGAACTCACCGATTTTTCTAAATTTAGTATAACGTTCTTTCAGCAAAACGTCAATATCTTTTTTACATTTTTCAGGAATTTTGAGTGACAAATATTCCTTGATATTTTCTGAAATTTTGTCTAAATCGTTATGTGCTCCTCCGAGAGGTTCTTCAATAATGGTTTCGGCAACACCGAGACTGACCATATCTTCTGCGGTAATACGCATAATTTCGCTTGCTTCCTGTTCACGTGAAGCATCTTTCCAGAGTATACTTGCAAAGCCTCTCGGAGAGAGTACTGAGTACTGAGAGTTTTCGAGCATGGCGAGTTCATCGCATACTCCGAGTGCCAACGCACCACCGCTTCCCGCTTCTCCGAGAATTATTGAAATTATCGGAGTATGGAGAGTCATGAACTCTGCAATATTTTTTGCGATAGCCTCACCCTGTCCACGTTCTTCGGCGGATATTCCGCAGAAAGCACCGGGAGTATCAATAAAGCAGATAATAGGTCTGTGAAATTTTTCAGCCTGTCTTGCAAGACGGAGTGCCTTTCTGTAGCCTTCGGGGTGTGGCATTGCAAAGTTGCAGGTTTTATTTTCTTTTATATCACGTCCCTTGACTTGTGCAATAATCGTTACAGGCATACCGTTAAGACGTGCAATACCGCCCATTATAGCCTTGTCGTCGCCGTAAAGCCTGTCACCGTGCATTTCGTAGAAATCAGTAAATATAAGAGGAATATAGTCATTGATGGTAGGTCTGCCTTTTGTGTGAACAAGCTGAATACGTTCCCATGCGGATTTTTTATTGTCCATGGTTCAGACCTCCTTTTCCTGCGGATAATAACCGTGGAGTTTCAGAAGATGGGAGAGAGTACTTCTCATTTTTCTGCGTTCAACAATCATATCCACAAAGCCTTTTTCGTGCTGAAATTCTGCAAGCTGAAAATCGTCGGGAAGTTTCTGCTTTATGGTACTCTCAATTACACGTCTGCCTGCAAAACCGATTAATACTTTTGGTTCAGCAATGATTATGTCACCAAGAGACGCAAAACTTGCCGTTACTCCGCCTGTTGTCGGGTCAGTCATAACCGTTATGTAGAGACCGCCGTTATCGCTGTGAAGCTTTACAGCTCCCGCTGTTTTGGCCATCTGCATGAGGGAAACAATACCCTCCTGCATTCTTGCACCGCCTGAAGCAGTGAACATAATAACAGGCAGTGAATTTTCTGTTGCATACTCAAAGGCACGTGTAATCTTTTCGCCTGCAACACTTCCCATAGAAGCCATCATATAATGTGAATCCATGATGCCTATAACGGCAGGAGAGCCTTTTATTGTAGCCGTACCCGTAACGACAGAATCTTTCAGACCTGTCTTTTCACGGAGTTCCTGCTGTTTTTCGGCATAAAGCGGAAAGCCTATGGGATTTCCGCTGACCATTTCGGCATCAAGTTCCTTAAAGCTGTCCCTGTCAACAGTAATGGCGATTCTTTCCGAAGCCGAAAGTCTGCCGTGATAATTACAGTTCGGACAAACTCTGTGTAGTTCCTCATAGCGTTCAAGAAGTACACTGCTCTGACATCTCGGACATTTGAATGTTTCACGTTCGTCCTCGTCACTGCCGTCATTGAAACGCTTTTTTACAACCTTAAAAAAATCTTCAAACATTTATTTCACCGTACTTCGTGTTTAGTTCTTTTTATGTTTTTCCATGTACCTGTTAAGGAAACCGATGTCATATATGCCGTTTTTAAATTCCGTCTGTTTTATAATTTCAAGATGAAAGTCTATATTTGTATCAACGCCGTCAACGATAAATTCCGACAAAGCCCATTTCATTTTTCTTATAGCGTCGTCTCTGTCAGAACCGTGGGCAATGAGCTTGCTTATCATTGAATCGTAATAGGGGGTGATTGTATAGCCCTGATAAACAGCACCGTCAATTCTTATTCCCGGACCTCCCGGCATATAGAGAGCCGTAATAGTTCCGGGAGAGGGACGGAAATCAAGTTCAGGATTTTCCGCATTTATTCTGCACTCAATCGCATGACCGTTAAGTTTTATATCTTCCTGCTTTACATTAAGTGGCATATCTGCGGCAATTTCAATCTGGGACTTTACAAGGTCAATTCCTGTAACTTCTTCTGTGATAGGGTGTTCCACCTGAATACGTGTATTCATTTCCATGAAGTAGAAATCACGGTTTTCGTCCACAAGAAACTCAATAGTACCTGCATTGTAATATCCGCACTGCTTTGCGGCGGTCACAGCAGCTTCACCCATTTTTTTACGGAGTTCGTTATTGACTATCGGACTCGGACATTCTTCAATAACTTTCTGATTTCTTCTCTGCATTGAACAGTCACGCTCACCGAGATAAACGTAATTTCCCATTTTGTCGGCAAGAATCTGTATTTCAACATGATGCGGATTAATAAGGAATTTTTCTATATAAACAGCGTCGTCACCGAAATAATTCTTTGCCTCACGCTGTGCGGCTTCCATTTGTGCCTCAAGTTCCTCGGGTTTGTCAACACGTCTTATTCCACGTCCGCCACCGCCCGCCGACGCTTTCACAAGTATCGGGTATCCTGCTTTTTCGGCAATTTCCCTTGCCTCCTCAACGGACGAAACAGCACCTTCCGAACCCGGAATGACAGGCACACCGGCATTTTTCATAGTTTCCTTTGCGGCAGCCTTGTTTCCAAGCATTTCTATTGAGTTATATGAAGGACCTATGAAAACTATTCCATATTCTTCACAGAGACGTGCAAATTCAGCATTTTCCGAAAGAAATCCGAAACCGGGGTGAATAGCTTCAGCACCGCAGTTAATAGCAGCCTGAATAATTGAATTCATATTGAGATAACTGTCTTTGGTTGCAGGAGGTCCTATACAAACAGCCTCGTCGGCAATCTGCGCATGGAGGGAGTTTCTGTCTGCTGTAGAATAAACAGCAACACAACGTACACCAAGCTCACGGCACGCTCTTATGATACGTACCGCAATTTCTCCCCTGTTGGCAATCAAAATTTTTCTGAACATCGTCTGCTCCTTTATTTATCCGCAACAACACAGGTTATTTCACATGAAACAGCCCTTTCACCGCCGACGGACGCAAGAGCCTTGCACGTTGCAACAGGTCCTCTTTGCTTTATAACTTCAACTTCAAGGTCAAGAACGTCTCCAGGTACAACCTGTCTTCTGAACTTAGCCTTGTCGATACCACCGAAAAGACCTATTTTTCCGCTGAATTCAGGCTTTGAAAGCATACACACAGCACCTGCCTGTGCAAGCATTTCAATCATGAGAACACCGGGGGTTACCGGGTAGTTCGGAAAATGACCTTTGAACCAGAAATCATCTTCCTTTATATATTTTCTTGCCTTTACCTTAACGCCTACTTCCATTTCAACTATTTCGTCGATAAGAAGAAACGGGTCACGGTGCGGAATAATTTCCATAATCTGCTCTTTGTTCATAAGTATATCTGACATTTTATTCCCTCCTGTATTCATCACTTGATTATCATAATCGGCTGGTCATATTCAACCGCCTGACCGTCGGAAACAAGTATTTTTTCAACAACGCCGTCAAAATCCGACTGAATTTCGTTCATGAGTTTCATTGATTCAATAATCATGATAACGTCGCCTTTTTTGACAGTATCGCCGACTTTTACAAATGCAGGCTTGTCGGGTGACGGTGCAGCGTAGAAAGTTCCCACAATGGGCGATTTTACTGTATTTCCGTCCGTTTCTGAATTTACAGGAGCGGAAACTGTTGGTGTTGTAACGGGTGCGGACATACCTGCAGGTACGGACATTACAGGCTGCGGAGCAGGAATACTTTTCTTTCCTTTTATAGTAACTGTACCAAACTCGTCCGACTTTATGCATATCTCACCGAGGTCATTTTCTGATACTATTTCGGCAAGTCTTTCAACAGTTTCAACATCAATGATGTTCAAAATAACGTTGTTTTCATTCTTGTCTTTGATTTTCATTTTTTACCTCCTCAGTCGTTTACTTTTTTGAAGCAAAGAGTAGCATTGTGACCGCCGAAACCGAGAGAGTTTGAAAGGGCGGCATTGATTTCCTGCTGAATATTACCGTCAGTACAGTAATTAAGGTCACATTCCTCGTCGGGTACTTTATATCCGACAGTTTTGTGAATAAGTCCCTCCTGAATTGATTTCGCCACAACAACAGCTTCAACCGCACCTGCCGCACCGAGAAGATGTCCTATCATAGACTTTGTTGAATTAATTTTCACGTTATATGCTTCATCACCGAAAGCAAGTTTTACAGCGGCTGTTTCATACTTATCGTTAAGACCTGTAGATGTACCGTGAGCGTTGATATAGTCAATGTCAGAAGGTTTCAGACCTGCTTCCTGCATTGCAAGGGACATTCCCATTCCTGCTGCTTCACCTGTAGGCATCGGAGAAGTCATATGATAAGCATCACAGGTTGCACCGTATCCTGCAACTTCCGCATATATTTTAGCACCTCTTGCCTTTGCGTGTTCATATTCCTCAAGAACAAGTACAGCACTTCCCTCACCGAGAACAAAACCGCTTCTTTCCTTATCAAACGGAACGGAAGCACGTTCAAGGTCGTCGGACTTTGTAAGAGCTTTCATATTTGCAAATCCGCCGAAAGTAAATTCTTCATGTGTACTTTCAGTACCGCCAGCAAGACAAACATCAAGATAACCGTCTTTTATCTTTCTGAAAGCTTCGCCGATTGAGTGAGTACCTGAGGCACAAGCGGTTGTAACGTCGAAATTAGCACCCCTGAAACCTGTTTTCATTGAGATAGTACCTGCTGCCATGTTGCTTATCATCATCGGAACATAAAAAACTGAAATTCTGTTTGTACCCTTGGTAAGATACTTGTTGTGTTCGTTTATGGTAAGGTCAATACCGCCGATACCCGAACCGACAATAACACCTGCTCGGTAAGGGTCAATATCGGAGAAGTCAGTTCCTGCGTCTTCAATTGCCTCATGTGCGGCAACAACGGCATACTTTGTGAATGTATCCATTCTTTTGGCTTCTTTCTTGTCGAAACAGCCTTTTACACCATAATATACCGATTCGTCAAAATCACGTACAATACCGGCGACTTTAACACCTACATTTGCAGTATCGAACATATCAATATATGAAATACCTAATTTATTGGCTTTGATTCCCTCCCAGAACTTTTCAACACCTGTTCCGAGTGGGGTAACAGCACCCATTCCTGTAATAACAACTCTTTTACTCATAAATAATCCTTTCTAAAAGTATTTTCAAAAGTTACATTGAAAGACCGCCTGAAATTTCAATAACCTGTCCCGTGATGTATGAAGCATTTTCGGAGACAAGGAACGAAACAACAGAAGCTATTTCTTCGGGTTCGCCGTATCTTCTGAGTGCAACGGCTTCAAGCATTTTAGCCTTTAATTCATCAGAAAGAACGTCTGTCATTGGAGTGCGGATAAGTCCGGGAGCAACGGCATTGCAGGTAATATTTTTTCTGCCGTATTCCTTTGCAACACTCTTTGTCATGCCGATTATAGCAGCCTTTGACGCAGAATAGTTAACCTGTCCTGCATTTCCGTAAAGACCTGCAACAGACGAAACATTAACAATACTTCCTTTTTTCTGTTTCATCATAACAGGACAGACGTTTTTCATCATATTATAGACACTTTTCTGATTTACTGCAATAACAGCGTCATAAGCGTCCTCTGTCATTCTTGCAAGGAGACTGTCCTTTGTAATACCTGCATTGTTTACAAGAGCGTCTATAGTGCCGAAATCAGCCTTTACCTGTTTGACCATGTTTTCGCAGTCCTCATACTTTGAAACGTCAGCAGAATAACACTCAGCTTTTACACCGAATGCTCTGCACTCCTCAGCAACCGCAACAGCCTTCTCCTTATCGCTGTCGCTTGGATAGTGATTTATAACAACATCAAAGCCGTCCTTTGCAAGTCTCTTTGCTATACAAGCACCGATACCCTGTGACGCACCTGTAATAATTGCTGTAGCCATATTTTTAATCCTCCGATTTTTTTAATTTTATACTGTCAGTCAGAATTTTATATCTGCCGGTAGCAGTGGAAATTTTCCGCTGTATATCAAACGGTATCTGAAACTTATTTCACTCATATTTTAAGGAGTTTTTCAGCCTGTTCTATGATTTCCTTTACAATGGCATCACATGGTTTTACTTCATTTACCATTCCTGCAATAGCTCCGCAGAGGAACGAACCGCTTTCAACGTCGCCGTCAACAACAGCACGTCTTAATGCACCTACTGTAAGCTTTTCAAACTCGTCGGGAGAAAGTGAACCGTCTTTTTCACCGTTTGCAAGCTGTTTTGCAAACTTTGTCTTGATGTTTCTGCACGGGTGACCAGTATAACGTCCCGTAACGATATTGTCGGTGTCCTTTGCCTTTACAACGAGGTCTTTGAAAGTCTGATGAATCTGACACTCTTCAGAAGCAAGGAAACGTGTACCAATCTGTACGCCCTCAGCACCGAGCATGAATGATGCAGCCATTCCGCGACCGTCGGCAATACCGCCTGCGGCGATTACAGGAATTGAAACAGCGTCCACAACCTGAGGTACAAGACACATGGTTGTATTTTCACCGATATGTCCGCCTGATTCAGTACCTTCCGCAACAACAGCGTCCGCACCTGCTCTTTCCATTCTCTTGGCAAGTGCAACAGACGGTACTACAGGTATAACTTTGACACCTGCTTCTTTCCATGCAGAAACATATTTACCCGGATTTCCTGCACCTGTTGTTACTACGGAAACTCCCTCGTCAATAACAAGCTGTGCGAGGTCGTCGGCATTGTCGCTCATAAGCATGATATTTACACCAAAAGGCTTATCTGTTTTTTCCTTGCAGAGACGAATCTGTTCACGGAGGTAGTCAATAGGAGCGTTTCCGCCTGCTATAAGTCCCACACCTCCTGCATTTGAAACGGCAGAGGCAAGTTTATGTTCTGCAACCCATGCCATACCGCCCTGAATAATAGGGTATTCACAACCCAGAAGTTCGGTGATTCTTGTTTTCATAATTTTGTTTTCTCCTTTTTTATTAATATTCAAGTACGATTCCGCCATAAGTCAGACCGGCACCGAAACCTATCAGTGCAAGTTTCTGCCCACGTTTTATTATACCTTTTTCAACACCCTCACAGAGTGCAAGCGGAATTGAAGCACTTGAAGTATTTCCGTAGTGGTCAAGCGTTACAATGAATTTATCCATTGAAACACCTAATTTTTTAGCTGCTGTTTCAATGATTCTTAAATTTGCCTGATGCGGAATAAACCAGTCAATATCATCTTTAGTAATATTTGTCTTTTCAGAAATTATTTCAAACGATTTAGGCAGTGCGTTTGTTGCAAATTTATATACTTCCTTACCGTTCTGATAGAGTTTATGAATGGGATTATCTGTAAAACCGTCATCAAAATCCTTTTCTGTTTTTACTTCGGGAGCAACGTTCAGAGACCTTGCACAGAGATAACCCGCACCGCTTCCGTCGGAGGCAAGATGAGAAGCATAAAGCTTGTCGCTTTTTTCGATGACTGCTGCCGCTGCACCGTCACCGAAAAGTATACATGAAGCTCTGTCTGTAAAGTCAATAAATCTTGAAAGAGATTCGTTTGCAATAACAAGAACATATTTCATATCGTCGTCTGTTGCAAGAAAACGCCTTGCGGTATCAATAGCGTAAATAAAACCGGTACAGGCGGCATTGATGTCAAAAGCAGCGGCATTTACCGCACCCGTCTTATGCTGAATGACGCTTGCCATACTTGGTGTAAGAAAATCAGAAGTTACTGTAGATGAAATTACAAGACCAATATCAGACGGGGAAATTCCTGCGTTTTCTATCGCTTTGAGAGCCGCCTGAGTTCCCATATACCATGTAGGTTCCCAGCCAGCCATATGTCTTTCAACTATTCCTGTTCTTGTACGAATCCACTCGTCGCTTGTTTCAATGAATTTTGTGAAATCGTCGTTTGTCAGTTTTTGTTCGGGAACATAAGTTCCAAGACCTTTAATATTAATACCCATCTGTCAGACTCCCTTTAAAAGAATTTATAAAATAACAGTTGTAAAATACAAAAAATTATGTTATAGTATTATTGTATACAAATTAAAGTATACAATATCTATTTTAAATCATTTCCGGTTTTTTTGCAATGATATTTTTCTACTTTGGCAATGCTTGAAGAAAATATCGTCATTTATAACAAATAGTAACGGTTGAAATCGGATATTTTTACCAACATATGTATATATCATACAGAAAGGAAGTTTATTTATTATGACAATTTCACTTTTTTCCGGACAGGGTTCGCAGTATGTCGGCATGGGAAAAGATTTTGCGGAGGATTCAATAATCAGAAGCATAATAGAAACAGGCTCGGATATACTCGGTCGTGACCTCATGGAAATACTCACAGAGATTCCGCAGGAGGAACTTAACCTCACAATAAACGCACAGCCTGCAATCATGACTGTATCTCTTATGACACTTCGTTCAGCAGAACAGAAAGACTTTACATTTGACGGCGTTGCAGGTCATTCACTCGGTGAATACGCAGCAATGCAGGCTTCGGGAATGATAACTCTTGAAGATGCTTTCCGTCTTATTAAAGCAAGGGCAGAGGCTATGGACGAAGCTGCACGCAACAATAAGGGTACTATGGCGGCAGTTATGAAAATCGCTCCTGAAACAGTTGCGGAAGTATGTGAAAAAGCTGAAAACTATGTTTCTGCTGTCAACTATAATTCGCCTGTACAGACAGTAATAGCAGGAACTTTTGAAGGTGTTGCGGAAGTTACGGAAGTTTTCAAGGAAATGAAAGCAAGAGTTGTCCCGCTGAGTGTTGCAGGAGCTTTCCACTCAAAACTTATGCAGTCCGCTGCGGATAAATTCTATGAAACGGCAAAGACTATTACTTTCAAAGCACCGCAAGTTAAATATTATTCAAACGTGACAGGTGGAGAACTTACCGACTTCTCTGATATGCCGTCATTGCTTGCAAAACATATTGTGTCACCTGTTAAATTCATATCTGAACTTTCTGCAATGAGTGAAGCAGGTGCAGACAGATTTGTTGAATTTGGTCCCGGAAAAACTCTCACAGGACTTGTAAAGAAAACACTTAAGGACGTTACGGCTTTCAATATCGAAAACGTTGAAGGTCTTGCAAATTTATAATAAAGGAGATTTTTATTATGAACAGATATGCATTAATCGGACACCCTCTCGGTCACTCAATGTCGCCCCTTATCCATGAAAGACTTTTTAAACTCAGCGGTATAAGTGATTTTTCATACGAACTCGTTGACATTGCCCCCGAAAATCTTTCATCAAGTGAGGAACTTATAAAAAGTTTCAGAGGTCTCAACGTTACAATCCCACATAAGCAGAACGTTATTCCGTTCATGGACGAACTCGGTGAAAGTGCAAAACGTTACAACTCTGTTAACTGTATAAGCAACGACAACGGAAAACTTACAGGCTACAATACAGACTGTGACGGTTTTCTGATGTCAGCGGAAAAGCTCCCGATAAGTGAAAATGTTGCGGTTTTAGGCTGTGGCGGAGTTGGTAGAATGGTGGCTATTGAAACCGCTCTGCACGGCGGTAAACTTACACTTGCCGTAATTCCGCAGGACGTTAAAAATGCTCAGATTCTCATGGCTGAAATCCTTGCAAAGTGTAGTGACGCTTCTGTGAAAATTGCGGATATAGCAACTCTTGATGAGGGTTTCGACCTCTTGATAAACGCAACGCCCGTCGGAATGTATCCGAAAGTTGACGCTTGTGCAGTTTCGGACAGCGTAATAGAAAAAAGTCTTAGTTTCTTTGATGTGATTTATAATCCGACTGAAACACTTTTCATGAAAAAGGCAAGGGAGCAGGGGAAAACAGCAGTCGGCGGTGCCTCAATGCTTGTATATCAGGCTGTAAAGGCACATGAAATATGGTACGGCGGAAAGTTCAGAACAGAAGATATTTCTGAAATCATAAAAGCCGTTGAAGATTCCGTAAACGCTATGAACAAGTAATGGAAAAGTTTGAAATAAATGAAAACGGCTGTCTTACGGCTTATCACAACGACAATAAGGACGTAACGGAAATAATAGTCCCCGACGGTGTAAAAAGTATACCTGATTATGCTTTTGTGGAATATAAAAAAATTAATTCTGTTACGCTTCCTGACAGTCTTGAAAATATAGCGGATTCTGCTTTTTGGAAAAGTTATTTACCACCGTATGAAACATCTGTATGTTCCATGACATATCGAGGTGTGACTTTCAGACCGTTGTTTTATATGAGGGAAGTATTTGAAATGATACGTGACAAGGACTATTCCCTTATGCTGTCTCATAAATTGAAATATCCTGTTATTTTGCAGATTTACTTCAATGACGGCGACGACGTTACAACAGCGTATATAAAAAAGAACTTCAAGAAATTTTTTACACGTCTTACAGATGAGATTGTTTTTCAGAGTAAATGCGAATCTAAAGGTCTTTACTTTGAATGCATTGAAAATGTTTCCGAAATTATGGAAAAACTAATAAAGTGCGGAAAGTTCATAACCAAACGTAATATAGACACTTACGTTAAATTAGCCGATGAAAAGGAATGTTATGAAGTTTTTGATATGCTCGAAGAATACAGAGAGGAGAATTTAACATGACTGTATTTTTATGTGGGTTCATGGGTTGCGGAAAGTCAACTGTTGGTGGTCTGCTTGCCAAGAAAAACGGCTGTGGATTCTGCGACACAGATGAACTTGTTGTTAAAAATCAGGGAATGACCATTCCCGAAATATTCGCACAGAAAGGTGAACCGTATTTCCGTCAGGTTGAAGCGGAAACTGTAAAATCACTCTGCGGAAAGAATATTGTTGTTGCGTGCGGAGGTGGTGCAATGCTCAATTCCGATACTGCCAAAACAGTAAAGGAAAACGGCGGTGCGATAGTTTATCTTGATGTACCGTTTGATGATTGTTACGAGAGAATAAAAGGCGATACAAACAGACCTATCGTTATGAACAACACAAAGGAACAGCTTGAGGAAATTTACAACAACCGCCGTGACATATACATTGAAAATTTAACAGTAAGGGTTAAAGCTGTGGGAACTCCTTCCGAAATAGCTGAAGTCATTGCTGATACTCTTAAATAAACAAAACGGAGGTAATATGTTAATTTATAACGCTGAAATTTATACAATGGACGAAAACGGAGTTATTCCGCTGGGCTGGATTGAAATAACCAAAAACAAGATAACAGCTGTCGGAAAGGGTATTCCTGAAGAAATTCCGGAAGATTCCCTGAACGTTCAGGGCGGAACGGTCTATCCCGGATTTATAGACGCTCATACTCATCTCGGTATAATTGAGGACGGTATTGACTTTGAGGGTGACGACTGCAACGAATCTACTGACCCTTTCACTCCTCAGATGAGAGCAATAGACGGTATAAATCCATTTGACCGCTGTTTCAGTGAGGCACGAATGAGAGGAATAACGGCTGTTGCATCAAGTCCCGGAAGTGCAAACGCCTGCGGTGGTGAAATATGTGCCATAAAAACGGCAGGCAGACGTATTGATGATATGCTGATAAAAAACGTCGGTATTAAGTTCGCACTCGGTGAAAATCCTAAGAATGTCTATAACGGACGTGAAGAAATGCCCATAACACGTATGGCGGTTTCTGCAATTATCCGTGAGGGACTTTATAAATCACGACGTTATACGCACGATATGGACAGTTACTATTCAGATAGTGACAACTATGAACCGCCTGAATATGATATAAAATGCGAATCACTTATGCCGTTGCTTGAACGTAAACAGAAAGCTTTTTTTCACTGTCACCGTGCAGACGATATATGTACCGCTATGAGAATAGCAAACGAATTTTCACTTGACATGGTAATCATACACGGAACAGAGGGTTATAAAATTGCCGATATAATGGCGGAGGAAAAAATTCCCGTAATTTGCGGACCTGTAATATGCGACCGCTGTAAGCCCGAAATGCGTGGACTTGAACTTAAAAACGCATCTGTAATGCACGAAAACGGTGTAAAAATTGCGATATGTACAGACCATACAGTTATACCGATTCAGTATCTTCCTCTTTCCGCACAGGTGGCGGTAAAAGGTGGACTTGCATTTGATGAGGCTATCAAAACGCTTACCGTAAACCCTGCTGAAATTCTTGGAATAAATGACCGTGTCGGCAGTATTGCAGTTGAAAAAGATGCTGATTTACAAATTTATCATAAAGGAGAAAATCCGCTTGACCTTATGTCAGAACCGTTTTTCGTTATGATAGACGGCAAACCTGTACGCAGTGAGGAACTATAATGAAAAAGATAATTGCCTTTATTTCGGCGCTGCTTATGTTTCCCCAGCCGGTTTATACTTATGCTGAAAGTGGAGAGATATTCAGTGAGACAGTAGGGAACAGTACTTTTTATTATACAATAAATTCCAGTCAGAACGCCGTAATTACAGACTGTTCGTCCTATGAAGAAGAAATAATAATACCTTCTTCACTGGGTGGCTGTCTTGTAACTACAATAGCAGAAAAAGCTTTTTTCGGAAAATTTACACTTGGTTCTGTAATAATTCCTGAAGGGGTAACTCATATAGGTGATAACGCATTTTCAGGCTGTCTTTCACTTGAAAGCATAAAAATTCCGGAAACGGTTACATATCTCGGTGACGGTTGTTTTACAAGCTGTTCTGAACTGAAAAGCGTTGAATTGAATCATTCAATTTCTTCAATTCCCGATAACTGTTTCAATGCCTGTACTTCACTTCAAAATATTAATATTCCTGATTCCGTAACTGTTATAGGAACAGAAGCATTTTTTGGATGTTCAGATATATCAGGAATTTTTATACCTCCGAATGTTAAATTTATTGGTGAAAATGCATTAGGTATGCACTATGATATTCGTGGAAGCGGTATAGAAACGTTTAATAACTTCAGTATAAGAGGTTTGCCGGAAACCGCTGCTGCCGATTATGCCGAGTCAAATAATATTGAACTTTCTTTTTTGCTTGGTGATGTCAATTTAGATGGTTACGTTGATGCTGTTGATTCATCTATGGTACTTATTGAATATGCGAGTTTGTCAGCAGACAAATCAGGTACATTTGATATATATCAGATGTTTGCAGGTGATTACGATAAAAACGGAATGGTTGACTCTGTTGACGCAACAATGATACTTATCGAATATGCACGTTTGCAGACAGAACTGATAAAATAAACAAAAAAGGACGTACTATAAAGTACGTCCTTTAATTAATAATTACTTGTTTAAACTCATTTCCTGAATAACAAATGCATCGTTAAGGGTTATACCGTCGCCGTCGCCTGTTACGTCAGCGTTTGCCATGCCCTGTAGAGTGATTTTATACTCGTCGGGGTTTGCGATGTTCTGCATGATAAGCACAGCGTCTGCAATTGTTACATCATTGTCGCAGTTTGTATCTCCTGAAAGGGCAGGTTCGGGGAGTTCGTTTACAACGTCTGTAACATTTATCATTGATTCCTGCATTGCCCAATCACAAACATAACCAGTATTTTCCTTTATGTCCATAAATATTTGCATTCTGTCATATAAATTCATTTCTATAGGAAAGTCAAGGTATATAGCCTTATAATTACCATCTATTGCACCATGATATTTTATATCATTATTTGATAGGTAATTTTCAAGCACAGTAACATCATCTTCAGCATTAAATTCATATCCCATAAACATTAATGGACAAACTTCGCAGGTATCACACCATTCATTTGTAGCTACTCTATAATATATCTGATGATAAGACCCTAAAACTTCATAATAAGTTGAGCCGATTAAATGTTTAAATTCCTCTTCGCCATGCCACTCATATTCTATTGGTTCTGATATATAGATTTTCAAATCTTCCCGACCAAAGTAGTCGGTTGCATCTTCCCATAAGTGATATTTTACAGAAGCAGATTCAAAAGAAATGGTATAAGGGGTAACTGCTCTATCTATAGGTATAGAAATTGCACTTGCATAAGTAGAAACAGCTGAAACTGCACACATGGTTATAGCTGAAACAACAGCTAACATTTTCTTTAATTTCTTATTCATATATATGCCTCCTTACCAATTAATATTAGGATTTTGTTTGTAAAAGTGTATTAAATCCGTTGTTATACGAGTACCGGAATTGCCTCCATTTGTGTGAATTGCAATAACAGAATAACAATTAAAATCATTGTCTTGATTATGAAATGTTTCTTCTATATATACTGGACCTCCGCTTTCGCCATGATTAGTATCTGCATCATAAAAAACTTTATAAGAATTCATATTTGTTACATTTCCACTTGCTGTACACATATATCCCAAATCACCTGGAAATCCTGTAACATTTATATTGGAACGATAATTATCAAGAGGTACTGCTAAGTCATAAAATAAATAGTCACTTAAATCCTGTTCGACCGTTATCAATGCATAATCATACTCATATTTTTCATCATTATTATTATATTTTTCACCATTAATATAAGAAACCGGTACATGATATTCTACTGGATTTGCAAAACTACGTTTCTTGTCAGAGTCAAATAAAATAATATTACTAATTTTTAAATTATAAACACAATGAGCGGCAGTTGCTATTGTATGAGAATCAACAACAAAACCAGAACCATGATAAACATATTCACCATCATTCATTATTAATCTTACTGTTCCCTTTTTTGAATAATCCTCTTTTCTTTCATCTTCTCCGATAACAGCACGGGAATTATCTTCAGATTTAAGTGCATCAAGAGTATAGTCATTTCCAATCTGAACACCTGTTTTAGCATTAAAAATGCGATATGTTCTTGCTGTATTTGCCGCCTTTGATTTATTGCTTGAATATGAAACAGATAAAATCATCATAAGAAAAGCAATTACTACAGCCGTAGTTTTCTTCACATTAACAACATTTGTTTTCATCATTCTCACCCCTTAATGCAGTGTACCGAGTTCATAAAGCTGGGCGTAGTATGCGTCCATACGGCTTATAACACCGTTCTGGTCAATATCCAGTCTGCTCAGGTCAGTCGGTTCAAACACACCTTTCAGATACTGCATGATATATACAGCGTCTGAAATATTAATCACTCCGTCACCGTTAGGGTCAGGTACAGCTGCTGATGCTGACAATGCACCACAGGTCATAACCGCCATTACTCCTGAAAGAAGAAATGACATTAGTTTTTTGTTTACTTTCATGGTAAACTCCTCCTTAAAAATATTCACACGGAAAATAATCCTTTATCATATTATATTCCTTGTGTTAATTAAATTGTACCATAAAATAGAAATCTTGTCAATATATAGCAAAAAATAAAAATGCACAAACTTTCCGTTTACAAATTGTATAAAGCAACAGAATGAAAAACTTCAGTCCATTATTTTATGGCATTAATCAAGAAAATAACATTAAATCTTTTTTATGAATAATTTCTAAATGGCATGAATATAATTATAAAAAAAGCGGAGGTAAATATTCATGCAGGACAAGAATAATATAAAGCAGAATCAGAATATCATACTTGAAAACCGTAAAAATCTGAGTATTTCGGGAATAACAGACGTTGACAGTTTCGACGAAAAAGCCATATGTCTTTATACACAGCTCGGTGAACTTACCATACAGGGCAGGGAATTACATATAGACTCAATGAGCGTTGAAACAGGTGATATGACTATTACAGGCGACATATGGGCTGTTGTTTACGGAGACAAGGAACGCAAAGGTCCTTTGTCTGCGTTGGGGAGGCTTTTTAAATGAACGTTCCCGAAACTTTCTTTTCGGTAAGTGAGGAAATTTTTCTTTTCGGGATTTCATGTATTTTCGGTATCATTATAGGAATATGCTATGACGTTTTCAGAACCGCAAGAATACTGTTTCCGCATAATACGATTCTTGTTGTGATTGAGGACGTTGTATTCATGGCAGGGTATGCCGTTTTTCTTTCATCATTTTCTTCTGTAGCCGCAAGGGGAGAACTGCGGTTTTACTATGTTATCGGAAATGTTCTCGGATTTATTGTATATTTCTTTACTTTCGGAAGCGTTATTATCGGTACGATGAAAAAAATATATTTTGCTTTTAAAAAGCTGGCAGAAATAATTTTAAAGCCTTTTAAGTCGGTTTATGTACTTTTATGTGCAAAAGCTGATAATAAATTTGTAGGAAATCCCGAAAATTCAGTTAAAAGAAATAAAAAAATTCCTTTTCTATTGCTAAACAAGACCGATTTGTTGTATAATAAAAAGGAAAATAAAAAAAGAAAGAACGTGAAGAACGTTGCCGAAGAAGCCAAAACAAAAGACAAGGAGAAAAAGCCTGTTTAATCGTGGGCTGGTAAAACTTGCTGCTGCTTCAGTCATTGTCGGCTGTGGTGTGCTTATTGTTACAACTGAAAAGGACTGTTCTGAAAAAGAGCGTGAACTTGCATCTGTTCAATATGAAATAGATTTATATGAAGCGGAAAATATAGAGCTTCAGCGTGTTCTGGATAGCGACGATATAACTGCTTATATGGAAAAAACCGCAGTTGAGGAAAGAGGTTACGCTTATCCGGACGAGCGGAGATTTTATGACAAGTCAAGGGATTAATATTAAAGGAGTTATATATATATTATGCAGCTGGAAATTGGAAAAATTTACAATGGCAGAGTCAAGGGAATCACACAGTACGGTGCTTTCGTAGATGTGGAGGGCGGTGGTACCGGTATGGTACATATTTCCGAAATCGCCAACACATTCGTAAACGAAATCCGTGACCACCTTACAGAAAATCAGGAAGTAAGGGTCAAGGTTATAGGAATCAACGAAGCAGGAAAAGTAAGTCTTTCAATCAAGAAAGCACTTGATAATCCCGCACCGCAGAGACCGAAAAGGCAGAATGACGGTCAGAGGAGAAGCCGACCGAATATCTATGAACCTAAAAAGACCGTTCCGCAGTCTGAAATGACATTTGAAGATATGATGTCGCATTTCAAGCAGAGCAGTGAGGAACGTATGTGCGACCTGAAAAGAAGTACAGACAGGAAAAACGGTACAAGAAGAAAATAATAACTGCTGTCCTTCAGGTCAGTACTCATGTTTAAGAAACAGCATTTTTGATTGCAAGTCAGAAATGCTGTTGTGTTTTTATGGACATAATCATGTAAAGTACTAATGAAATAAATCGAAATTCGTCAGAAAGGAGTGTATAAAATATTGATAAAAATAAAAAGCAGTATTGATGATTTAAACGAATATCAGTGCGGTAATCTTCCGTTGAGTGCCATAAAACTGAAAACACCGACAACCGATGATATTCAGAAAAAGACTTTTCCCATTGCTGTTGTTTTGTGTGTTATCATGTGTATATCAATGTTTTGCAAAACTTGGATAAACCGAACACCAGTAACTAAACCTGTTTTTATAGTTATAGGTGTCGCCTTAGGTTTGGCTTCACTATTAATTCACGAATTTCTGCACGCTGTTGTTTATCCTAAAAATGCCGTTGTAACGATAGGAAAACTGAAAAACAAACTAATCTTTGTCGCTCTTGCTTCCTATCCGTTAAGAAGAAGTCGGTTTGTTATAATGTGCCTGTTACCGTTTATTCTCGGCATTGTTCCTTTGACTGTATTTTTGTGTTCATCTCCCGAATCTGCTTCACTGAATGGTATAATGTTTGGTATGGCTTGTATAGGTATGGTATCTCCTTATCCTGATATTTACAATGTAGGCATAGTATTGAAACAGGCTGAAAAAGATGACAATATTATGTTTTATGGCGACGATATGTATCGCATTCCTAATCATGAAAACAACAGAATAAAATAAGCCCGAAAGCAGTTTAAAAATTACTTTCGGGTTTTACTTCAATATGATTATTATACGAAAAATATGTGAAATACGTTGCAATATTATTTATCCTGTGATATAATGTACGAGGTAAATTTTTTTGAGAGGAAAAAAATATGTTTAAATATAAAAAAACAACGGCTTTTTTAATGAGTCTGCTGATGTGCTTTTCAGCATCAGCATCGGTGAACATTGTTTTTGCCGAAGAAACAGAAGAAACTGTAACAGAAAGTGTTGCAGAGGAAGAACAGGCTGAAACCGAAGAAAATAATGAGGCACAGCCTGAAAATGACTATGTTGTTTCAGGTGATTTTATGTACTCTGTCATAGACGATGGAACAGTATGCATTATGGGCTGTACAAGCACGGAAACAGACCTTGTTATTCCTGAAAGTATCGACGGCATGACCGTTTCGGAACTTAGCGGAAAGGCTTTCGGAGACAGTCCCGACCAGATATATGAAACAATAAGTATACCTGTATCTGTTACATACATATCTGAAGATAACCCGTTTATGTACTGTCCTAATCTTAGGGAAATAACGGTTGATTCAGCAAATGAGAATTATATTTCTGAAAACGGTGTTATTTACCTGAAAGACAAATCAAAGCTTATTTGCTATCCGTCGGCTAAGGAGGGAAAAAATTTTGATATTCCCGAAGGTGTAAAGGAAATAGGAACGGCAGGTATTTATAATACGAAACTCGGTGAAATAAAATTCCCGTCAACACTTGAAAATATAGGAAATTTCGGTGTTGGTGGAAATTCCAATCTTAAATCAGCTGACATGAGCGGTACAGTTCTTGAGGTAATCGGTGTAGCAGGTTTTACGGAATGTACTTCGCTTGGTGAAGTTCTTTTGCCTGATACTCTTTGGAAAATAGACGGCGGTGCGTTCATAAACTGTGGAAGTCTTGAAGAAATAACTCTGCCCGATTTTCTTACCTGTGTCGGACAGTATGCCTTTATGGGTACATCACTCACAAAAATACAGATTCCCGATTCCGTTACCGAAATAGGCTACAGTGCTTTCGGTTATTCCGACGAAACAACGGCTGTTGACGGTTTCCTTATCATAGGTTCATATGGTTCGGCGGCACATACTTATGCAACGGATTCAGACAAAGAATACGACTATGCCAATGATTTTGAATTTACAACTCCCGAAGCAGCAGAAGAACAGGAAGAATATAATTCTTTTGACAAGTCAATGTATGAAGATTTTGAGTATACGTCAATAAATGGTGAGGCAGTAATTACAGGCTGTCAGTCGGTTGATGTTGCGATAGAAGTTCCGTCTGAAATCAACGGTATGCCTGTAACAAGAATATATACAAGTGCATTTGAGGGCTGTACGGCGGAAGAAATAATTATCCCTGATTCCGTAAAGACAATTGATAAACTTGCTTTCTATAACTGTTCGTACCTTAAAAATCTTACTTTAAACGGTGCTGAAACTATAGGTGAAAGTGCTTTTGTAATGTGTAACGCTCTTGAAAATATAACAATTTCAGGAAACTGTAAGACAATTGAGGGCAGTGAACCTTTTATGTCATGTATACTTTTACAGTCCATAAACATTACAGACGGTGACGGTGAATATTCTTCTGAAAACGGTGTTTTGTACAATAAGGACAAGTCTGTTCTTTTAGCTTATCCTGCGTCAAAAAGCGACAAAAAATTCAATATTCCCGACAGTGTAAAAGAAGTAGGAATGTCTGCATTCTTCAATAATTTTTATCTTGAAGAAGTTGAACTGCCGAATGTTGAAAAAATAGGTGCATATGCGTTTGAGGGAAGTAAAAGTCTGAAAAAAGCCGTACTTTCCAAGAATTTAAAGACAGTTGACGTTTATGCTTTTGCAGACTGTTCAAGCCTTACAGGTATACGTGTTTATGAAAGTACCGATACTATCGGAGATTATGCATTTGGTTATAAATTTAATTCAGGTGCTGTTGAATCGGGTGAAACAGTTTCAGAAGATAATATGATAACTGTTGACGGTTTTAAAATTTACGCCGACGAGGGTTCAACGGCTTATCAGTATGCAAAAGCCTGCGGTATAGAAGTTGTAAGCGGTACTGTTGAGATTTTTGGTAAAAATGTTGTTGCGGGATTTCTATGGACAGTTTTGGGAATCATAGCTGCACTTATTATCGGACTTACGGGATTTTTCGTTGTAAAAAATGTGAAAAAGAAAAAAGCGGGAAAGAGAAAGGAAAAATAATATGAATCTGAAAAAAATTTTTGTTATGGCTGTTTCTGCTTTGATGTCCTTTTCTTTTGTTACGGCTGTTTCTGCTTATGCCGATAATCTTGAAGGCCCTGAAGATACTCTCACAGACGGTACTTTAACATATGAACTTGTAAACGGTTCTTATACGATAACAGGCTGTGATGCCAATTCTATAGTAGAAACAATTCCGTCAATGAGAAACGGATATGCAGTAACGGCAATAGGTGACGGTGCATTCATAGGCTGTAAAGGTATATCAGAGCTTGAACTTCCTAATACAATCCGTTCAATCGGAATGAACGCATTTGTAGGCTGTACTTCACTTAAAAAGATTGTTATTCCCGATACTGTAACCGAAATATCAACTTGTGCCTTTATGAGATGTACATCACTTTCTGATGTTGAATTGCCCGATACTTTAACCGCTATCGGAAATTATGCTTTTGCACAGTGTACGAGCCTTGCAAGCCTGAAACTTCCCGAATCTCTTACGACAATAAATCCCGAAGCTTTTACAGACTGCTACTCACTTTCTTCATTTGATGTTTCGGAATGTCCGTCTTTTGTCTTTGATGACGGAATACTTTATAATAAGGCGAAATCTGAAATTTATCGTGGGTCTGTTGAACTGGAGGGAGATTTATATATCGGGAATACTGTTGCAGTAATCAAACCCGGAGCATTTTCTGCCTGTCAGAAAATTGAAAATCTGTTTGTTCCGTCGTCTGTTTCAACTATCGGTGCGGACGCATTTGCAAACTGCAATTCTCTTAAAAAAGTTGATTTGGAGCAGGGACTTTCTATACTTGAAGCAGGTGCTTTTATGTACTGTTCAAATCTTGAATCAATTTCAATCCCTGTTACTGTTACGGAAATAGGTGAAGAAGCATTTGCCTACAGCGGAATTTCAAAGGCTATTATTCCGGAGGGCGTGGTTTCAGTCGGAGCAAGTGCATTTCTTGGCTGTGAAAATCTTGCAAAAATAAATGTTCCGAAAAGTGTAACATCAATAGGAGAAAATGCTTTCGGTTACAGGCTGGACGGTCAGGAATTTACACAGCAGGATAATTTCAGCATGAGTGTTTATTCTGATTCTTCCGCTCTGAAATACGCAAAGGAAAATAAAATTGACTATGATGTTGCGGACAGAAGCCTTAAAAAAACAGCTTTCATAATTATAGCGGTCGGCATTATACTTGCTGTTGCTGTTTTTGCGGTAGTACTTATGTCAAGAGGAAAAAAAGGTGCGTCTGCCGGAGCAAAGAAGGCACAGAAGATTGAAGAAGAAAAAAAAGCAGAAGAAAATTATGAAAAAATAGTCGGTGACGACAAATAGTAATTATAAGTATAAAATATTAACTTTATAACTGTTTGGATAATTATGATATATGTTTTGATTTGCTGTAAGAATCCGTGATGATACATGATTATTAACTGGTATAATAAAAGAACAGATTTTTTGATATACTTCCAAATTTATCTGATTTTTGGAAACATATTTGAAATCTGTTCTTTTTGTTTAAATTATTTTATCTGTTCAAGACAGATATTATAGATGTCATCATATGTGACATTTTCGTCTTTTTCAATATATTCACCGTCTGCGGAGTATATTTTGTTAGCAGGATAAGTGCCGATATATTGTGGATTTTCAGGTAATATAACAGATGTATAAACGGGCATGCCGTCTTTAACTACCATAAAGTAGTCAAAGTCCTTATAGTCAGAGAAATAAAGTTCAATTGTTTCTTCAAACTTGCCTATAAAATCGTCGCTTACATTGTAGTTCTTGCTTTTGTCGGAAGATATGATACAGGTTTCGGGCAGTTCATCCCCCTGCTCGTCAAAGTCAACAAATGAGCTTGCAGATGCAATATAAATTGTTTTGGCATTTGAATTTATACTTGTCTGTTTTGATTTCTTTACATATCCCATCATTGAAAGGTCTGTTTTCCAACCCTCACCGTCAATGTAGTACATGATAAGCTCCTGTTCATAGGTATCCTTTTCACCGTTTCCGTTTTCAGATTCAAACATACAGTTTACTATATATCCGTCGCTGATTTCAAAGTACGGTTTTATATCTGAAACATCATCAATACCGGTCATGACTTCTGCAAATTTGTCATAATCCATGTTTTCACTGCCGTTCTGTTCGATGTAGTCGCTTACTGCCTGAAATCCGCCGTACATTTCGTTAATAATTGCCAAATATTCGTCAGTTATAGGCTCTTCGGAAATAATTTCAGCGAGGTGTAAACTTTCCTTTGACGTATCATACATATCTTCAGCAATTATATCAAGTGAAACACCTTCCAGTTCCGCCATAAGTTCAATAACGCTATAATATTTGTCGGGAAATATAAGACTAATCATTCCCTTAGCGTTGTTATTGTTCATATAATCTAAAAGCATTTCTATTGCTTCTTCATATGAACCTTCGGCGGACAGTTTTTCATCTGATTCTGTTGTATCTTCTGTTTCGGATTCTGTGGTTTCCTCTGTAGTTTCTTCTTCCGTTACTTCTTCGGTAACAGAAGTCACGGAAGATTCTTCCGAAATTTCTTCGGCAATGTCGTTTCCGCACGAGGCAAACGAACACAGTACCGCCGTAAAGGTAAGTAATGCAATAAACTTTTTCATAATAAATGACCTCTTTTCTATTTTATTTTATCAAGACAAATCTGATAGTCCTCCTCATATGAAAGTATAATATAGTTATCTTCCGTATATTTATACTTGTCGGGGAATGAACAGAAAGACTTTGGTTTTTCCTCATACATACCGCTTACGTTGGAAACTTCACCGTTTTCCACAACCACGAAGTATTGAAGATTATCATTCTTCTGATAATATTTATCTATGCTGTTTACAAAATTTTCCGCAAACTCACTGCTTACATTGTAGTTTTTACTGCTGTCGGACGAAATAATAAAATTTTCAGATTCTGCTTCCGTTTCGGAAAGAACAGTTTCCGCCGAATTATATATGTATTCAGACTCCTGATATACCGCATTTTTTTCTGCTTCATACATGGAAGGTACAAGCCAGAAGTCTATTTTCCAGCCCTCACCGTCGATATAATAGAGTATAAATTCCCAGTCTATAAGTGATTCGTATTCTGATTCGTCCCATGAATCGTCGACAGGCTCACGGGATAGTGTACAGTTGAGTTTTACAGCATTTTCCACATGAAAATATGCATTATTGGGTTGTAATTCTCCTGTAATCTTTTTTAGTTCATCAACATTTTCAGTGCCGTTTTGTTCGATATATTCACCTATAGTCTGAAATTGTCCGTAAGTGTCGTCAAACAAGTCTATATAATCCTGTGCAAGAGGTTCTGTTGAGTCAATACTGGAAAGATTAAAGTTTTTAAAAGGCGTTGTATCCAGAAACTGAAAACACGGCGGTTCAATTATTTTCATTTCGTAAAGTGTCTTTATAGTATCACAATACTTGTCGGGATATGACACTTTTGTTATACCGTCTATGTCATTATTGGCTGAACATTCAAAGAAATTTTTTATTAATTCCTGATATTCAGCATTTTCGTCTGTTATTTCAACATTGGTTTCTTCTTCTGTCGATTCTTCTTCGGTAGCTTCTTCCGTTTCGGATTCTGCGATTTCTTCTGTCGTTTCTTCTTCCGTTTCGGATTCTGTGATTTCTTCTGTTGTTTCTTCTTCGGTAACTTCTTCGGCAACAGAAGTTACAGAAGATTCTTCCGAAATTTCTTCGGCAA
>DETU01000103.1:65864-66032 GCA_002362175.1 Ruminococcus sp. UBA3280
ATTCTTCCGAAATTTCTTCGGCAACGTCGTTTCCGCACGAAACAAACGAACATAATACCGTAGTAAAGGTGAGTAACGCAATAAATTTTTTCATCATAATCTCCTTATTTTATTGATATTCAATAAATTTTCAATATTACTGTGATATACTTGAATCATAATAAAAGT
>DETU01000097.1:0-305 GCA_002362175.1 Ruminococcus sp. UBA3280
CTTGTCTATATATATTCTTGACGTTATATGCTGATTATGTTATAATTTTCCTATATTTATAATGAAGGGAACGTTTTATTTTGAAGTCAAATTTTTTTCGTGGTATGTCGCACGGCATACCTATTGCACTCGGTTATTTGTCGGTTTCATTTGGATTCGGAATAAAAGCTGTAAGTGCTGGGTTATCTGTTTTTTCTGCAACTGCAATTTCCGCAACTAATCTTACTTCTGCCGGACAGGCTGCAGGTGTGGATATTATCGCTGTAGGCGGTACGCTTATTGAAATGATACTTGTACAGCTTACC
>DETU01000097.1:580-61596 GCA_002362175.1 Ruminococcus sp. UBA3280
GAAATGATACTTGTACAGCTTACCATTAATATAAGGTATTCGCTTATGGCGTTGTCTCTTTCACAGAAGCTTGACGGAAAATTCACACTTTCTCACAGGCTTATTGCGTCATATGGTATTACAGACGAAATTTTTGCTGTATGTTCTGCACAGAAACAAAAGCTTACACCTGCTTATATGTACGGAATAATTCTTGTTTCAGCGGTCGGGTGGGTGACGGGTACGGCTCTCGGTGCGGCTGCCGGACAGTTATTGCCTGAATCAGTTTCAAGTGCTTTGGGTATTGTTCTTTACGGAATGTTTATGGCTATTATTATACCACCCGCACGTAAACAGCTTAATGTGCTTTTAGTTGTGGTTGTGTCTGCAATGGCAAGTATTTTGTTCAGATATGTATTTACTGCTGTATCTTCGGGGTTTGCTGTAATTATAAGTGCGGTTGTCGCTTCTGTTGTGGGGGCATTGTTTTTCCCCGTCAAAGACACGGAGGAAAATGAACAATGAATATTGCTTTATATATTGCAGTAATGGCTGTTGTTACATATCTTATACGTATGATTCCGTTTGCTTTTTTCCGTAAGAAGATAAAATCACGTTTTTTCAGAAGTTTTTTATATTATATCCCCTATGCCGTTCTCAGTGCCATGACTATTCCTGCTATTTTTTACAGTACGGGAAATATTGTCACTGCCATTGTCGGAACAGTGACGGCTTTTGTGCTATCGTATTTTAATCTGCCGCTTATTGTAGTGGCACTTTCAGCAACCACTACAGCTTTTATTGCGAGTCTGTTTTAATACAAAAGGAGTTTATTATGACAGGAAAAGAATTTAATGAGTTTAACAAAAGTCCCGATTTTCATGGATTGAGTTGTGACTTGGACAAAAAATTGAAAAAAGCAGGCTGGTATGAGGGAAGAAAGATTGATATTTCCGAACTTATCAGAGAATGTGAAAAAGCAGGTGTGTATCTTACTGAACCACAAAAACGTTTTATTGAGGAATTCGGTGGTTTAGAGGGTTCAACGGAAAACAGTATGAATCAGTATTTTTATATAAGCGATAAAATGGCAGGCAAATATGATAATGAAAATTTTTATTTTATCAGTATTTCAGATTGCGAAAGTGTGAAAGAAGAAGTTGACAATGATGAAATTATCAGGGCTTTGGAGGATTATGGGGAAAATACCGTGAGAGTCGGAATATGCTGGTACTATATGTGGGATATATTATTGTCGGAAAATGGATTGATGCTGCTTGTAAATGGTGGTGAGATAAAGCCTTTAGGGACAACAGCTATGGAGGGATTTCACAGAATACTCAGATAACTATGATTTGTATTTCGAGGAAATTGTTGTTATCATACAGTTTTAAATGGATTTTTTTGTGCATATATACAAATTTAAAATCTATTTTTTCGATATTCAACAGTTTTTAATTTAATCATACCTCTTTTCAGACTTCCTTATGAACGGTGATTGTGTTCATAACTGAAAGGAGGTTTTTTATTTTTGCCTGTTAGAAATCCTAAATCAAAAAAATATGCTTTCTGCTGTTATTATGTAACTATCGGTGATGTTACGGAATCGGCAGTAAGAGCAGGTTTCAGCAGAGAGGAGGCACTTACAGAGGGCATAAAAATGCTTGAATCGGAGGAGTGTCGGAAAATAATTTCACGTCTGAAAAATATTCTTTCAGAAAGCGGTAATGTTTCGGCTGGTCTTAAACGTCTTGCTTTCGGAAACTGTTCAGATGCGGTTTATCTTGTTTTTGCCGATGAACTTCCTCCGCCGAATGTAATTGAACATCTTGACCTTTTCAATGTTTCGGAGATAAAACGTGTAAAGGGCGGAGGTGTTGAAGTTAAACTCTTTGACAGGCTGAAAGCTCTTGAAAAACTCTTTGAACTGGAAAACTCTTTTTCCGACAGGGACAAGGCTGTTGATTTAATCAAGGCTCTTTCCGAATCGGCTGAGGACGGTGAAGCAGTTGACGATTAAAAAGCTTTCATCAAAACAGAAGTTTACTATGAACTGGTGGAAAAATCCGAAGTATGCAGATTATGATGCCGTTATCTGTGACGGTGCTGTAAGAAGCGGTAAAACGCTTTCAATGTCACTGGGTTTCGTATTCTGGGCATCGTCTGTATTTGACGGCGGTGCGTTTGCCGTATGCGGAAAAACTGTAACTTCACTCCGCAGGAATGTTATAACTCCGCTTATTCCCATACTGAAGGAATATGGTTTCACCTGTATCGAAAAATTAAGCAGAAACTACATTGATATTACTTTTATCGGAAAAACTAACCGCTTCTATCTTTTCGGAGGAAAGGACGAAGGTTCTGCCTCACTGATTCAGGGTATAACTCTTTCAGGCGTTTTTCTTGACGAAGTAGCTCTTATGCCCCGTTCGTTCGTTGAACAGGCTCTTGCAAGATGTTCTGTAAACGATTCTAAAATGTGGTTCAACTGCAATCCCGATAATCCGAATCACTGGTTTTATAATGAGTGGATTAAAAAGTCCGAAGAAAAACACGCCTTATATGTTCATTTTACTATGGACGATAACCCATCACTTTCTGAAAAACTCAAAAACCGCTACAGGCGACTTTATTCGGGTACTTTTTATGAACGTTTTGTTTTAGGAAAATGGACAGCTTCGGAGGGCGTTGTATATCCTATGTTCAGCAGGGAAAATCATGTTTTCAGCGGAGAGGTGGAGTGCGAACGTTTTGTTATATCATGTGATTACGGCACGGTTAATCCGTCGTCTTTCGGTCTATGGGGGTTAAGCGACAATATATGGTACAGAATCAAAGAGTACTATTATTCCTCAAGAAAAGAGGGTGTTTCCCGTACTGACGAAGAACATTATTCCGCTCTTGAAGAACTTGCCGGCAACTATAACATCAGCAGGGTTATCGTTGACCCGTCTGCTGCAAGTTTTATTGAGTGTATCCGCAGACACGGTAAATTCAGAGTAGTAAAAGCCAACAACGATGTAATTACAGGTATACGTCATGTAAGTACTGCACTAAAACAGAACAGACTTCGTTTTCATGAGAGTTGCAGGGACATTATAAGAGAATTTTCTCTTTACCGCTGGAATGAGAAATCAGGAGCAGACGCACCTGCCAAGGAAAATGACCACGCTATGGACGATATGCGTTATTTTGTTACGGATATGATTGGTTCACAGGGTGACGATAATTTTTTTGCCTTGTCCGTATCAAGATAAACAATAATAAATAATCACCGTTCAGAAATATTTTTAAAGGAGGAAAAATGAAATTCTTTAAAAAAAAATCAGTTCAGAAAGCTGTTCCCGAATTGATTACGGCACAGAGAAGCTCACAGTGCAGAATGAATCTGCCGTCTGCGATAGAGCCGTTTGAAAAGGAACTTTATGACCGTCTGCGTAATGCCGTGCCAATTATTGATGCGGCACTTATGAAGATTATACGTCTTACAGGCGGATTCAAAGTAATGTGTTCAGACGAGAGATTCCAGTTACAGCTTGATGATTTTCTTGAAAATATTCCTGTAGGTCTTACGGGAAAGTCAATAAATACTTTTACTGACAATTTTCTTGACAGCCTTCTTACTTACGGCAGTGCAGTCGGTGAAATATCAATTGATTCTTCGGGAGAACGTATAGCAGGTCTATGGAACGGAGATGTTTCAGCAGTGCGTGTAACTTCAGGCGAAAATCCCTTTATAAGACAGTATGCAGTAAAAAATGACGACAATACCGTTAAAAACGTTTCCCACCCTGAACGTATTCTTTACGCTTCTCTTACGGGTGGTCGTCCGCTTCTGCGTGGCATACCTGCTTTAAGCGGTATTCTTATGAGAATTTACGAATGTATAGGACAGAATTTTGACCGTGCCGGCAATGTACGATATGCCGTTACATATAAACCGCCGTCCGATTCGGGTGATTTTGCATATTCACGTGAAAGAGCAGTGCAGATTGCAAAGGAATGGTCGGACGGCATGAATTCCGCAAAATACGGACAGGTCAAGGATTTTGTGGCGATTGGTGACGTTGATATAAAAGTTATCGGTGCAGAAAATCAGCTTTTTGATACAAATATACCTGTACGTCAGCTTATGGAACAGATTATTGCAAAACTTTCAATACCGCCGTTTTTGCTTGGTCTCAGCTGGAATACTACGGAAAGAATGTCGTCTCAGCAGGCGGATATTCTCACGTCTGAACTTGAATATTACCGTCGTCTGCTTACTCCTGTTATATGTGAAATAGGAAATTCCTTTATATGTTCAATAGGTGCGGACGCTGTTTGCAGTGTCGAATGGGACAATATTAATTTACAGGACGAATCCACACTTGCCGAAGCAAGACTTAAAAACGCTCAGGCAAGGGAAATTGAAATGCGTCTTGAAAATCTCAATTAAAATTATTATGGAGGTATATTTATATGTACAATGATATTAAACTTGAAAAGGGTCTTTATAATCTCAGTGAAAAATCTTTCACTTCCGCTCTTGAGGAACTTGACCCGTCCTCTGCTTACTGTGGTACTCCCATGGAAAAACTTGACGCTTTTGAAAGACAGTTAAAGCGTTTTAATATCAGAATTGCCGGTTCAGACTGTGACCGTGTAGAGAAGTTTTTTTCTTCAACCGAAACGGCTGTACTTTTTCCTGAATTTGTTACACGCTGTATCAAAAAGGGTTTTGATGAAACTGTCCTTTCTTCAATCTGTGCGGCTCAGACAGTCAGCGGAAGTTCACAGTATCTCGGCTGTGTGATTGACGATTCAGCCGAATATAAAACATCTGCTGAAGCTTCTGTCCTCCCAACAACTATAGTTAAGGAAAGTGCAACTGCTACTGTTCTTTCAAAGTACGGCAGACTTATCAACGCATCTTATGAAGCAGTACGTCAGCAGAGACTTGATGTGTTTGGTGTCATGCTCAGAAGTATCGGTGTTAAACTTGCTGTTTCAGTTGTCAAGAAAGCTATGTCCGTTCTTGAAACGGGAGCAGAGTCTATTACAGCTTCTGCTCTTACATACGATTCACTCGCAGAACTTTACGGAAGTTTTGACTGCTTCAACATGAATACCGTTATTGCTTCTCCTGAAGCCGCTTCAAAGATTGTTGCGATGGAACAGCTTTCAGATACTTCCGCAGATGCAGACGGAAAAATGATTCTTCCGTTTGGTTCGGAACTTGTAAAGACCTCTGCTGTCGGAAATAATACAATTATCGGCATAGACCGTAATTTTGCACTTGAATTTATCACAAGTTCAAATCTTGTAATGGAAACAGACAAGCTTATTGACAGACAGCTTGACCAGATTACAGTTTCAATTACCTGCGGTTTCAGAAAGATTACTGCCGATGCCGTAAAGGTACTTAAAATTACAGCATAAAAGATTACAAAAGGGGAGCGTATTTTTTAATACGCTCCCTGCATTTTAATGAAAGGATATTTTTTTATGAATCAGGAAGTACTTAATAAAATAAATAAATTTACACGCAGACCTCTGAAAGAAGAAGAAGTCTACACTTTTTCCGTTATTCTTTGTGATAACGACATAGACCGTGACTATGAATGTTTTTCGGACGAAGCACTTGAAACCCTTGCTGAAAAATTTGTAGGCAAGACAGGTATATTTGACCATAACCCCACTACTTCAAATCAGAATGCACGTATTTTTGATACTGAAATAATTACAGACAATGAACGTTTAACAAAGTACGGAAAGCCGTATAAATACCTTAAAGCAGATGCATATATGGTACGTACAGGTGAAAACAGTACTCTTATTGCCGAAATTGACGGCGGTATAAAGAAAGAAGTAAGTATTTCATGCAGTTCCGCACGCAAAGTATGTTCGATATGCGGTTGTAATAAGTCTGTCGGAAGGTGTTCCCATGTCGGTGGAAGAAAATACAATGAGCAGATTTGTCATACTGTTTTAAGCGACATAACAGACGCTTATGAATGGAGTTTTGTTGCTGTTCCTGCACAGGTAAATGCAGGTGTTACAAAGCGTTTCAGCGGTGACAGTATCAATACTGTTTCGGATTATGATATAAAAATGTTCAGTGACGAATTAAAGCGTGATATACGCAGACTTGCTTTTTTTACAGGTGGAAAACCTGCTGTTGATTCTGCTATGACTTTGGCAGAGTTCATGAATACCGGTCAGCTGATTGAAATGAAGAAATCATTTGAAAAACGTATTTCAGCGAATGGTGTTGAAGTTCAGATTATACCCGAAAAGGAAAACGGTTTTTCCGCTGACGAATTTTCAATGAAATAGGAGAAGGTTATGAATATTGAATCCGTAAAAACTCTTTTTACTCTTTTTTCGGGTGAGGACGTTTCTGAAAATTATACTCCGATTATAATACTTGCTGTTTCGGAAGTTGAAAAAATACTGCTCCCCGAATCCGACCCTACAGATGTACGTCTTGATTTTCTTTGTGCCGCCATAGCAAATCACCGTTTACAGCAGATTAATTCTGCCCGTGAGCGTTCTGAATTTACTGTTGCGGGAAAAATGCTCACTACTTCACAGAATACCGCACTTTCATATTCTGAAAAGCTTCTGCGTGATTATATGAATATGTGTGAGGATTTAATAAAACCGAAAACATTCATGTTTATGAGTTTTTCGGGGGAAACGGGGGAATAACTCATGATTGACGGTATAATAAGGGAAATTATTGAAAAACTTTCTCAAAACGGTATAACTCCTGTTTATAGTGCTTTTGACGCTGTTTCCGTTGAAAAGAAAAACAGAGGTTTCTTTACTGTTGTCAATGTGGGTTCTTTTGAACTGCAAACCCCGATTTATTCGGAATTTACGGCTTTTTTACCTTATAAAGCTGACATAGACATAAGTGTTACTGCTCCTGAAAATTACCGCATGGAAAAGTTATACGGATATTTTTCGGATAACGTTCAGTCAGCCGTTATGAAGTTTTCGGGAATGAACTGCTCGTTAAGAAAAGTCTCAATAAAGCACGATTCAAATATAAACCGCTTTGTACTTACAGCACGTCTTTCCATAAGCGGTATGAATAAGTTTGAAAGGGGCAGTGAATGAGTATAATTAATGTACATGAGGCAGTACCTGTGAATATAGGTGGCGTTGTTCTTTACTGCGAGAAGTTCAGGGCTTCGGGAGTCAGGAATTATTCCGAACATAATACAGTATCAGGTGATGTGACTATTACCAATTCAGGAAAGAAAGCAGTTCGTCTTACGTTCAGCGGACGCATATGCGACGAAAATAATCCGATAAATTTTTTGGTTTGTATAAATAATCTCATGAAAAATAATGACGTATTCAGTGTGGAATATAAAAATGTTATTTTCGGACAGTGTCGTGTGCAGTCATTTGTTACAGACGACAATAATGATGATTTTATTTCGGCAACAGTCACAATTATATCAACAGAAGCCAATTTTAAAGACGGGGAATAAAAATGAATACTTATGTTGTTTTAAAAAATACAGACGGTTTTGAAAGGGCTTTTGAAAAACTTCTTTCATTTACTTTCAGAAAAGATGCATATCAGCCCTACACTTCATTCGGTGCTAAAATTTCAACGGATTTTTATGAACTTGAAAATATCAGTGAAGTTATGTTCTTCATAGACAACAGACTTATCCATCACGGTCTTGCCGATAATATTACCGTTACTACTTCGGGCGGAAGTGATATTATTTCCGTATCATCAAGAAGTTTCACGTCTATGCTTATTCAGAATCAGATGGAAACGGGTCTTAAAACAAATATGTCTGTAAATACCCTTATGGACAGCTTTTATACATTGCCTTACGTTACACATGAGGACAATTCTGAAACGAGTTATATTTATGTTAAAAGCAATTCTAATATGTGGGACGGTATAGTGAATTTATCATATAAAATATGCGGAACTTATCCGTATATAAGGGGAACGAACTGTGTTAGAATGACACCTGTTGAGAATCCGTCCGAGTTTTCATATCTCGACAGTCAGATTCTTTCAAAGGGAGTTTCAATGACGGGACGGAAACTGATGAGTCACTTTCATATGTCTAATATCAAAGAGGAATTTGGCGAATTTGAACTTGAGGACAGTGAAGTTATTGCACAGAATATTGTCCGTCACCGTTTTTTTGAACTTGATAAACAATTTCTTTATAATCCTCAACAGGCTCTTGAATATCGTTCAAAATTTGCTTCACGTGCCAAAGAAAGACTGTTCTGTACATACAGCGGTTACAATGGCGAGGATTTATCTGATTTGGTAACTTTCGGATACGCATACACCGAGCGTATAGGTGCGATTACAATAACGGGAAGCAGTGACGGAATCATTACGGAAATAAGTACCTACAGGGACAAGTTTCTCACAGAACACGTATGACATATAATATAAAAGGCGTATAAGCTTGATAATATGTTTTTTCATAAGGAGAATATATGGAAAATCTTACCGGAATGAACACACTTAAAGAGTGTGAAACAGGACAGGTTGAAGAAATGTCATTAAGCGGAAAGATGAGAAACCGTCTCAGCGATTTGGGACTTATTGAGGGAACGTGCGTTGAATGTCTGCATAAAACATCATGCGGAGGACTTTCGGCGTATCTCATAAGAGGGGCAGTCATTGCACTCAGGGCAGAAGATACATCATATATAAAAGTAAGACTTATTGAAACCGGTACATGAAGATACGAATTTGAATCGGAATACAGAAAAGGACTTTTGTCTAAAATCAAGCCCGAAGGCGATTCCTTTAAACAGCTTTCGGGCTTTACTTTTTATGTTATGTATGATATAATAAGTCTTAATATATGAAAGGAATAAAGAAATGATACTTTGTATTGCTGAAACTCCATGCAAGGAATGACGGATTGCATGGAGTAATAAAAAAATCCGTCGTACCTTGCACTTATGATGATAAATCAATAAATTCAAGGAGCAGGGTATTATGAAAAATATTTTTTATGATTTGAAGTCATTTTTTATTTTATGGATTACACAGTCATTTTCCGCACTCGGAAGTGCAATGACTAATTTTGCACTTGTGATATGGATATATCAGCACAGCGGTTCAGCACTCACAACCGCCATGCTTGCAGTATGTTCATATGCACCTTATGTTATTATGAGTATTTTTGCAGGAGCAGTAAGCGATAAATGGAATAAAAAAATCATCATGCTTGTCTGTGACAGTTTTGCAGCAGTATGTACTGTTACAGTAATGATACTGCTGAAAAATAATTGTTTGCAGGTTTGGCATCTGTATGTGATAAACGCTCTTAACGGTCTTATGAATACAGTTCAGCAGCCTGCTTCCGACGTTGCGACAACACTTCTTATACCTGAAAAATACTATCAGAAAACAAGCGGAATGCGTTCTTTTTCAAATTCACTTGTAACTGTTCTGACTCCTGCATTTGCGTCTGCACTTTTGGCTTTTGCAGGAATTGAAGCTATAATTGTTTTTGACCTTGCAACATTTACAACGGCTTTTGTTGTTCTGTTGTTTTTCATTGAAATTCCCGAAATAAAAAAAGAAAATGAAGAAACGGAAAATTTTATTAAGTCCGTAAAAAGCGGAATTTTCTGGCTGAATAAAAATAAAGGTATTCTGTGGATGATGCTTTTTCTTTCGGCCATAAATTTTATTGCGTCTGTTTATGAGTCGGCGTTGCCTGCAATGATTCTTTCAAAAAGAGATGAAGCAGCACTCGGTGCTGTAAATACTTGTGTGGGAATTGCTGCACTTGTGGGAAGTATTATTGTTACTTTCATGCCTGAGCCGAAAAGCAGGGTGAAAGTAATATGCGGTTGTCTGCTTTTTTCAATGAGTACGGAAAATTTTCTTCTTTCATTCGGTAACAGTACAATCGTATGGTGTGTTGGAGCGTTGTGCGGCTGGATATGTATTCCGATTATGAATGCAAATATGGACGTTATTTTCCGTACAAATATTCCGACAGATATGCAGGGCAGGATATATTCCGTAAGAAATACACTTCAGTTCTTTACCATACCTTTGGGCTATTTCACGGGAGGTTTTCTGTTAGACAACATCTTTGAACCATTTGTATCGGAAGCTTCGGAAAACTTTTTTATAAGAACTTTTTTCGGTACTGAAAAGGGAGACGGTGCATCTTTTCTTTTTTTCATAATAGGAATTGCAGGAATAGTAGTATGTCTTGTTTTCAGTAATAACAGATACATCAGAAAAATGAAATGATATTATAAAAGAATCGGTAAATGCCGGTTCTTTTTTTATTTATTCTGAATATAATGCAAATCAGTATATATTTAAATATGATTTTCCTGTCGCTGCTTGACAATTACAGCAATATGGGATATAATATATTAAATTATTTTTTCCGGAGGTGAAAGATAAAATGGACCATGCCCCTGACGGCAGTATTCCGAATAATTATGACATACGCTCCGTTAATGAAAGACTGGAGTAAATTTTTTATACTCTGATTTTCTGAAAAATTTTAATTACGGAGGTTTTTATTATGTCATGGCAGATAATTCTGCAAATTGTATTTATAGTTTTATGTGCATTACTTTCACTGGCTGAATCGGCATTGATTTCACTTAACGACTCACGTCTTGAAAAGCTTGCAGAATCAGGCGGAAAAAAAGCACGTCGTCTGAAAAAAATTGCAGATAATCCAAACAGGTTTTTATTGTCGTCACAGACTGCAATTAAATTGTTTGAGTTTATTTCAGCAGGACTTGCAGCAGTGAGTTTTTCGGGCAGACTTGCAAATATCTTTAAAGACAGTATTTCGGAGAATACAGCAGGAATAATTTCGGCTATAATAATTCTTCTGATAATGACTTTTCTGATGATGACTTTTGTTGAATTTATTCCGAAACGTCTTGCGGCAAATAATTCTGAAAAACTTGCATTAAGGTTTTCGGGAATACTTTTGGCAGTATCGGTTCTTTTTATGCCGTTGGTAAAAATTATGAACGCTGTTTCATGCGGTATACTTAAACTTGCGGGAGTAAATCCGGAAAATGCCGAAGAAATAGTAACTGAGGAAGAAATTCTCATGATGTCGGACGCAGGTGCGGAAACAGGTGCTATTGATGAGAATGAAAATCGTATTATAAAAAATGTTTTTGCTTTTGACGATATGACAGCAGGTCAGATATGTACACACCGCACAGAAGTTTCGGTTTTATGGGAAGATGATGATGCGGAAGTATGGGAGGAGATTATTCACCGCACAAGACATTCCGTTTTTCCCGTATGCAGTAAGAATATTGACAATGTAACGGGTATTCTTGACGCAAAGGATTATTTCCGTACCGATAAGAAAAACCGTGACGAGATTATGAAAAACGCTGTGCATGAACCTTATTTCGTTCATGAGAATATGAAAGCAGACCGTCTTTTTGCCCATATGAAAATGAATAACAATGACCATTTTGCAGTGGTTGTTGACGAATACGGTGGAATGAGCGGTATTATAACGGTTACAGACCTTGTTGAAAAGATTGTCGGTGAATTTGCCGACGATGATGAAGAATCGTTTGAAAAAATTATGAAAACAGGTATTTCCACATGGACTGTTCATGGTTCTGTTACAATCGGTGAAGTATGTGACGCACTCGAAATTGATTTGCCTGTTGACAGAAATGAAACTTTCGGAGGATATGTAATTGCCGAACTGGGTGACATTCCTAAGAACAGCGGAAAGATTTCAATTGATTCAGACGGACTTCATATTGAAATACTACAGATAAAACATCACCGTGTTGAACTTTGCAGAGTTACAAAATCCGAAAAAACGGAAAGCATAAAAGAGGATTTGGAACAATGAAAAAAATTTTAAGTATTATTGCGTCACTTATGATTATGACAATTGTTTCATGCAGTGAGGTTAGTATGGTTTCACAGATGAGTGAAGAACCACAGGAAGAAAATACGACCGCTGAAAACAGTGTTTCCGAAAAGCGTGAAGATGTTACCATAACTATGGCTATACTCAGAGACCCATATCTGAAAGAGGCTGTCAACGATTTCAATGAGGCTGACAACGGCTATAAAATAGTTTTCAAGGATTATATGGAGTATTATGACAAAGGTTTTGAAACCGAAAGAGGAACTAATCCCGAAGCGTTCGCAAAGATAGACACACAGCTTAGTCTTGATGTAATTGAAAGCGGAATTGTTGACATTGTGCCGAGCAGTATTTTTTATGACCAAGGAAAATATGACTCTCTTATGAAACAGGGTGCGTTTTCAAACCTTTATGACTTCATGCAGGTTGAAAATTACGACGATTCCGTTTTGTATAAGCATATACTTGAGCTTCATGAAACAGACGGTAAACTTTGCTGTATGCCGTTGGCTTTCACGATAGATACAGTAGCAGGACAGACACGTTATGTCGGTGATAAGGAAAACTGGACAATTGATGAAATGATTGAATGCTGGAACGCTATGCCGTCAGGTTCTACATTCAACGGTCACACAACAAAAGACTATGTTTATATGACTATTCTGCGTAATAATATCAGTTCGTTCATTGACTTTGAAAATCACACGACAAATTATAATTCTCCCGAATTTATAAAGATACTTGAATTTATAAATTCATTTGACCCGCCCGAAAGTTACAAGCAGGAAATGAACTGGAATACTCCTCATTTTATAATGAATTTTCCGATATACGGCTTTGATGATTTTCATGGCTCTTTATGGAATGAACAGAATGAACCTGTAACGGTTATAGGTTATCCGTCCCCTGACGAAAGCGGTATTTTAATTGACACATATGGTGACAAATATTCAGTCTGTGAATATTCGTCACCTGAAGTGAAGCAGGGTGCATGGGAGTTTATAAAAACACTTTTAAATTATGATATTCAGTATGATATGGCAGAGGGGTGTTTTCCGATAAATTATGAAGTCTTTAAGAAAATGGGCGAGGAAGAATATTCAAAGCACGGAGAATCAAATATAATCAGTATTCAGGGAACAGAATATGATATAGGTTATCTCAGTAAGGAAGAATACGACAAGCTTGTGTCGCTGATAGACGGTACAAAAAAAGTAATTGTAAACATTGAAGATGACATCACAAAAATAATTGAAGAAGAACTTTATGAAATGTTTGCAGGTGAAAGAACTCCTGAAGAAACGGCTGAAATAATACAAAGTCGAGCAGGAATACTTATAAGTGAAAGATATTAAAAAGAGGTATAAAAATATGAAAGTCAGATTCCATTTACCCGATTTTTCGGGACATTTTATGTTTAATCTTGTGTTTGTCGAAATGCTGAAACACTGTCCGCAATATTTCCGTGAAGGTGTTGAGATAGCGTCCGTATACGGAGTATTTCCCCCTTCTATATGGAACGGTGGAAGAATACAGGAGGGAATATGCGATAAGAGACACATCAAAGCTGTGATTAACGCTTTCAACGAAAGAGGAATACCACTAAGGTTTACGTTCACAAATCCAATGCTTGAAAAGAAGCATTTAAGTGACGATTTCTGTAATATGGTAATGAATCTTGCCAATAACGGTCTGAATGAAGTTATAGTCATGTCACCGCTTCTTGAGGACTATATAAGAAAGAATTATCCGAAATATAAACTTACAAGTTCAACGTGCAAGAGAATAACAGACCCTGACGCTCTTTACAGTGAGGTGAACAAGGATTATCATATTGTAGTGGTTGATTATGACCTGAATAATCGTTTTGACATACTGGAGAAAATTCCTGACAAGGAAAAGTGTGAAATTCTTGTAAATGCCTGCTGTGACCCTGCCTGCCGCAGACGTTCCGCACATTATGAGTCGATAGGTTTACAGCAGATAGCGTATGCGAACCATGTGAAAAAATATCCTAATGTTCCGTTCAGCAGTGAAAAGCTTGTACGTGAACACCCTGAAATTGAACAGATTGCAAACTGTCAGTGCGTAGGGAGAACCATTTTCGACATAAAGAATCTCCGTACACATATAACTCCTGATGATATATGGGAAAAATACGTCCCTATGGGATTCAGCCAGTTCAAGATAGAGGGACGTACTATTAACATACTCAATCTTATGGAACATTATCTTTACTATATGATAAAGCCCGAATGTAAGGAAGAAGCACGTTTTGTATTTCTTAAACAGTTGACTGCAAACAAGGTTATTACAGTAAATGAGTAAACCGTGTTTTGTTCATGAATTGTTTACAATTTATTTTTTCTCCGAAAATGCACAATAGTTACTTTCAGGTAACTATGTTACTTCAAAGTGCGTACTTGTAAAAATTTTCAGTTCGTGATATTATAAAATTACAGAAAGGCGATAAACCTGACAGAAATTTTTACGGAGGTAATAATTATGGCTAATTATAAGAAAGTAAGCGTTGCCGACAACGCAAGAACAGAACTTCATGACATTCTCGGACTTACAGGTGCGGAAATAAGTATCAACGAACTTCCGGCAGGAGCAGGTGTTCCGTTTGTTCACGCACATAAGCAGAATGAAGAAATTTATGCGGTAACAGAGGGTAAAGGCAAAGCTGTTATTGACGGTGAGGAAATCGCACTTAAAGCAGGTGATTGGTTACGTGTTTCTCCGTCTGCAAAGAGACAGTTTTCTGCCTCTGCTGACAGTGGTATAAAGTACATCTGTATTCAGGTGAAAGAAAATTCACTTGAATGTTATACAGCAGACGATGCAGTTATAGAATAATTTTATTCTGAAATATTAATTTGCGGATTATATATCCCTGACACGATAATCGCAGGAATTATGCGGTATTCTGTCGGGGCTATTTTTTTAACCTGATGCGTTCAGATGCTGAGGACACAGAAATTATCATTTTGTTTGTAATGATGAACTGCTTTTTCAGTTTCGGCGTGTCATTTATTTTTCAGAGTCCACATATTTGTGGACTTTTTTTGTGTCCTCGCTCTGCTTTCAGGAGAAAGGACACAGAATATTTTTATTATCAGAGTGGCTTTGTACAGCCGCAAAATGTCCATAATCCCCTGTTTTGATTCAGACCAAACGATTCAGAACGGAGGATTGAAAGTGAAATATAATCACGGTTTAGCAGAGAGAAAATACAAGGAAGAATGGCAGAAGAAAGAAAAGCAGTACAAAGAACTTGGCATGACAGACGAGCAGATTGAAGCTCTTCGTGAGTTTGATGAGAGAGAATTCAAGTCTGACCGAGCCTACTATGAAAAGAAAGTGACGCTTTCAGAAACAGAGGAATACGACGGTGAATTCATTGATGAGCCTAATTCGGATTACCTTGAGGAGCATTGGACGGAATATATTACGGATTCTGAAAAATATCAGCAACTCATGAATGTTCCAGAATCTATGAGAAAGGCGTTCTATCTCAGCAAGGTGATAGGAATGTCACAGCAAGAAATTTCATCACTTTTACTAATTCCACAACAAACAATATCATATTGGATTGTTAAAATCTCCAAAATTTTAAAATAGTTGGTAAAAAAGACTGTTCCCAACGGCTACTTTATAGAGGGAAAATAACGCCCTTTCGAGAATCTTGAAAATTGAATATCGGCACTTCGGAACGTTAGTCTACAGCGAGCGGCATCACTCCAGATTGGAATAGCGGGAAAAATTCAGCCTCGTGAACAGATGTAAGCTGTAGAACAGGTACTTTCGTAAAAAGCGACCCGACCATTGAAAGTCGGGAGGTTAGCGACCTATGAGGGCTGGCGGGAAATCCAGTCTGTCCGGAGTGTTCCTTTTGGCGGAGGGGGCAGATATTGCAGGCAAATTTCCGTCACCTTTGAATCAGAGGAAAGTGCTGTTGTGTTCATAACAGTGAAGTAACCTGAAACAGGTTACAGGGAGTACAGCGATGTATTCCGAAAAAACAAAATGATAACGGAGCTGCTCCGTCGGGAGTGGCTCTGTCTACATAAAAGGAGCTGGTGAAAATAAGAAAAATAAATCGTGGAGATGTGTTTGTTGTGGAGGTTGAGAACTCGATTGGTTCAGAACAGTGCGGAAGAAGACCGGCTGTTGTAATTCAGAATAATGTCGGCAACAGATATTCTCAGACCACAATTGTTGCATTTGTGACATCACAAAAGAAGAAAAAACTTCCCACACACGTAAACCTTCACTGCAAAGGATTTTCAAAACAGTCAATAGTCATGCTTGAACAGATGCGGACTATATCGATTTATAGACTAAAAACGTACATCAGCACTCTAAGCAGACGTGACATGAAAAAAATTGACACGGCTCTGAAAATAAGTCTGGGCTGTGAAAAGGGAGGGTAGAAAAAATGGATTCAATAAAAAGTCTCACCAGCGAATTTTTCAGGAATATTGCAAAAAACGGACTTGAAATACGTTCCGGACAGGTTGAAATGGCGGAAGATGTCTGCACTGCAATTGAAACGAAAAAACCGCTGGCAGTCGAGGCAGAAATTGGAATTGGCAAATCCTACGCATATCTTGTTCCGGCGGTGTTGCAGTTTTTCAAGGAATATAGGCAAATTATAATCGCTACTTCGACAATAGCATTGCAGGAACAGTTATACAAGGACATACATAATGTTATGGAAATGCTCGGAGTAAACGCCGAAATTATTCTTGCAAAAGGCATAAAAAATTATGTCTGCAAACGTCGGCTCAGAGGATTGGCGAACAAGCAGAATGATGATAAATTGCTGAGCAAAATCTGTTCATTTGTGAACGACAGCATACAAGATATCAGCAGTATAAAAATGAAGATTCCGCCGAAAGTATGGGAAAAAATAAATGTTTCAAATTTCGGGAGTGATTATTGTAAATTTTGTGATTTTTCGACTTCATGTTGTTACAATGTTATCAGGAAAAAAATCAGAACGGAGCATAATATTGTGATTTGCAACCAAAATATGCTTGTTTCGCACCTGATGAATGAAAAAGGGATTTTTAATCCAAACTGTTCAGCTATAATCGTTGACGAAGCCCATAACATAGAGGAAAAATTTAGGTCAGCGTTTACCGAATCTTATGACCGAATTGAGCTGATATACGAAATAAACAAATGTGTTGATATGATTCAACCTCAAGACCGCCGGCTTGCCGAAACGCTCGTTAAAAGCATCGGAAAAACTGTAAATGAGCTTTTTAAGGAGCTTGCCGGACAGGTTCAGCAACAGAAAAAAGACTCCGACAACGATATGGAAACGTTTTTCTGCAATTATACGACGGCAGTCAAAAAATGTGTTTATGACCTGTGCAGTAAGTTAAAAAGGTTTGAAAAATTCGTCAATGTACCGACGACCGAGATTCTGAATTTTGCAGAACGTTTAAAAAATGTTTCAGGAAATGACGTAATATGACTTAAAAATAGCAAACATATTAAAATTTGTGTCTGCAAAAAAGATATCAGGAACGATATTTCGCAGTTGCTTTTTAGAAACGGAAGCGTGATTTTGACATCGGCGACGATTTCATACCAGCAGAACGGAACACCTGAAAAACGCTGTGAATATTATCTGAAAAGCATTGGTTTTCCGGTTTATGGCAGAGTTGCAGAACCGAAAAAATCGCCGTTTGATTATGATAAAAACACCATGCTGTACGTTTCGGCAACTATGCCTTTCCCGAAATATAACAGAAAAGAAGAATATCGGAAGTCGTCAATTCCGGAAATCGTGAAACTTTTAGAAGTCACCGACGGCAAAACCTTGATTTTGTTTACTTCAAAAGCGGACATGGAATATGTTTACAAAAAACTGAGCAATATGCACTTGCCGTATAAAATTTATGTTCAGGAGAATAATTCGTCACAGGCATATGTTTTGGAAAAGTTCAGAAACAACGTAAATTCGGTAATACTTGGCACTGGAACGTACTGGGAAGGTATAAATATTGAGGGCGTGAGTCTTTCGCAAGTCATGATTTATAAACTGCCATTTCCGGTTCCTGAGCCGATAATCAGCTACAAAATGTCGGTGGCGAAAAATCCCGTTGACGACGTTGCTGTTCCCGAAATGATAATAAAACTTCGGCAAGGTGTAGGACGTTTGATACGTTCTGTAAGCGACAAGGAAATTGTTTCAATTCTCGATCCAAGATTAAGTGGCAGGAGCAAATCAGGCTATATAAAGCGGATTTTTTACTCTCTGCCTATGAAAAATATAACCGAAAATATTGAAGAAATCCGGAATTTCTGGAATCAAATAACGGAGTGATAAAAATGAAAAAATATGGTCAGGCGGACTTGATGTGCTTTCTGATTCAAGCTTACCTTGAAGTCGGCATGAAGTCTGCAACAGATGCAGAAAAGAAAAAAATCGAGGACAAATGCTGTTCGGAAATCATGAAAAATTATCCGTCGGCAAGGGATTTGGAGGTTGGTCGTTGATAAAATTTATTCTGGGAAGCCTTTTCGGCGAAACGGTCAGTGTATTTGTAATGTGTCTTTGCCAAGTCGCCGGAAAAGTCGATAATCAGCTAAATTACACAGATTTTGACGAATAATTTTGTCTGGTATGGTGATTACATTCTGGACAAAAATGTGGTATTGTTGGTGTAAAGCGAGGTGAAAAATATGCTGACAGTAACAATAATAAAACCTATAATTGAAAGCGAAAATGGCGTAAAATTGAGAGTTGCGGCTTATTGCAGAGTGTCGTCTGACAGTGCTGACCAGCTTAATTCGTACATGGCACAGATGACTTATTACAGCAGTAAATTTGAAAATTCAAAAACTGAAATACTCGTTGATTTGTACGCCGACGAGGGAATTTCCGGAACCCGTGACGACAAAAGAGCGGAGTTTCAACGGCTGATAAGCGATTGCAGAAAAGGAAAAATTGACATAATTTACACAAAGTCAATAAGTCGTTTTGCCCGAAATACAAAGGATTGTCTGAAAAACATCCGTGAACTGAAATCACTCGGAATTTCGGTATTTTTTGAAAAAGAAAATCTCGATACCGCAAAAATTACAGACGAAATAATGATAACTGTTCTCGGCGGGCTTGCTCAGGAAGAATCGGCTTCGATTTCGCAAAATATGAAATGGTCATACCATAAGCAGATGACTGACGGAACAATCAGTCAACATTCGGCTCCTTACGGCTACACTATTGTAAACGGTAAACTGGAAATAACCCCTGAACAGGCTGAAATTATAAAAATGATATTTGAAATGTTTCTAAGCGGAAAAGGCTATTACGCAATATGCAATGAACTTAATCAAAAAGGCATATTCAAAAGTGAAAACGGCGATAAATGGACAATTTCAGCAGTAGAATATATATTGAAAAATGAAAGATATATAGGTGATTCTCTGTGGCAAAAAAATTACAATGAAGGTATTCCGTTCAGAAAAATCCGTAATCATGGTGTGTTACCACAATATTATATTTCAGACACCCACTTTCCGATTATAGAACGTGAAATATTTGAAAAAGTTCAACATATTATTGAATCCCGAACCTTCAGAGCAAAAGAAATAGTCCCCTACCCTCTCTCAAAAAAAATTATCTGTGGAATTTGCAATTCCACTTATAAAAGAATCAAAAAAAATAGTAAAATCTATTGGGTATGCCGTAAACATAATATGTCAGCATCAGAATGTCCGCATAAAGCTATTGAAGAACAAAAAATATATGATGATTTTATCAGAATGTTCAACAAAATCCTGACGAATTACAAGGAAATAATTGTTCCGGTGCAGACTGCATTACAGGAACTGAAAATGCGGAAATTCAGCAATAATACAAACGTTATGGAAATCCACAGAGAGCAGATAAAACTGAAAGAACAGCTTCATGTAATCGCCGGACTTCGGACAAAAGGTTTCATAGCTGACGCAAAATATCAGGAGCAGAACACAGAAATTAACCGAAAAATCCGTAAATTGCAGAAAGATTTAAAAATGCTGACAACTTCGGACGACGCTGAAACGCTTGAACAGATTGAAATGCTTGTGGATTTTTTTGAAAAGCGTGAAAAAATAATGGCGGAATTTGAGGAAGAATCGTTCAGTTTCCTTGTAGACAGAATCGTTGTGCATGATAAAAAAATGGAATTTCAGATTGTCGGTGGATTGAAATTCACCGAAAAAATTACATAAATTTTGTTGGTATTGATGAATAGATTTCCGGAAAAATATGTGGTATTGTAATGAGGAAAGGAGGTGCGAAAATGCCTAAAAACGGGACAATACCGTTCGGTTACATGATGAAGGACGGACAGATTCAGGCGAATCCGGAAGAAGTTCTGGCAGTGGTGACAATTTTCAGCGAGTACCTTGCCGGAAAAAGTCTGAATGAAATTTCCGCACAGATGGAAGTGCCGTATAACGACGGTCTGAAGTGGAATAAAAATATGGTCAAGCGAATTCTTGAGAACGAAAAATATCTCGGAACGTCAAAATATCCGCAATTAATCAGTGCTGAGATTTTCAGAGCAGTGAACGAAAAAAAGACTTCAAAAGCGACTTGCATAGTTTCGGACGAACTTCAGGAAGTCAGAAATCTGACATTCTGTAAAGAGTGCGGTCAGAAATTATTCCGGAATAAAGCCGAAAAATGGAACTGCCACAATCAGGAATGTTACAAATTTGAATATCAGCTTACGGACGAAATGCTGATTGGAAGTATCCTGAATATTCTGAACGCTGTGACTGCAAATCCGAGCCTGATTGATGCGGATTCGGAAGTCGGAAAATACATATCAGATTCGGAAATTATCCGTCGTCAGAACGAAATAAACCGAAAAATTGACGAGAAAAATTTTGATTTCGACGAAGTTAAAAACGAGATTTTCAGACTTGCGGAAATGAAATACGAAAGATGTACATACAGCGATATTCCGCAAAAAACAGTATTTTTAAAATCAGTTTTCAAGAACCAGAAACAGTTGCAGACACTCGATACTGAATTCATGAAAATCTGTGTTTCGAAGATTTTCGCAAGCCACTACAGATTTATCGAAATTGAATTTAAAAACGGCGTTACCGTCCGAAATACGATAGAAAGGAAAGGTTAAAATGTCAGCACCAAATGTACGAATAATCCCCGCAAAATCGCCAAATACTGAGTCTCAAAATCAGTACCGACAACTTAGGGTAGCCGCATATTGCCGTGTGTCAACTGAACTTGAGGAACAGCAAAATAGTTATCAGTTGCAGATTGAATATTACACGAATTTAATTCATCAGAACAAAGAATGGTCGCTCGCCGGAATATTCGCAGACGAGGGAATTTCCGGAACTCAAACGAAAAAAAGAACTGAATTCAACCGCATGATAAGGCTGTGCAAACAGAAAAAAATCGACCTGATTCTGTGTAAGTCAATAAGCCGTTTTGCACGAAATACCGTTGATTGTCTTGAATACGTCCGGCAATTGAAAGACATCGGAATCGGCATCATATTTGAGAAGGAAAACATCAACACGCTGACTATGACGAGTGAATTCATGATTGCGTTGTACGGAAGTTTCGCACAGGCGGAAAGTGAGTCTATTTCAAAAAATATCACGCTCGGAAATCAGATGGCGTTCCGTGAGGGAAAAGCCCGATATCAGTACAAATACTGGCTCGGCTACCGGAAAGGCAGTGACGGAAATCCCGAAATTGTTGACGAAGAAGCCGAAACCGTAAAGCTGATTTACAGAATGTTTCTTGACGGCGATTCTATGCAGAAAATAGCCGAATTTTTGATTAAAAAAGAGCGGAAAACTGCACTCGGTAAACTTGACTGGAATCACATTACGGTGAAAAGAATTCTGACGAACGAAAAATACACCGGCGACTGTATTCTGCAAAAAACGTACACTTTGGACTGCATAACCCACAAACAAGTCCGGAATAATGGCGAACGTGCGATGTATCTGGTGAGCGACGCACATCCGGCAATTATCGACCGTGACACGTTCAATCTGGCACAGCAGGAAATCGCAAGGCGGACTTCAAAGCAGAAAGGTCAGCAGTAAAACGACGACCGAACAAGGCAAATATTCGAGCAAATACGCCCTTACGGAACTACTGGTTTGCGGTGAATGCGGAACGCCTTACCGTCGGTGTACGTGGAATGTTCACGGAAAAAAACGGATTGTGTGGCGGTGTATCAGCCGTCTTGACCACGGAAGTCGCTACTGCAAAAATTCCCCGACCATGCACGAAGAACCGCTCCATAAGGCGATTGTGAAGGCGATAAATGAATTCTATAACTGCAACGAAGATGTCGCCGAAATACTGAAATCCAACGCAGAATCGGTACTTTCGGTACTTGCGGACAATGAAATTCAAAACATTGAAAAACGCCTTAAAGAAATCGACGAGGCAAGGAATAATTTCATAAATCTGATTGCGACGGGAGCTTGCGTAGAGGATTCGCTTGACGGTGAATTTGCGGAATTATTCGCAGAAGAAGAAAAACTGAGTTCAAAATTGATGACTTTGAAAGCACAGAATCAGGATTCGGAAAGTGTCCAAAAAAGCGTTGAAAATTCTGTGAAAGAAATCGAAAATGCAGAATTTCAGCTTGAAAAGTTCAACGATGTGATTATCCGAAAGCTGATTGAGTGCATAAAAGTTATGAGCAAAACTGAAATTCTGATTATTTTCAAAGGTGGTTACGAAGTGAGAATTTCGGTTGAAAAATAGCGGAAAGACGGCTTGCATAAAGCCGTTTTTTTCTTGGCGGAGGTGGTGCAGTGACAGGAAATTTTGACGGAATCAGGCAGAGAAATTTCGGAATAGAAATCGAAATGACGGGACTTACACGCTGTCAGGCGACGAAAGAAATCGGCGAATTGTTCGGCACTCAGCCGGAGCATATCGGCGGAAGTTACGACAAATACACCATTCCTGACCGTGACGGAAAAGAGTGGTCAATAGTTTACGACAGCAGTATTTATACCCGTGAAAGTCGTGAGGTTTCGGGTTCGTCGTCGTACAGCGTGGAGCTGAATTCGCCTGTTCTGAATTATGCGGAAATCCCCAAATTGCAGGAGGTTATACGTGTTCTAAAAAAAGCTGGCGGAATCTGTGGGGCGGAGTTTACGTGCGGAACGCATATTCACATTTCGGCGGACGATTACACGCCAAATCAGATTCGCAACCTTGTGAATATTTTTTCGAGCAAGGAAGATTTTCTGTGGGATATGCTTCAGGTGTCGTCCGAAAGGGAGAGTTACTGCCAGAAAATCGACAGGGATTTTGTAGAAAAACTGAACCGTGAAAAGCCGAAAATATGGAAAGAATCAAGGAATTATGGTACAAAGGTCACATGAATGAGCAGTACCATCATTACTCGGATACACGTTATCATGCCTTGAATCTGCACAGTTTTTTTCAGCATGGTCACTACGAAATCCGCTGTTGCAACAGTTCACTGCATGCCGGAGTTGTTCGGGCTCAGCTGTCGCTTGCACTTGCGATAAGCAATGCGGCGGTCACGAAAAAATACTGTTCTCCGGCGGTTTCGCAAAGCGATAATATGCGGTATTCTGCGAGGGTATGGCTGTTGAATCTGGGGATGATTGGCGAAGAATTCAAGAATTGTCGGACGCATTTATTGAAACATCTTCCGGGCAACATTGCGTGGCGACATCCCGAAGACGCATTGGCTCAGCGGGAACGTCTGAAACAGGAAAGAATCGCCGCACGTGAGCGGAATTCTGAGTCTGTGAGCGAAGTTCAGAACGAGTCCGGAGAACAACCTACGGAAACAGAAAATGCCGTTGTGGGCGATTGTGAAGAGGATTCTGAAGAAGAAAACGACATGACAATGTCAATGTAAGGAGAGTGATAAAATGGAGTACAAAAGGCTGTATATCGCCTACGGAAGCAATATCAATCTTGAACAGATGGCGTACCGATGTCCGCATTCGAAAGTTGTGGGAATATCCGAAATTAAGGATTTTGAACTGGAGTTCAGAGGAGTAGCTACAATTGTTCCAAAAGAAAATATGAAAGTGCCTATTTTAATCTGGGAACTTGATGAAATGGATTTACTCACATTGAACCGCTACGAAGGTGCGACACGTTCCTAATTGAAAAGATTAGGCACTAATAAAAGAACGTGAAAAGTTTTCTTTATTAGGAGAACTGATAATCCGAGAGGTGGAATGACGGAGTAACGCCCCGAAATGCCTCCCCTGATACTCCGACTGGCATTATTGGGAAACCGATTTTGTCAGAAGCTCGGTGAAGTCGGCTGAGAGATACCGTAAATTGTGAAAACAGAACGAAAGCTGTTCAGAGGTGAATGGTGTATCCTATAGGTCGGGGGTCTATAAAATGTATATGGTGAGAATGATAGAAATATCTGACGAATCTGCGAACGTACGGGTCTATAATCTCGGACTGCATAGAAATGTGCAGACTGCCAAAATGCAGGGACAGTGAGGTAAAGTAAGAATCTTCGTTATGAAATACCTTGCAGTGTTACAAGCACTGCCAAGCTGTCAGGCTTACAGCAGGACACCTAAGTACGTATGCAAAGATAGGATTATCGGAACGTGGCAGCCTACAGTACGCATTTGTTGCGGTACAGACGAAGAACAATAAGCTGTTTTGACTGTGGGCAAAGTCGTGGCATTACCGATGATGTTTTCTGTAATGGAAAGCGGAGGGACAGCCACAAGTCGATATTACAAATCGTTATGGGTATTGAAATTCATAGCTTCGAGTAAGATTTAGGAGTTATCCGAGAAAAACGAAACTGAAAGGGGGAGTTGCCTATGACAAAGCAGAAAAAACTAAGACATCTGGAATATTATGACTTGCAGGAATGCTTTGATGATTTGTATGCTAAAAGCAAGCAAGATGAAATTTTCACGAAACTCATGGAGATAATTTCAAGTGAGGAAAATATACGGCTTGCATACAGGAATATCAAGCGAAATTCAGGCAGTTATACAAGCGGTACGGATAATCTGAATATCAAAGATATTGAAAAATTGTCCGTCGAAAAGTTAATTGAGATAATTCGGAGGAAACTAAAATTTTACACACCTAAACCTGTTAGGCGAGTAGAAATCCCAAAGCCCAATGGTAAAACCAGACCGTTGGGAATACCGACAATAGTTGACAGATTGGTTCAGCAATGCATTTTACAAGTGCTTGAACCGATATGTGAAGCAAAGTTTCATGAGCGAAGCAACGGTTTCAGACCCAACAGGTCAGCAGAAAATGCATTGGCGCAATGCTATAAAATGATTCACAGGCAGCATCTTTATTTTGTCGTAGATGTTGACATCAAGGGCTTTTTCGACAATGTAAATCATTCAAAGCTGATACGTCAAATGTGGGCAATGGGAATCAGGGATAAACAACTAATATGCATAATCAAGCAAATGCTGAAAGCACCAATAATATTACCTGATGGCAATAAAATTTTTCCAACAAAAGGTACTCCGCAAGGCGGTATTTTATCGCCGCTGTTAGCCAATATTGTTCTGAATGAACTGGATTGGTGGATAAGCAGTCAATGGGAAACAATGCCAACTCAAAGGAATTACTACATTGGTATAAACAGCAATGGTTCTTTTAATAAAAGCGGTGTATTTAATGCTCTCAGGAAAAGCGGATTAAAGGAAATGTATATTGTAAGATATGCAGACGATTTTAAAATTTTCTGTCGTAAGCGCAGTGACGCTGATAGAATTTTTATTGCTGTTAAACAGTGGCTGAAAGACAGATTAAAGCTGGAAATCAGTGAGGAAAAATCTAAGGTTGTGAATCTCAAAAAGCGTTACTCTGAATTTTTAGGATTCAAGTTGAAAGCGGTTCGTAAAGGGAAAAAGTTTGTAGTCAGGTCGCATATGACTGATAAAGCTGTCAAGCGAGTAACTGAAAATCTGAAAAAACAGATAAAGGAAATATCACATGGCAAAACTAAAAACGATGAAATATTGCAGATAAAGCAGTATAATTCAATGGTCATGGGTATACACAATTACTACAGATATGCAACAAATGTCAGCCTTGACTGCATGAAAATACAATTTTCAGTTTATACGGTTATGTATCATCAGCTCAGAGGACATTTAAAGAAAAATGGACTCATTCAAAGAAACGTTATTCTGAAAAACTACGGAAAAAGCCGAATGGTACGGTATATGCACCAAGAGCCAATATGTCCGATAGGATATATCCAAACACGAAATCCTATGCACAAAAAGCGAAAGATATGCAAGTATACAGCAGAAGGCAGAGAAGAAATTCATAAAAGTCTGAAATTTGATGAAAGCGTTATGACGGTGCTTCATATGCTTGCAAAAGAATTTATACCAAATAGAAGCATTGAATATATGGATAACAGAGTGTCACTTTATGCCGCTCAGTACGGAAAATGTGCCGTTACAGGCAGAATACTTTGGATTGATGAAATCCATTGTCATCATAAAAAGCCAACAAGTCAGGGCGGTACGGACGAATATAACAACCTTGTTATTGTTCATAAAGACGTTCATATGCTGATTCACGCTGTAAAATTTGAAACCATTCAGGCATATCTTGTCAAGGTTAAGCCTAATAAATCTCAGCTTGAAAAAATAAATAAATTCCGGATTTTAGCAGGTAATACTGCAATTTAATGTTTTAGAACTTTGAAATCAATACCAATCTAACGAATTTATAATACCGATGGGGCGCCGTGTGCGGTGAAAGTCGCATGCACGGTGCTAAGCGGGGGAAAAGGCGGAGATTACTTCAAAACCTTACCTATCGCAATGTTATCCAAGTTTTTACAGACAGGAAAAAATGCCATTTGAAATGAACGAAAAATCTTATGAGAGTATGGCTTACCTGATGAATTATGGTTCGATTTCACCGCCGAGTATGGCTTATTATAGCGGAATTATGAAGGGTTACAGACAGAACGGCATGGACGTGAGCTATCTTGAAACGGCTCTGAAAAATTCATACAGTCACTTTTTTTCGGACGCATATGAAAGTTTGGACGGATATGAAAATACCGAAGAAGATGAGGATTTTGATGAGGCTTTCTATGCGGAAGATAACCCGTTTCAACTGAAATTTTAGGGGTGATGTGAGTGACAAATTTATTTATTGAACTGTTTGTGGGACTGCTTTTCGGAGGTTTAATCGGCTGTTTAGGAACGGCGGTTGTTGCCCTTAAATACGAGGTTCACAGGCTGAACAAGGAATTAAATGCAAAGAATCGAGGTATATTATGATTTACAAAGGGTTTGATATAATAATAATTCTTGAAAAAATTTCAAGAAAGAATTCAGAAGGTCAGGCAGTTGAATGTGACGGTTTTATAATCGAAATTTACGGTGAAAACAAGAGTGTTCCGCTTGAGGTTTTCAACGTGGCGGTCGGCTTTGAACTTCTTGAAAATAGCCAGGAAGAAGTCGAACAGCTTGTCAGGGATTACATCGACCTTGAAAAGCTGGAAATCAGATTTGAATTATAAATTATTTCTGTTAAAAGCTTGAAATCTGGCGGAATTTAAGGTATAATAATATCAGAAAAATGAGATGGGGTGAATGTCTTGGAATATATTCTTATGCACAAAAACATTGATGTTGCAAAAATTGAGATAGATGATGTGCTTGGAGTTATAACGGCGGTCGGTGATGTGCTGCACAGGGAACATATTCCTGTCGGAGTTATTCATTCGCTGAGGCACAGGGAAATTATTGACCGTGCAGCTCTGAATCATTGGTGGAGAGGTCGCTCGATTCCTGCAAGCCGTATGGGAATTTCTGAGGCATTGGATTCTCTTGGAATATATGAAACAGGTGAACTTCTGACAAAATGTTTTGGACTGGGTTTGTCTGACCACTACTGGATAAAACCTGTTAAAAGCGATTTGACATGGGAAAAGGTAAATTTTTTTGATAATGATTTTTCCAACGATGTTGGCGATGTTCTTTTCGGAATAAATAAAAAAATTTCAGGCTTTGATTTTGTTTCCCCTGATAATACGTCCGACGGAAACCTCAGAAAGCGTTGGAAGATAATAAACGGAAAACGTTGCCTTATAAAATCGGGGGCAGCACCGTTCAGACAACAGCCTTTCAATGAAGTTATAGCCTCAAAAATCATGGACAGACTGGGTATAAGTCATGTTTCATATAACGTTATCTGGAACGGAAACGAGCCTTATAGTGTGTGCGAAAATTTTGTTACAAAGGATACGGAGCTTGTCAGTGCGTACAGAGTTTTACAGGTTCGTCCGAAAGAAAATCATGAAAACGAGTATCTGCATTATGTGAATATCTGCAAAGAATTGGGCATAAAAGATATTGTTTCTGCAATTGACGCAATGATTGTGGTTGACTATATCATTGCAAACGAGGACAGACATTTCAATAATTTCGGACTGCTCAGAAATGCGGACACTCTTGAATGGATTGGTGCGGCTCCGATTTTTGACAGCGGAACTTCCCTGTGGTATGACACTCAGGAAAAATTCATACCATATGCAGATATAAAGTGCAAACCGTTTACGAAAACACATGGCGAACAGTTAAAACTGGTTTCAGACTTCAGCGTTTTTGATTTTTCAAAACTTGATGGAATCGAAGATGAAATTATCGAAATTTTTATATCTGGAAATTATAGTAACTTTATCGATGAAAACAGAGCGAAAATTATAGCAGAAACTGTCCGGCACAGAATTGATAATCTGCAAAAAATTGCTCTTAGTCATTCTGGAAGCTTCGACAATAGTTTCCAGGAAAGCGACCTTGAAGAAAATATTTCAGAAGAATATGACGTAAAAATTGAATAAATCATTTTATGAAATTCAGTCGAAAAATTTATAAACAGTGAAATATAATAAAATTTAATATCAAAAGGACTAAAAATCAGGCAAAATCAATGTCATCTATTTTGGTTCACCTTGACATTTTTAAAGTAGAGAAAGCATCAAAGTATTGATGTTTTCTCTTTTTTTATTTCCTGACAAAATTCACCTGAACTGTCTCATACATTATGAACATTAGAACACAACAGGTAACATAATATAATTTGTTTATAGGTACAGCAGAATTTTTTAAAAAAGAAGATTAATTTTTACTTGAAAAAAGTTTTTAAAAGTGATATAATTGATTTCGGAAAGGAGGATTTCAGTCATAATTAATTACAGAAAGGATTGGTTTATATGAACGAAACAGAAAAAGAACTCGAAAAACGTATTGATTATCTTGAAAAATGTATTCTTGAAAACAAACCTGTCGATATAGCTGTACAGATGACAAAAAAAGACTACATAACGGCTGGTATAATAACCGCTGTGTTTTTCATTCTTGTTATAGGAGGTGCTTTCCTATGAGCAGGAGTATTTCCGAAAAGGAAATAGAAAATGAGGTGTACTGTGGATATATCCCTGCAAACAAACAGGAACGCACTTACGGCTTTATTGACGCACTTCTGATACTTTCAGGTTACTGTATAGCCACATGGAGTTATACACAGGGTGCATATCTCACGGGATTGGTAGGATTCAAACAACTCCTTATAACTGCATTTGCAGGTGCATTTCTTATGCTTATGATTTATCAGCTACCTGTAATATTATCGGCAAGATTCGGCATTGATATATGGGTATGGCTGAAAAGCACTTTAGGTACACGTGGTGTAAAAGTGCTTGCCGTTACAATAATTCTGATTAATTTCCCATGGTATGCAGTCTGTTGTGACCTTTTTGCTTCGTCGATGATAAATCTCAGTGAGTTATTCGGCATACATGCTCCGCCGATTACTCATAAGCTTCTTCAGCTTTTCTGTGTACTTCTCGGCAGTTTTATGGCATGGCGTGGAGTACACGCAATAACCATCACAACCCGTATTCTTGTACCTGCACTTGTAGCAGTAGGAGGACTTGTAATGGTGATTGGTTTCCGTTCTGCTGACCCGTCGGACATAATAAATTATAAACCTGCTCTTTCGGGAATGACAAGCAGTACCGCATATACTCTTGCACTTGAAGCAAATTTTGCCTTCGTTATAACACTTGTCGGCGGTATGGCTGGTATTCCGAGACTCTGCAAAAGTGAACGTTCTGCATATTATGCCGGAGTTCTCGGACAAGGTCTTGCAGGTTCTTTTTTTGTGGTAGTCGGTGCGGTAATGGCTATTGCAATGCGTCTGAAAACGGGTGTTGAGTCAACAGACCCCACCGAAATGCTCTCAACTCTTGCTTCCCCTGCCCTCGCACTCTTTTCACTCCTGCTCGTTGCCTTTGCAAATATCGGCACTCAGGCTGTAGGCTCGTATCTTTACGGCGTAATGCTTAAAACCACATTCCCCAAAGCAAAGTATAACACACTTGTCGGAATACTCGCACTCTATGTGTCGGTACTCTGCATATGGGGAAAAATTGTTGAATATTTCGGGACTTTTCTTACCATAAGTGCCTATATTTATGCACCTTTTGCGGCACTGCTTTTTGTTGACTTCTTCTGGGTACGCAGACAAAAGCTTGATTTCAGAAGTGCTTTTTCCAACGAAAAAAATAATATCTATTTCTACACAAAAGGTTTTAATATAGTAAGTATTGTATGTCTGATATGTGGGTGTATTATTTCACTTTCCGTATACAATCCCATAACGGCTGAAATATATGCACCGCTTCTCTTTAAACTTACTCCTACAGGTCTCGGCTTTCTCTCAACTGCACTTTTATATTTCCTCGTCGCACTTCTTCCACCCGTAAGAAGATATATAAATCCTGACATACGTTTTCACCCTGATACAAAACCGTTCAACCGTCGCCGTGAACCTCCACGACAGAATATCTTCCTTATTCCTCTTATGTGGCTTGCATGTAAGTTTCTCACACATTCAGGAAAACTTAAAATCAACAAAGGCGACACCAGAGGCATAAAGCCACCCTTTCTTGTACTTGGTACACATCAGTCGTTCACAGATTTCTATGTAACTCCGCTTGCACTGTTCCCCCACCGTGCTAACTATATTTCCGAACTTGAGGGATTTGAAAACTTCGGTGAATGGATTTACCGACAGGCTGGTTGTCTCGGTACAAGAAAATTTATAAATGACATATCCCTTATAAAAAATATAAAACGTGTGCTTGACCGTGGTGACATACTTGTACTTTATCCTGAAGCACGCTATGCAAATGTCGGTACAAATTCAAAATTGCAGATGTCAGTTGCAAAAATGGTGAAAAAATTCGGTTATCCTGTTGTCACCCTCAACATGAAAGGAAATTATCTGCAGTCTCCGATATGGAATCTCACAAAAAGAAAAGAAGCACGTCTAACTGCTGATATGACTTACGCACTTACTTCTGAAGAAGTGAAAAATCTTTCCGTTGAGGAAATACACAGCCGTCTTTCAGAACTGCTTGAATTTGACGAATACCGTTATCAGCGTGAAAACAGAATTTCAATAAAATATCCTAAACGTGCAGAGGGTCTTGAACTTCCGTTATACCAGTGCAGAAACTGCAAAAAAGAATTTTCAATGAAAACAAAAAACGACGAAATTTTCTGTACATCATGCGGAAAACGCTGGAAAATGGACGAGTTCGGCACTCTTGAAAGCAAAGGTGAAAAAATATATATTCCCGACTGGTACGAATGGGAAAGAACTCAGGTTATCGGTGAAATAAAGTCGGAAAAATACGGTCTTGACTTACCCGTGAAAATTCAGGCACTTCCGAATGCCAAAAACTTCATAGACTGCGGTAAGGGCAGGCTAATCCACGACAATAAAAAGTTTACACTCAGTTTCGTTCATTACAACGGCAACAAAAACGTCTCACTTGAATTTACAAACAAGTCCATGCCGAGTATCCACACGGAATATGATTACAGGGATCAGGGACAGTGTATAACCCTTTCAACTCCTGACAATACTTATTTTATATTCCCCGAAAACTCGGACGACGGTTTCAATGCCACAAAAATTCAGTTTGCCGTTGAATACTTCTATTCTGAATAATATATTGAAAACAGTGTCTCAAAGGACACTGTTTTTTTATATTAACTGATTCTATAACAGTACTGAATTTCTTTAAGTTCTTTTCCACCTATGTTATCATTCAGAAATTCACCGCTTTCTACAAATCCGAATTTTTCATAAAATCTTCTCGCCAGACTGTTTTCTTCCAATACCCATAAAAAAATCTCGTTATATCCCGAATTTCCAAGATTTTTTATTGCAGAACCAAGCAATTGCTTTCCATATCCTTTGCCGATATAATATGGCAGAAGATAAACCGAAATAATCTCACCCATTCCGCTGAACTTCGGAAAACGTGATTCACAGTAACTTGACGTACCTATAATACGACTACTGTCAAACATCAGAAGTGTGTTTCTGCCGTCGCTGTCAAGACCTGAAACCCACTGTCCTGCGGGTATGCTGTCAAGATAACTCTGCGGAATTATGTCCTTATAGGCATATTTCCAGCTTTCTTCATAAATACGACTTATTTCAAGTCTGTCATCATTATTTGTCATGAGTCTTATTTCCATAAATAACAACCTCCGTTTTTTATTCGACATTTGTCTATAATCAATAAATATACAATATATATTTTGTCTGTTTATACAAAATTCAAAAAATTTTCGTCTTTTTGCCCCTCTGAAATCACTTGTTTATAAAAGCACTGAGGAGGTACTTCTATATGAAAAAAATCTTGATATTAACGGCTTTGGTGGTTATGCTTTCAGGTGTGGGGTGTGCGAAAAAAACCAAGAAAAATACTCCCGAAATTCCTTCCGAACCGAAAGGCGTGGAAATTACACAGCTTGTTTACAAGCAGGAACACTTATCGTTTCCCGAAGATATGGAGTCAAGAATGGGTCTGTACTATCACGACGGAGTGAAGTTTGTCTACAAATCCAAGAACGACGAAATAAAAATAATGTCATATGACGAAAACATGAACGAAACGGGAGCTTTAACCCTGATAAGCGGTGACAATATGCAGAGTGAATCATATTTCTGTACAAAACCCGACGGCAGAATAGTCATGCTTTGTCTTTACGTTGAGCCTCCCAAAGAAATAACAGACTATGAGGACTTCGGTAAAAATGCCGTTGTCACTCTTAAAATACGTACATACTCCCCTGACGGCAAAATTCTTGAAACCCATGAGGTAGACGGTTTTCACAGATACGAGGATTTCGGCTACATAGACGGCTTTTACGAATACGGTGAAAATTACGTCATTTCGTTCCGTGACGGCTTTGCACTTGTAATGGCAGACGGTAAAATCTTCAACACCAACAACGACAAACAAAATATGGTTTTTGCTACCGACACAGAAGGAAAAACATATGCTTGCGACTGGACAAAATATTCCGTTTCAGAAGGACTTTCCGTCAACAACGGCAACGCCAAGGAGTACGGAAAATATGTCAACCGCACGGGTTCTGTATTCAGGGGCGACGGCGGTTTCAAGCTGTTTTTCGTCATGAACGAGGGTATTTTCGGTCTTGATTACAATGACGAACTTGTTCAGATTCTTGATTTTACTGATTCAGACGTTTCGCCGTCGGGGATATGGTATGCCTGCTATGGCGGTGACGGAAAATTCATTATCTGCGGTGACAGTCAGACCCTTGCGGACGGTATGTTCTTTGATATGCTGACAGTCCGTCCCGATGACTATGTGGAAAACAAAACCGATTTGACTTTAGGCTGTATAGATTGGAGCAACAACGCCGAAGATATAGCACTGATGTACAGCAAAGAGAATGACAATTACAAAGTAAGTACGCAAAAATACAAGGATATTGACAACTTAAAGCTTGATGTTCTGAGCGGTGACGCTCCCGACCTCTTCGCATATCAGGACACTTCTTTCATGTACCGTTACGCCAATTTAGGAGCGTTCGCCGACCTCTATGACTACATGGAAAACAACGACGGTATAAAACAAGACGATATTCTCGAAAACGTTTTACAGGCTTACGAATACAAAGGCGGTCTTTACGGTATTCCGGCAGGCTTTAAACTGTCAGGCGTGCTTATTGCAAACAGCGACGTTATCGGCAGAGAGTACTCATACTGGAATTATGATGAATTTTTCAGAAATGTGGAAAATATGCCTGAAAATATGTATTTAAGTCCCCGAAATTCACATTTCGCATACCGTGACGGTGTTTTTGAAGAATTATGCGTAAACGGATATGGAAACTGGGTTGATTATGATAACTACACCTGCAATTTTAATAACGAGGATTTTATAAATCTGCTTAATTTCTGCAGTACGGTCAAAATAAACGAGCATTTTGACTGGAAAGCTATGAAAAAATTACCCAACGAAGAAGTAGACATCATGAACAAAGAGGACGATATAAGAGTAATGAACAAACAGTCACTTTTCGGAAACTATTCTGACTATATATCAAACTGCGATGAATTTATTTCAGTTGCCAAGCAGAACGGTCTTTATCTGAACGGCAATTATACCTATCTTATCGCACCGTCCAATGACAGAACGGGAACTATCTCAACCGCAAATGATATGTGTTTTTCAATAATCAGCAATACAGACTGTCCAGAAGGTGCATGGGATTTTATGAATTACGTTTTAAGTCCGCATTTTCAGAATAACTATATGCAATTAAACTGGTGCTTTACAACCAACAAGGAAAGCTACAATCATAAATTTGACCGTTTTTTTGATGAATACAGTCAACAAGTACAAGTATCTCTTGACCCTATGAAAAATAACTGGGGAAGTCCCGAAACAGAGGGGACTGAATGGATAAACAAACCGATAACAGAAGAAGACGTTGAATATATGAAAGAATTTCTGTCGCATTTCAACAAACTCTGTGACAGAGATGAAGATATACAGAACATCATGACAGAAGAATGCGGAAAATTTATTAACGGTGAAACTACTGCGGAAAAGTGTGCCGAAACGATACAGGGCAGGGTGTCAATATATTTGAGTGAACAGAACTGACGGAATATTGACCTTTATGTAATTTCATGATATAATGAATACAAATAATTTCAGGAAAGAAGTGTTATCATGAAAAAGACAAGCGTTTTTCTTTCACTCATACTACGTCACAAACCCGAAACAATCGGCATATCTCTTGACAAAAACGGCTGGGCAGACGTTAAAAGCCTGATAGACGGAATAAACAAAACCGGAAAGTATTTTCTTGATATGAAAAAGCTTGAAGAAATTGTCCGCACCGATGACAAGCAAAGGTACAGTTTCAGTGCGGACAAGTCTAAAATAAGGGCAAATCAGGGACATTCCATTAATGTGGACGTTGAGTTAAAGGAATGTGTACCGCCCGAAATCCTATGGCATGGTACAGGTGAAAAGTATGTCCCGTCAATAAACTCGGAAGGACTCAAAGCAAAGAGCAGACTTTATGTGCATCTTTCAAAGGACACCGAAACTGCCCGAAAAGTCGGACAAAGACACGGAAAACCCGTTGTTTACAGGATTCTCGCAGGTGAAATGCACAGGCATGGATATGTATTTTATCTTTCCGAAAATGGCATGTGGCTCACAAAAAGTGTTCCGGTAAACTTCATGGAGGTAAGCAAAATATGACCATAAGAAAATATAAACCGTCCGACTGTTCAGAACTGATAACACTTTTTTATCAGACCGTCCACACTGTAAACTCCGCCGACTACTCCCCCGAACAGCTTGGCGTATGGGCAACGGGAAATGAAAATCCTGACGAATGGAATAAATCACTCTCCGAGCATTATACAGTCGTTGCAGAAGAAAATAATATCATATGCGGATTCGGCGACATTGACAGCACAGGTTATCTTGACAGGCTTTTTGTTCACAAGGACTTTCAAAGACTGAAAATTGCTTCAAAAATCTGTGATATACTTGAAAAATCCGTTGTTTCGGATAAAATAACCGTTCATTCGTCAGTTACGGCAAAACCCTTTTTTCTGAAAAGAAGATATACCGTAATAAAGAGACAGCAAGTTGTCAGGAACGGAATTGCCCTCACAAACTACATAATGGAAAAAACTACATCATAAGTCCGATAAGTATAACTGCGAAAACGTTCAACCATGTGAACGCAACACTCTGTTTGCTTCCGCTTGTTATTTTCGCAAGACGGAAATGTTTCAGTCCGAAAAAGCACGGTATTCCAGCAGGGGTGAACATATCAAGATAGAGGTGCGACAGACAACCCACAAACAGTCCCACAAGCGAAGGGCAGTAAAGATACGACAATATAAGCCCCATAAGGTAAACAACAGGTTCATGCAGGATTCCCCTGTGCATAGGACCTGTTTTTCCGCTTATTTCACCGCATTTTCCTATTACCGAACTTACGGGAACGGTAAGTTTTCCTATATAACTTGTCGGATTATCTATATCAGGAAAAATTCCGCCCATAAGTCCGCCGAGAATAAAAAGTGTAGCCGTTTCAGGTGTATTGCTGATATGCGGTAAAGCGGTTTCAAGTTTTTCCATATTTAAAGCAAGCATCGTTCCGACTGAAGCACCAAATACAAAATGACAGTTTCCGTTCATAATTCAATCTCCTCATCATAAAAAAAGAGGACAGTTTTTCAGCCAAATCCTCTTTTAAATTATTTATATACTTATACTATCAATTATACATTATACGACATTATTTGTCAAGTATCACAACAAAAATAAAGCCGTCCATTACTGAACGGCTTTTTTAAAGTCAAAATTTATCTATATAAATGCAACCATGAAAATCATTTTGCAGAAAGTTCCGCATACTTCTGAAGAATAAGAGTAGCGTCTACAGAATCTATAAATCCGTCACCGTTGAAGTCTGAAAGCATATTGTCGGCATAAACCGTTTCGGGATTTCTGGAATCCTGCACAGAAAGCTTTGCATATGCCTGAAGAACTGCGGTAGCGTCTACTGAATCTATAAAACCATCACAGTTTACGTCGCCTTTTTCCACCTGATGTTCAAAATTGCCGTCTTTATTCAGGTCAGCCATAATTTTGAATCCATCTGTTTCATTATACTGCACGAAAACTTCACTTGACGGACTAAATGCAATTGACTTTAAATCTTCAACATTCATACTACCCTTAGGATAAACATTAAATTCAATATTTCCTCCACTGAAAACAACGCCGTCGTCAAGTATTTTTACCTCTGCTTCGTCCATTGTTTCGCCCTTGAAATCAAAAATGAAATTTCTGTCTTTATAATCTTTATTATAAATCATACTGTATTCAAGAGGAGCATTTTCGTCATGGGCTGTATCATCTTCGGCGTGTTCGAGCCTTACGAATTTATAGCATTCATTCTTATCAAAATAAAGTTCACTATCAGCACCTGCAAAAGAAATTTCATAAAAACCGTTTACATTCCGTATATCCATGTAATCACATTCATTATTACTTAGAATATGATGCCTTACCAAATCGGATTTTATAGTTCTTCCCGGAATATTCGGATAGTTCTTGATATATCCGTCCCTTTCGTTCATAACGACTTCTTTTCCGTTTTTGTCAGTGTACGATAATTCACGTATATTACCTTTTGTACTGTACTGTACAAAAGCTATATCAGAAATATCTGTATCAAAGCTGTCAGTCGGATTAATCGGACCTTCAAAATTAAGGAGTTTATTATCATCAATAACAGCTATATGCATATCACTTTCAGCATACTCCGAAATCTTCGGTATATAGAAGTCTTTCGTTTCAGAGTTGATGTATATGCAGGTATCTTCTGAGAAAGCACCGTTGTTTTCGTCTGAATTGAAAGAATCAAGAGTAAGAATACACTTGTCATATGTTTTGCCGTTAAAGGTCCATGAACCGTCGGTGATGCCCATTCCTACGGCGGAATGTTCCTGACGGGCTCGTGTAGATGCCATATTCAAATCGCCTTTTACTTCTTCAATATCAAGAGCCGACGGAGTTTTACAGCAACTTCCGTACATTATAAGGAAATATTCTCCCTCATTCATGCACTTTTCAGCGGTATTGCAAAGTATGTCAATCTTTTCTTCTGAGGACGTACTTTGGAAAATATAGTTTCTGTAAAGCTGAAATTCGTTTTTGTTGAAGAGATTCTGATAGCCTATTATCATATTTTTTACATCGGAAATCTGATTTATCTCATTGAGTGAATTTGCTCCCTCTTTTATATCGCCTGCGGAGATGAGACCGTTATGCGAAAGAACTTCCATTACAGAAATACCGAAACTTGTGTCTGAATAAGCACCCATTCCCTCTACAGTAGATATTGTCTCACCACCTGCCTGAGTGAATCCACGGTAATCATATCCTATAATACATTCGGTATTTTTACCTGTATCATAAAACTGATTTGTTACAGCAAGGTAATCGGTGTCAGCACCGAGAGATGAAGCAAGTCTGCCAAGTTCGGCATTGCTTTCTGCATATACAGAACATACAGGAAGTGATGTCAGCATTGAAAGTGCCATAAAAGTTGATAGTAATTTTTTCATAAAATCACTCCTTAATATAATTTTAAGTTTGATTATTTTCCGTTATAATATTTAATTTCTCCACAATGTCCGCCGTCAGTTTGATTCTCATAACTTTGCTGTGCTTCGTCTACGTCTTGATGTGTTGACATACAAGCATAATACAACGACATATCATTAGCATCTGCCACTGTAATCTCACCTGAAATATTGGCATCTGCGGATTGAGCACATACTGTAGTTTCTACAAAGAAATAATACAAATTAGCATTAGCATTAGTGACAGAAATTTTTTTACCGTCATTTTTTCCTATTGCCATTTGCGTAATCGTTGCATCAACAGCATCTACATAACCATCATTGTTTACATCGCCTATTTTATAATATCCTGCTGTGTTGTTCAAAGAATAAGCAGATATTGCAGAAGTTAAAATATCAATATAATCAACAGTTTCAAAATCAGAAACAGTAATATCAGATGTATCAACACTGTTATCATTTACATAGAAAGTAAACAGACTTCCGTCAGTATCATCTTCTTCTGTTCCGACAGTTGTAAACACACCCACTCCTTCGTTTACAATTCCCGTAACAAGCGAACCCTCTGTAGTGTCACCTGTAATTACAACAGGTATTCCCTTTTCGTTGCCAATTACATCATAAGCACCTAAATCAAGCTTTGTGGTTGTTGAAATGAAACCGCTGTTGTCAGCAATATTCACAGTCACAGCAACTGCTCCTGCGGGGATTACAGTTTCATTAACAGTTAATGTTTCGGAAACAGTTTCGGCTGAAACCGAAAGAATGTTTTCCTCGGTAACATTCACAGCTGAAGCTGTAACAACAGGCAGTGCAGATACTGCAAGTACTGATGCAGAAAGTGCAGAAATAATTTTTTTCATGATAAAAACTTCCTTTCAATTACATTAAAGGAAAGCACAGCTTTTTTCATATTTATATTATAGCACATAACATAAACAAAGTCAATAAAAATTTTTCATAAAGATTGCTGTATATTTCCTTATTTATATTTTATTATGTAATATCTGCAAAGTCAATACACGTGTCCCGAAATACTGATTTCAGTACTGAATCGCCAATATCTTTAAACTTTTACATATAAAAAACCGCTGTAAATCGGATTTTTCCGAAATACAGCGGTTTTATATGTGGTACGCCTGACAGGAATCGAACCTGCGGCACATGGCGTCGGAGGCCACTGCTCTATCCCCTGAGCTACAGACGCATAAACATCAGATTATCATAATATAACATTAACATCTGACTTTTACAATGAATATTATATCACAAACTCTTGTAATTTGCAAGTGTTTGTGATATAATTATATAAGAAAATTTTTAGGAGGGGACGTTTTGGAGGAATATATCTATTTGATAATGTCTCAGACAGGCACGCAGCCGGCAAGATTCTTCAGATTTTTCACCCGAAAACCTTATAATCACGTTTCTCTTTCAGGAGATATAACACTTTCTGAAATGTATAGTTTCTGCCGTACATATACGCTCTTTCCGTTGCCTGCCACTTTCAACAAGGAAATTGTAGGAGAGGGAACTTTAGGACAATATGGCTTTATACCATGTGAAATATACCGTATTCCCGTGACCAAGTCACAGAAAGAAATGTATTATCGTGTGATTAATCATTTTTCACAGAACAGAAATATATATTCATATAATGTTCTCGGACTTCTTGCGGTTTACCTAAATATCGAATGGAACAGAAAAAAGAGTTTTGTCTGTTCGCAGTTTGTCGCATACACTATGGACAAAATCGGCATACATCTTGAAAAGCCGTTTTGTCTTTACAAGCCCGATGATTTCAGGAGTTTTCCTAATGCAACTCTTATCTATTCGGGAGAACTCAATAAATTTTACTACAATATGCAGTCACATCTTATCGGACAGCGAAATTAGATATGCAATCAGTCTCACATCATCAGAAGCAAGCAGATAAGCCGTATAATAAACCTTACTTTCAGGCGATATTATACCTGTACTGAAACTGAATTCATGTTCAAGAACGCTGACGGAAGCTGTTTTTCCGTTTATAACGAGACTTGCGGGCGTAATTCTTTCAGATGAAAGATGATTATATGAATTACAGCAAGATTTCAGAAACATATAAGAACCGACAGTCAGGAGAAGATATGCAAATATCATTCTGACTGCTTTTTTTTTCATTATTTTACGCATCAGTTTTCCTCTTTCATGGAATTTAGAAGTCTGCCGAGAGAACTGCCGATAAGCTGTCCTGCATACTGCGACTGTTCCAGTGTGTTTCCGTGCGAACCCACTTCAATAAGCAGACTACCCGTTGTCAAATCCTGATTGTATTTTCTGTAGTCAAAGAGTATAGGTCTTGTAAAACCTGCATAGTCATTTTCAAGACGTTCCTGCAAACGACAGGCAAAATGAAAGTTTTTCATAAAGTCAGGCATACCAAGTGTACCGTCATCGCACCCTGATATAATCATAATCTGAGAGGCTTCCTTTCCGTCTATTTCAACAAAAGGCTGATAAGCCACACCCTCACCTGAAACTGCGTCCCTGTGAATATCAAGAACAACTTTTATACTCGAATATTCTTCAAGAATCGGTAAAATAGTTTCCCTGCTCCTGTCGTAAGAACCGTTATAGGACGGATAATCATGAATTGTTCGTGCATGAACAACACCTATTCCCTGTGCCTCCAGTTCCGCCTGTATAGCGTCGCCGACCATTACCATGTTTTTTGTTTCGTCGGTAGTGCGGTAATTGAAGTTTGCGTCATAGAAGTCACGGACATACGGTTCAAAACTCTCAGTTGTATGAGTGTGATAAATAAGTACAAGAGGCTCGTCTGTATTTTCAACGGTAAAATCAGCACCACATCTGCTTTCAGAAACAAGAGTTTCATTCGGGATTGATGTCTGATTGTTCACCTGTCCGCCGTTATCGAGATTAAAGAAAGAGTTTCCGCTGTATTCTCCGTAAGTAGTACGTACTATTGCTCCTCCTGCCGTCCACGAATCTTCAGACGGATACGGCTTGTCACCTGCATTTTCCGCAACTGTTTCAAGCGGATTTTCCGTTTCGGTAAGAACCTCTGTACTTTCTTCCGTCTCCTCACTCACTCCGTACCCCTCGGATAAAACAAAGCCGTCCCTTAAAGAATTTTCGGTTTTTATTGTTGTCGTACTGTACTCGGTACTGCTTTCGTCCTCTCCCTGACTGTTTTCATCAATGCTGATACTTCCCATACGGTCAAAAAAGCTTTTAATCTTTGGTATCTGCTTAGCGGAAACCGCCGTAACCGCAGGAAGTGCAAGAAGTATGCAAAGTTTCAACGTACCTGCTATTTTTCTTCTCTTATGACGTGTCATACACTCACCTCAATATTATTTCCGTTTAAACAAATTATATTCCTGTTTGTCCGAAAATATTTCTTTTCAATCCGTAACAATCAAGAATTATGCATAAAAAAACAGCATATTATTGAATGAGGTGATTTTACTATGTACGAATGTAGGAATGCAAAACACTTTTTCGGTCTTATTCTTCTTGATATACTTGTGTTTTCGATATGTACCGTTTTTTTCTTTACGGGAAAAAAGCTTCTGAGTTCTTCGGCAGACGTAAACAGTGAAAAATCTGTATTTCTGCCCGTTATAATGTATCACAGTGTTTTCAGCGGTAGTCCCGAGAAATATATAGTCACTCCCGTTCAGTTTGAAAACGACCTTGCATGGCTTGCCGAAAACGGCTATACTTCCGTTACCGCACAACAGCTTACCGACTATGTAAACGACAGGGGGAATCTTCCCGACAAACCCGTTATGATTACTTTTGACGACGGCTGTTACAATAATCTTTCCGACGTTCTTCCGCTTCTTGAAAAATATGATATGCACGCCATAGTTTCAGTTGTCGGACAGTATACCGACGTAAACGCCGAAAATGACCCTCATATTCCCTCATACTCATATCTCACATGGGACGATATAAACCGCCTTATAGCTTCGGGACGTGTAGAAATCGGAAACCATACATATAATATGCACTCATTTAAAGGCGACCGCAAAGGCTGTTCAAAAAATCCGTCTGAAAACGAAGAAGAATATATTTCGGCACTTACAGAAGATTTGAACAGACTGCAGTCCGAAATTCATGAACACACAAACACACTTCCCGTCGTATTTGCCTATCCGTTCGGGTTCATAAGCAAGGAGTCAATGCCAGTAATACGTGAACTCGGATTCACAATCACCCTGACCTGCAGTGAAAGACCAAACTATATAACACGAAATCCTGAATGTCTTTACGGCATAAACCGCTATAACAGAAGCGGTTTTTATTCCACTGAGGAATTTATGAATAAAATTTTTAAGGAATGATAAAATGAAAACAGATAAAAACCGTCTTGTAAAAATTCTTGCACCGATATTAATCATACCATTAATATACCTGATACTGAACTTTACCGGAAAATTTTCATTTCCGTGTCCGATAAGAATTTTTACGGGAATATACTGCGTCGGCTGTGGCGGAACAAGATGTATAAAAGCCATTTTTCACGGGCATTTTCTTCTTGCAATACGTCAGAATCTCATAGTTTTTTCGGGGGTCATTTTTCTTGTTATGATGTGGATTCAGAATATTTTCAGCCTTTACGGTAAAAAAATAAAACTAATCCCCGAAAACCGTTTATTCTACACTGCGGTTTCGGGGATTTTAATTATCTATGCGGTTTTAAGGAACTTCATACCTGAAATTGCTCCGATATAATTAAGGTTAACAAGTTCTTCCCTGTCCCTGTTGTCAGGCTGTGTTTCAGGAACAGACGACGGGCTTTCAGAGTTGTCGGGAACAGAAGGAGCATTATAGCCGTATCTTCTTTTATAAGTGTCAATCCATAATCTGAAGAATCCGTCAAAATTCTCACAACCCATTGCATTCCAGTACTTATCATAATCTGAACTGCGGTACTTTTCAAACTGTTCGGGAATCGTGCCATCCGACTCATAATCGGAAATAATTTCCGTGCTGTTCTCCTGAAAATATACCAAATCAGGTGCAATTTTAACGGCTACAGACATATAAAGACCGAATAAGACCGCCGAAATCACAGATATTACTATGCCAAGTATGGCGAAAACCTTTCCGCCCCTGTGCGTTGCAAGCGAAACAATTCCGAGAATTATCGAAACGGGTGCAGTGATGAAACTTCCCATACACGCACAGAAAACAAGATTGAGCAGACTTATGACAAATGACGCCACCGCCAGTCCTGTTTTAAAGGAATTAGGCAGACCGTTCGTATCATTCACATCATTATAATAAAAATCCTTATTCATTTTAACTCCTTAAAGACTTGCCTGCCAGTTCCAGTTACGGACCGCAAGTTCATCAAGATTATACGGCGTTTTCTGATATACGCAGTAATTCAGCCAGTTTGAAAACATAAGATTCGCAGTACATCGCCACGAAAAAACGGGTGTATTTTCTGGGTTGTCGTCAGGGAAATAATTATAGGGAATCTGAATGTCAATTCCCTTTTCAACGTCACGGAAATACTCGTTTGCTATAGTATCCCTGTCGTATTCCGAATGACCTGTAATAAAATACTGTCTGCCGTTTTTGTTTGCGACGATATGAACGCCCGATATTTCGGAAGAAGTAAGTATTTCAAGCTGGGAAACCTTTTCAATGTCCTCACGTCTTACTTCTGTATTTCTTGAATGAGGAACAAGAAAAATATCGTCAAATCCTCTTAAAATCTGACATTTTCCGACTTCCGCCCTGTGCGGAAAAATCCCGAACATCTTTTTATCAAGTGTATATTTCGGCACACCAAAATGATAATAAAGTCCTGCCTGTGCTGCCCAGCATATATAAAGCGACGAAAAGACGTGGGTTTTTGACCACTCCATAATCTGCGTTATTTCTTTCCAGTAGTCAACCTGCTCATATTCAAGAAGTTCGACGGGAGCTCCCGTCACAATCATTCCGTCATAGCGGTTGTTTATGATTTCGTCAAAAGTCTTATAAAAAGCCTCAAGATGATTCTGTGAGGTATTTTTTGAAACGTGGGAAGCCATCTGTATCAGGTCAATATCAACCTGAATCGGCGTATTACTGAGAAGTCTCATCAGCTGACTTTCCGTTTCGATTTTTTTTGGCATTATATTTATAATGACAACTTTAAGCGGTCGGATATCCTGATGTTCCGCACGTTCCTTTGACATTACAAATATATTTTCTTCTCCAAGCGTTTTGAATGCCGGAAGCTCGGAAGAAATTCTGATAGGCACTTCAAATCGCTCCTTTCTGAATTATTTTTTATTTTTACAGTCCTTACAGCCGTTCATGAACCTGTCAATATTTTCGGCAATCTTACTGTCACCGCAAATGAATTTCAACCGTCTGAGATTTTCATAACCGTTTTCGTCTGTCAGTTCAAAAACGACATTTTCAATGCCTTTCATACAGCTTTTAAACATAACCGAACGAACTAGACCGTCGCAAAGCATTATGTCACCGCCGTCGTCGTAAGCATAGACAATAGTTTTTTCCTTTTCATACAAATAGACTATGTACCCGTTTTTTTCACTGCCGTCAAAAGCCTCCGTAACATGAACGGCTTTATCCCCTGCCAAAGATATTATATCCTCATATCCGACAGGAGAAAAGTTTTCACGTATTTCAAGCATATCAGTTCTCCTTGCCTATAGCGTTGCGTATGGCACGGAGTTCTTCGGCTGTAAGTTCACGCCATGTTCCCGGTTTAAGCATACCAAGTTTAAGAGGTCCTACGCTTATACGGCGGAGACGTGCCACTTCAAGCCCTACCGCCTCGCACATTTTTCTAATCTGTCTGTTTCTTCCCTCTTTTATCGTAATCATAAGAACAACCCTGCCCTGCTGTTTTTCCTTGACAACAACATTCGCAGGGAGAGTTTTTCTACCGTCGATTTCAACGCCTTCAGCAAGCTGTACAAGCTGTTCGTCCGAAATATCAGGACGGACGGTAACACGATAAGTCTTTGAAATATGACGGCTAGGGTGCATTATGCTGTTGGCAAATTCACCGTCATTCGTAAAGAGAAGAAGTCCCTCCGAATTTCTGTCAAGTCTGCCGATGGGATAAACACGTTCATCAATATCACTGATTAAGTCCATAACGCAACGCCTGTCAAGTTCGTCCGAAACGGTAGTAACATAACCTCTCGGCTTGTTAAGCATGATATAGATGAAATTTTTCTTTTTCGGCATATAGATACGTTCACCGTCAATTGTTATTATGTCCCTGAAACCGCACTTGTCGCCGAGCTTTACGGGTCTGCCGTTTACTTTTACTCTGCTCTGCGAAATAAGTGCTTCTGCCTTACGGCGTGAACAGTATCCACTGTCTGCAATCATTTTCTGAATTCTTAACTTTTCCACTTTTTCTCCGTTTTCCCTCAGGAAAATATACTCCCGAGTTTCTGTGTTATTTTTTTTAGAATACTTGTTTTCTTTGTTGACTTCTTTATAATTTTAATCGGAGCGTCCTCCTCCGCATATAGCGGTATACGACGTACTTCCCTGCCGTTACAGCTTATACTGAGCTGTGCCGTTTCCTCTCCTGCTTTCACGGGAGCATAGACGAAAGGTGCGGATATTACTTCATATTCAAAATCTTCGGATTTTGCCGAAAATGCCGTCACGGTAACAGGTTCGTCACCTGCTGTGAGTGACAGTCTGTCCTTTTCCGCACCTGCGAGATTCATTGAAAGATTTTCGGGAATATCGAGCTGAATATTGTGAACAGTCGCAAAGCCGTAATCATACATAGCCATATGGTCATTCCAGTCGTTGCGGTCGTTGAGAGTCACGCATATGAGGTCAACTCCGTCACGTTCGCACGCCGAAACAAGACAACGTCCAGCCTCGTCCGTGAAACCCGTCTTTACACCGTAAACACCATCATACATTGTAAGAAGCTTGTTCGTATTTTTAAGCCAGCGTGTATACGGCGGATTTCCAAATTCAAGCTTTATGGTAGGTGAAGAACATATTTCACGGAAAATGTCGTTTTTGAGTGCCTCACGTGCAAGAATAGCCATGTCATAAGCCGACGAGCCGTGACCTTCGCCCTCAAGCCCCGACGGAGTGACAAACCATGTTCTTGAAAGTCCAAGCTCCTTTGCCTTGTCATTCATCATGACCGCAAAATTTTCAAGACTTCCCGCAAGTTTGACCGCAGTAGCGTTTGCGGCATCGTTTCCCGACGGTAAAAGCATACCACAGCAGAGTGCATACTTAGTGACAATATCGCCTTTCTGCAACCCCATTGACGACCCCTCAACCATTATAGCGTCGCCGTCAACTTCAAATTCCTCATAGAGATTACCGCTTTCAAGACAAAGCATAGTCGTCATGATTTTCGTTGTGCTTGCCATAGGCAGTTTCTCATTACAGTTGACAGAATAAACTATTTCACCTGTGTCCGCCGAAATCAACACCGCCGCTTTTGCGGATATTTCGGGTTCTTCCACCGCATATGCATTAAATACGGCATTTCCTGCAATCAGTACTGCCGTGCAGACTGACACAATAATTCTTTTCATTTTACATACCTCCGTAACAAGTCCGTTATGTTAAAGGATATGCAAAACAAAACCGATATATTCCGTTTTTTCTTAATCGTTCAGAATTACTTCCGCACTTTCATCATCATCGTCCTTTTTCTTCTTTTTTCCCATAAAATCCGAAACCTTATTTATAACGGTCGGAATTGAATTTATAGCGTTGCTTATGGGGTCGTTTCCTGAAGCAACAGACACCATTTTTGCAGTGCCGTCGGAAGTTATCACAAGAAAGCCCTCCGGCTTGATTGAAACGCCTGCACCTGCTCCGCCTCCGAAAAGATTCTTTTCATATCGTGACGGCAGGTCAGAACCACCCGAAGCAAAACCATACGAGACTTTTGAAATCGGAATAATGGTTGTACCGTCATCAAGCTTTATCGGCTCACCGATAACAGAATTGACATCAGCCATTTCCCTGATTTTTTCCATTGAAATTCCTAAAATATCGCTGATTGGTGTTTTGCCGTTTTCCATATATTATAACCTCACTTTTGCCTTTCGGCAGATTTTTTTGCTTTTTTCTTATTTAACTTTTCAGGTAAGAATATTTTAAAGATATATGTTGTAAGAAACCATATTCCTGCTGTAACAAGCGTATGCAGACGAAATTTCACACAGCATGATGCGTCCCACTGTGATTCTTTAAGTGAAAATCCACATCGTACATCAACAGTTTTATAGCTTACCGTACAGGCTTCACCCAGCCATGCAAGACCGTTCCAGACCGTACCGCTTACCATGCCATAATTAACGGCACATTTATAAGCGTCCTCATTTGCAACAATAAAATCTATAAAAACGTCATGAAAGTGAACGCCTTTGAAAACTTTAAGGAGGGGTCTACCACCGCAGTCCCAGACATCAAGCAGAAAATCTATCTTGTCCATAAGGGACTTACCGCTGTCCGATTCCTTTTCATCTTCATTTTCATCATCTTCATCATCAAAGACATAATATTCATCATCATCGTTGTCACCATTTTTTTTATGACGTTTCTTGTCTCTGATTTTTTTGATTTTTTCTGTACGTAAAGTACTCTCGTTCTGTTCTTCCGTAATGTCACTGTTTTCCGTATCATCTTCATCAGGATTCGGACTTTCTTCCGTTTCGTCATTGCCTGTAAAACCGTATGATTCATCATCGGAAAAATCATCTTCACTTAAAAAATCATCTTCGTCATTTTCAGGCTTTTTATTTTTCTTTCTGCGTTTTTTCAGCCAATTCAGCAAACCACCGCTGTCCGAGTCCATAAGAGGAATCAGTGAAAACTTTACTTTATATTCAAGTTTACCGCCGATGAAACCTATCTTTACTACGGCAGGAAGTGCAAGTGCAGATATAATGACAAGCACGGCAATGCCAAGAACAGCAAGAAGTAAATACAGCAGAATTTTCAGTATAATCAACCCTCACCGCTCCTTTTGCTTATTTTCACTATCATCAATATCAATTTCCGTCTGTCCCATAAGAGCAGGCAAATCAGAGATTGAACTAAGTCCAAAACATCTGAGAAAAACGGCTGTTGTCCTGTAAACAATCGGCTTACCCGGAACATCAAGCCGCCCCGCTTCCTCGACAAGACCTTTTTCAACAAGATTATTTATAACGGACGAGCTGTCAATACCCCTCACATTCTCAACAAAGCCCTTTGAAACGGGCTGATTATAGGCAATTATGGTAAGTGCCTCCATAGCCGCATTTGAGAGAGGAGCAGACCTTTTTGTTTCAAGTGCCTTGCATATATACGGTGCAAATTCCTCACGGGTACACATCTGATAACTGTTCTCCAGTTTCTTTATGCATATACCGCTCCCACAGTCGCTGTAACGCTCATTAAGCAGTTTTATCATGGAAGAAAGTGTTGCGGTATCAACTCCGCTTGCCTCTGAAAGACGGTATATCTCCACAGGTTCACCGCCCGCAAAGAGAATGGCTTCTATTGCTCCGAGTTTTTCTTTGATTTCCAAAACTTTTTACCGTCCTTTCTCTCCTTTATGAAAACTTTTGTGTTGTCATCACTTATGCATATCCTGCCCGAGCGTGTGAGTTCAAGCACGGCAAGAAAAGTGGCAACTCTTGCCGACCTGTCCGTTACTCCGTCATAAAGCCTGTTCATATAGACTTCACCCGTGCTGTAAAGTTCTCTGAGAACGTGAACGACTTTGGACATAACCGAAACTATACGCCTTTTCACAACGGAATTTATCTTGTTTTCAATTATGTTTTCATGTTCTTCGTTTCTGAATTTCCTGACGGAAAGTCCCTGATAGGCTATAACAAGACGTTCAGGACTGTGAACAAGACTATATACCGAATCAGACTTTATCTTCATTGGAGTACGCACAAATATATCACCCGTATATTTTTCGGAAAGTCTTTCTGCGGCAATTTTACACATTGAATACTCAATCAAAGCCCCTTCAAGTTCCTTTTTCATCTTCTCCGCCTCCTCCGGCTGAGGAAGCAAAGAAGCGGTTTTTATATATATGAGACGTGCCGCCATTTCAAGAAATTCCCCTGCGAGTTCAAGATTCTGTTCATGGCATTCGTCCATAAAGATAAGGTACTGTTCAAGAAGTGCTGAAATTTCAATATCACATATATCAAGCTTGTGTCTGTTTATAAGGTTCAGAAGTACATCAAGAGGGCCTTCAAAACTTTCAAGCCTGAATAACATTTTTTCCATTAACCTGCTCCCCACTTGTGCATGGGAATCTGCCACACAAGATTAAGCATCTTGTCGCTTATGAAATTATTTGCAATGGCAAGAATATTGTACTGCGAAGGGATATAGTTCAGCACGAGTATTACAATGAGGAATCCCCACTGTAACTGCTGTTGGTGCATATAGAACCAGCGGTCAAATTTTTCATTTGTGAAATAACGCAGTACATTGAATCCGTCAAGAGGCGGAAACGGTATGAGATTGAACAGTGCAAGACCTATATTAACGCTGAAAAGAAACTGCAATAAAAGAAGTACACTGTACATGGGGTTTATTTCACCCGAAAGATAAGCTGTCATTCCCGATTCTGTACAAAGGAGCAATGCCCATACAAGTATTGAAATAAACGCCGCTATGAAATTTGAAAGAGGACCTGCGAGAGCCGTAAGGGCAAAACCTGCACGGTATTTTTTCATACGCAAGGGATTTACGGGAACAGGCTTTGCCCAGCCGAATCCCGAAAGAATAATGAGTATTGAGCCGAGAGGGTCAAGATGTGCAAACGGATTGAGAGTAATTCTGCCCTCACGTTCTGCCGTATCGTCACCGCACCACTTTGCGACAAGACCATGTGCCGCCTCATGAACCGGCAGAACAAGAAATAATGTTATCACTCTCGAAAACAGTCTGAGAATAGAAGTAATTTCCATAGTTATCCTTTCTTTGATTAATTTTTTAGCTGAAAAGGTATAAATTCCCACAGCTAATTACTTTTTATTATACTACATTATGATTATTTTTTCAAGTAATCTGAGTAAATTTCATGAAACAAAAATTTTTTTTCATTTTTTTTCAAAAAACACTTGATTTTTTCTGAAAGATGTGGTAGAATAATCATGTTGACTTTTTATAAAAGATAAGGAGGTGCAGCCTAATGGCAAAATGTGAAATCTGCGGAAAGGGTGTAACTTTTGGTATAAAGGTTTCCCACTCACACAGACGTACTAACAGAACATGGAAGCCTAACGTAAAGCGTGTAAAGGCTATCGTCAAGGGTACTCCTTGTCATGTTTACGCTTGCTCAAGATGTTTACGTTCTGGTAAGGTTGAAAGAGCATAATAGTTACATTATGGGAATATAGGACATTCTTTCGGGAATGTCCTTTATTTTTATACCTTTTTAAGAATATATTAAGATTATTTTAATGTTATTGTAACTTGATTGATGAGTATTTTCGTGTTATAATAGAAAAAAATGACAACGAGGTGACTTTTATGACCATATGTGAATACTGCGGAGCTGCTGTTTACGGTGAAGTATGCGAATACTGCGATATGCCTATAAATAATAAACCTGCTCCGCCTAAAATAATATACAAGTCCGAGAAATCCGCAAGCACAGTAAGTATGCCTGTAATAAAACACAGAAAAAAATTCATACGTAAAATACTTACAGGTGTATTTGCGGTATGTGCCGTTAATTTTATTGTAATGGCTATTACGGCAAACTACAATATAAGCAGAACCTATATAACATCACCGCCTGAATATGCCGTTGAATATGACCAGCACGAACAGAATCATCACAATGAAGAAACAAACGAACTGCTTCCCGTATATGACGCAAACGAATCTTTCATAGAAAACGGTGTTTTCCCATCGGGGACTTATCAGATAGGCGTTGACATTCCCGAAGGAACATATATTTTTATGCCTGATACGTCAGACGGTCACGGTGTACAGGGAATCTATTCAGACCCCTCGTGCGAAAATCAGATTTCTTCCGCATATGTACATTTTGACGGTACAAGAATTGCCGAAATTTCGGGAAACGGCTATCTTGATTTTTCGTGGGCGACTGCTTACAACCTCGATATGCACCCCGAAATTGAAAACAATCCCCGTAAACATGATGGTATGTTCATAGTAGGCAGGGACATTGAAGCAGGTACCTACAAACTTGAAGAATTAGGTGAGTATGCCGAGTGGTATATATATTCTGATATAAATGCAGTCGGTGGGGTACTTAAACAGTCGGGACAACTTTACAGCTACGATGACTACAATGAGAACGTAACAAATGAAATAACTTTATATGACGGCGAATACCTCGAACTCCAGTATTGTATTATTACTGACTGATTTCCTCAACTACAACCGCCTGCATACCCATTTCACCGTAACGTCGTTCAGCAAGACATTTCATATATTTTGTATTCTTTTTTACAAGCGGGTCGTTGAAATAATAATTTTCTTCGTCGTATCCGACAAGTACGAGACAGTGTTCGTTTGATTTCCATATGTAACGCTCACCTGTATTTTCAATAATCCAGCTGTTCCTGAGATTCGTAAAAGTGGGTTTCATGTTTATACTGCACCACACAATAACGGGTATTCCGTTTTTTGTGTAATTTTCGCATATTTCGTCAAGTGACATACCGCCGATGTCTGTTATTTCGTACTTTTTATCAAGTTTGTGTCCCTGCGGAGTAAGATAACGCTGAAGTGCAAGTATAACCGCTCCGCTCATACAGCCGTAACCGCTGTTTTTATTGGGATTGCCGATAAATACTTTATTCGGGTCACCGCTATACTTTATTGATTTTTTTGTATACACTTCCGCAGAGTCAAGATAGCCTTTATTTATAATGTCACCTGCTTTTATATCGAATCCGTGAAAGGCAAGAACCATTGACATACTCACAAGTTCACAGCCTGTCGGATAGTCTTTCTGCGAATAGTACGGCACATCTATAACAACTTTTTCGGAAACGGATTTTTTTACGTTTTCATTATTTTTTGTAGTTGTCTGAGTTGTGGTCTTTTCTGTATGCGTTTCTGTAACTGCCTGTGAAACTGTAGCGGTTGTCTTTGTTTCCACGCTCCCGAGAGGATTCACAGAAGTTTCGGTTTTATTTCCGCAGGCGGTAAGCATCATCACAGCAAGCAGACAAAAAATTTTTTTCATTCAATCACCTCAAAGAAAAGGGACAGCTTTTTTTGAAACTGTCCCCCTTTTTTATACATCAGTTTTCTGCTGATTCGGATACTGTTATATTTGTTACTGCCTTTGTTTCAAGAGTATTTCCCTCTTCGTCCTTTGTTGTGGTTGTTATGACAACTTCAATATCACTGAAACTGTCAATGACATCTGAAAGACTGTTCATTGTGCGGTGAAGGATTTCCGTCTGATTCCCCATATAGACACGACCCGCAGGCGTATCGGGATTCTTTTCAAGCAGAACAAAAAGCATATTCAGAACGTCAACGGCATTTTTCGGGGATTCAACAGGAACAACGGTGTCAAGTTTCAGGTCATATTTTCCGAACTCCGAAACATGAAGTATTCCTGCCAGTACAGGATTTTCAAACCTGATTTCAGCATAATTTTTCATTACATCAAATTCCTTTCTCAAGAAACAGCAGATTTTATAAGTTCAGCCTTGTCGGTCTTTTCCCACGCTACACCGAGTTCTTCACGTCCCATATGACCGTATGCGGCAAGCTTTCTGTACTGTGGCTTTTTGAGTTCAAGCATTTCAATGATAGCAGTCGGTCTTAGGTCGAAAACCTTTTCAACGGCTTCAGAAAGCTTTTCTTCCGAAACTTTTCCCGTACCGAAAGTATCAACCAGTATAGACATCGGCTTTGCCACGCCTATCGCATAGGAAAGCTGTACCTCACACTTTTCGGCAAGTCCTGCTGCTACTATATTCTTTGCAATATATCTTGCCGCATACGCCGCACTCCTGTCAACTTTCGTCGGGTCTTTACCACTGAAAGCACCACCGCCATGACGTGAATAACCGCCGTATGTATCAACTATAATCTTTCTTCCCGTAAGACCGCTGTCGCCCTGCGGACCGCCTATAACAAAACGACCTGTCGGATTTATGAAAATCTTTGTATTTTCGTCCATAAGTTCCTCGGAAATAACTGCCCTGATAACAAATTCCTCAATATCCTTGCGGAGCTGACTGAGGGAAATGTCTGCGGAATGTTGTGAAGATACAACAACAGCGTCAATTCTTGCAGGCTTGCCGTCAATATATTCAACAGTAACCTGAGTTTTGCCGTCGGGACGGAGATAACGGAGAGTGCCGTCTTTTCTGACTTCTGTAAGCTTCATGGCAAGCTTGTGGGCGAGAGATATGGGCAACGGCATAAGTTCGGGAGTTTCATTGCAGGCAAAACCAAACATAATACCCTGGTCACCTGCACCGTTTGAAAGACCGTCATTTTCAGAATTTTCCTCTCTGTACTCAAAAGCTTCGTTTACACCCATTGCAATATCTGCGGACTGTTCATCAATACTTGTAATAACCGAGCAGGTGTGAGCGTCAAAACCGTACTTTGCACGGTCGTAGCCGATATCAGCAACAACCTGACGTGCAATCTTAGGAATATCGACCTTTGCGGTTGTGGAAATTTCACCCATACAGAGAATCATACCTGTAGTTACCGCTGTTTCGCAGGCAACACGACCATTTTTGTCCTGTTCAAGAATTGCATCAAGAACAGCATCTGAAATCTGGTCACATATTTTGTCGGGGTGACCTTCCGTAACCGATTCCGACGTGAAAAAAAACTTATTCATTAAACATTCCTCCTGAAAAAATAAAAACATTCCGTTTCCGGAATGTTCTGATTTCTGAAAAAAATCCTCATCTGCCGGATAAACCGCAGGAATTAGCACCTTTTCTGAACAAACAGTCAGGTTGCCGGGCTTCAAAGGACCTGTTTCCTCCGCCACTCTTGATAAGGTTATAATGTTATTATAACTCAGAAACCGTAAAATGTCAATAGTTTTCAGAAAATTTATGAAAATTATTTTTTTCCACATTTTTCGAGTGCGTCAAAAATCTTGTGGAATACAACCTGATTCGGATAACGTTTATAGTCCGCAAACACCCATATACCACTTTTAAAGAAGTGTTCCAAAATAGCGGCGGCAGTTCCCGCACTCCTGCTCTGACCGTATTCGCACTGACATATTATATCCATACCATTATTATAGGCATTATATATGAACTCCGCAATTTCGTCAGCTTCAGGGAAATATGTATCATATGTGTAACCTTTTTCTTTAAGACAATCGAGGTCAAGGTCATCAAGTTCACTGTAAAAGACGTTTTCACACACATCGCTGTAATCAACATGGGAATAAGCCCTGTCAATTCTTTTTATTTTGGGGTCATAAAAACTTATAACAGCTGTATTTTCAGGAAATTTTCCCGAATCTATAATCTTCTGAATTTCTTTTCTTGAATATATCAGTACATTCATTCCACGGACTCCTTTTTTCGTGTAAAAAACAAATGGGCTTCCGGTTAAGGAAGCTCATTTGCCATGATATAGGGATTATTGGGGATTTTGTAATGTAGTGCTGGGGTAAGCACTACATCAACCATGAAAAAAACAACTTCAGGATTTCTCCTTCAGCATCTATATAATACACTCACTAAGTGTTTATTATATGATGTTTAAGTGAAAGTTTTGTGAAAAAATCATAAAAACAAAAATTTCTCAGGATTTATCCACGTCTTTTATTTTGAACCAGAATACAGAGCCCTTTCCGAGCGTACTTCTTACGCCGTAATCATAACCGTGAAGTTTAAGAACAGCTTTTACAATCGAAAGTCCGAGACCTGTTCCGACAACTTCCCTCTTGTGATTTTCGGAACGGTAATATTTGTCAAATATAAGTTTTATCTTGCTTTCCTCAATACCGTCGCCCGTATCCTCGACTTCAATAAGCACACCGTCCGCCTGATTAATCTGACGCACATATACCTGCTTGTCCGCACCCGTATAATTTATGGCATTGTTTATAAGATTATATATTACCTGCTCAATTTTCACAATATCGCAGTATACCGTTTTTTCCTTATCTGGTGTAAAGTGAATATGGTATCCCATTTTATCCGAAATACCTTTGAAACGTCCTATAATTGCGTTAAGCTTTGCACCTATTTCAAACTCGGACGGATTAAGTTTCTGTTTACCGCTTTCAAGCTTTGAAAGGTCAAGAATATCGTTCACCATAGCTGAAAGACGGTCTGTCTCATTGATTATGATTTCAAGATGTTCGTTTCTCTTTACGGGATTATCACCTGAAAGGTCACGTATCATTTCTGCGTATGCTTTCAGCATGGTAAGCGGTGTCCGCAGGTCATGGGAAACGTTTGCTATCAAATCCCTCTGCATAGTATCAACTCTTGAAAGTTCCTTTTCTGCATACATAAGAGTATCGGCAAGTTTTTTTGATTCAAGATACCCCCTGCCGTCAAACTTTGTATTGAGGTCACCTTTTGCAAGATTTTCGGCTGATTTTGTTATTCTGTCAATCGGACGTGAAATTATATTAGCAAGAAAAACGGAAACAAATGCAGCTATTATAATAAGTATAATTGTTATAATTACAAGCTGACGCTTGATTATTGAAGCGGTTGAACCTACGGGAACAAGTTCCGAATTAAGAATAAGATAACCTTCGGGATAACTGACACTTCCGAGTACACATATATATACAAGCATATCATTATGACTTTTCGGATTGTTGACTTTATACAGTATTTTTGATTTTTCAGATTTTCTTATTTCATTCAGAAATATATATGTACTGTTGTCCCTGCCGTGAACAAGACAGTCACCCAAAACGTCCTTTGAATATATCGACCTGCCGTATCTGTCAAGAATCTCAACACAGACATCATTTTCAACAGCCGTCTTTGAATAGTTTTCAATAAAATCCAACTTATTGCCGTTTCTGTAGTCATTCTCATAGGAAACAAGTATTGATTCGGCATTTTCGGCAACAGTCTGTGTTTTCATTTTTTCGTAAAAACTCTCAAGAAAAAATATCTGAAATATCCACATAAGCACAAATACAAGTATTATAAAGACAACGAAATGCACCCATACTTTCAGACGCAGGGGGACACGGCTGTTCAGATTCTTTATCTTACGAAATAAATTCAAACTTATATCCCAGCCCTCTCAGAGTAACAATAAACTTTCTGTATTCACCGAGACTGTTTCTCAGCATTTTTATATGTGTGTCAACTGTTCTGTCGTCACCGAAAAAGTCGTAACCCCATACCTCTTCAAGAAGCTTGTCTCTTGTAAGGGCGATATTTCTGTTTTTTACAAGATAGAAAAGGAGGTCGTATTCTTTTGGTGTCATTGAAGCTTTAACACCGTTCACATAGACTTCACGTCCTGAAATATCCACTTCCAGTCCCTCAAACACATACCTGTCAAGAGTAGAAACTTCTTCATGTGTTGTATTTCTTTTCAGAACCACTTTCACCCTCGCCATAAGTTCTTTTGGCGAAAAAGGCTTGACCACATAATCATCTATACCGATTTCAAAACCGAAAAGCTTGTCATACTCCTCCCCCCTTGCAGAAAGCATTATGACAGGGATATTCTTTGTCTTATGAATTTCCTTGCACGCAGAATATCCATCAAGTCTCGGCATCATAACGTCCATTATTATAAGGTCATAGTCATTTTCATGACAAAGTTTCACTGCTTCCATGCCGTTCTCGGCTTCGGTAACTTCATAGCCCTCAAACTCGGCATACTCACGCACCACCTTTCTTATATTCGTTTCGTCGTCCACAACTAAAATGTGTGCCATAAAAACACCTCTCACTTCAAAATTTTTCTTCACGGACTGCCTGTCCGTCATTTTTAATTATAACATTATAATCTGTAAAAGTGTATATTGCGTGATAATTTCCTGTAATTTTTCTGCAACTTTATTTATTTTGTCTCCAAATGCAAATTTATCATTGACATTTTCGGTAAATTTTGCTATAATATATTTGGTTCAGTTCATTTACGGAGGCGATAAATCATGAAAATAAACAATCCGCTTGTGGCTGCTGTTGTAATTACCGTTGCAACGGCTCTTGTTATCGGTTACACGCATATTTTTCCTGAAATAGCATTTGTAACAATAATTACATATATTTCAACTATAGTTTTTCTTTCCCTTATCCTTGCCCTGTCGGCATGGATTTACAGAAAACACAAGTCCTCCGTTGATGCAGGTGATATTGCAGGTATTTCGGAAAATCTTAACACCGAAATGATTATCTGGACTGACGACTTTTCAGCCGTATATATGAACAGACATATGCGTGAACTTCTCGGCATACAGGGAAATGATTTTGACTATAAAGCGGAAATAATGAAAGCTTTCGGTATTGACAGTCTCGAAAAGGAGAATATACAGAAAATTATTGACAATACTTCACATGAGGCACGTTTCACAAACGCAAACAATTCCGTGACTACTATCGCATGGAGTACTTCACTTGTGAAAAAGAAAAAAAATCTCTCCCTTTATCTGAGTACGGGATTCAATCTTACCGAAATAAAAAAAATGCGTCTCAATCTCGCAAGCACAAACGACCTTTTCAACTATTCAATGAGTCTTGCGGAAATAGGAATATTGATGTCAAACGATATGGTCAATTATATCGCATCGTCCGAAACTGTAAGAATGCTCGGGCTTAAAAGCAGTAATATAAATATAAAAAACCTCCGTTCACTGATTCATACAAACGACCGTCTGCAATTCGACAGTGCAATAAAATCAGCAGGAACAGACGACAGCAATGAAGTCAAAAGCATCGAACTGCGTATAAAATCGGCGGACGGCTTATATCACTGGTATTCATACCGATACAAACCTATGAACCACTCGGGAGGCAAACTGCCCATGTTCAGCGGTGCTTTGATTAACAGTTCCGAAGAACACGAAAAAGACCTCATCATTGAACGTCTTGCATATATAGACGATGTAACGGAAATAGCAAACCGCAACAAACTTACAGATGTCGGTCAGGAAACATATGAACAGTGCCGACTTCTTAAATGTTCATACTGGATTATAGTACTGGATATTGACCGTTTCCACATAATAAACGACAGTTATGGCTATAAAAACGGTAACAATATATTGAAAAGTTTTGCAAACATAATATGTAAATTTGTAACTTCAGGCGGTCTTGCTGCAAGAATAAGCGGTGATAATTTTGCACTGATTCTCCGTGATTACGGCGATGATGATTTGCCGTCACGTACCGCTAAAGCCATTCAGGAAGAATTTTCAAAACTTGCAACAGGTGATTTTTCGTCCATAAACCTGAGCTGTTCGGCAGGTTACTCAAAAATGCCCGAGGACGGCAATTCTTTCCTTGAAGTATTTGAACACGCTGAATTTGCCCTTAAATCAGGCGGTAATGAAAATAATACCATATGCGGTTACGAATCACGTATGCACGACTCAATCATAGGAAAAACAGAACTCGAAAAGGAACTTGCCGTTGCTATCGACAACAACGAACTGCAATTATTTTATCAGCCAAAAATTGACCTTTCAACAGGTAAGGTAATGGGCGTTGAGGCACTTATACGCTGGATAAAACCCGACGGAACTATAGTACGTCCCGACGCTTTTGTACCTGTTGCGGAAAGTTCACACCTTATCGGGAAAATAAGTGAATTTGTTCTCAATGAAGGTTGCAGACAAAACAGGCTGTGGCAGAAAATGGGATATCCCGAAATTGTAATGTCAATCAATTTCACGTCCACCGACTTCTATCAGAAAGACCTTAAAGACAAGGTTTTTGAAGCACTTGCCAAAACAGGTCTTGACCCGAAATGGCTTGAAGTCGAACTGACCGAAACACTCGCCCTTAGTGACATTGACTATGCCGTTTCACAGATGAACAAACTGCGTGAACTCGGCGTTAAACTTGCTATGGACGATTTCGGTACAGGTTATTCGTCACTCAGCTATCTTCAGATTCTCCCGATTACTCTGCTTAAACTTGACCGTTCTTTCATTATTGACATAGAACATGACAATATAGCTTATGAAATAGTTTCATCTGTAATAAGAATAGCAAAGTCCAAAAAAATCGAAACTATTGCAGAGGGAATTGAAAATCCCGCTCAGGAAGATATTCTCCGAAAGGCAGGCTGTGACTTCGGACAGGGCTACCTTTACGGCAAGCCTATGCCCGCTGAAAAAATACAGGAATTTTTTGAGGAGAATATGAAACAAACTCAAAACAAATAATTTTTAAAACGGAGGTACACTCATGAAAAGAAGAATAGGCATTTTAACAAGTGGCGGAGATTGTCCCGGTCTCAACGCCACAATCAGAGGAGTTGCAAAGGCTTGCTATGAGAGATTTGGTGAGGACAATGTTGAAATCGTAGGTATTTCAAACGGTTACTACGGTCTTATAAACAATCTCTGTAAAGATATGTCGCCGTCGTCATTCTCAGGTATTCTTACACAAGGCGGTACAATTTTCGGCACAAAGCGTCAGCCGTTCAAGATGATGCAGGTTATCGGTGAAGACAATATCGACAAGGTCAAGAACATGAAAGAAACTTACAAGAAACAAAAGCTTGACTGTCTGCTTACTCTCGGCGGTAACGGTACTCACAAGACATCAAAACTTCTTGCCGACGAGGGTCTTAACGTTATCGGTCTCCCGAAAACCATTGACAACGATATTTACGGCACTGATGTTACTTTTGGTTTCCATACCGCCGTTGATATTGCAACAGACGTTATCGACCGTCTCCACACAACAGCCGCAAGTCATTCACGTATACTTGTATGTGAAATTATGGGCAACAAAGCCGGCTGGCTTACCCTTAACGCAGGTATAGCAGGCGGTGCGGACGTTATAATCATTCCCGAAATTCCATACGATATTGACAAAGTATGCGATTCTGTAATGGCAAGAAGTGCGTCAGGAAAAACTTTCTCAATACTTGCTGTTGCAGAGGGTGCTTTTGACATTGCAGAGGCTAAAATGAAGAAAAAGGAACGTGCAAAGAAACGTGCCGAAGCAGGTATAATCACAGCTACTTCACGTATCGCCGCACAGATTCAGAACAATACGGGTATTGAAGCACGTGTTTGTGTTCCGGGACATATGCTCAGAGGAGGAGCTCCGAGTGCCTATGACCGTGTACTTTCAACACAGTTCGGTGTACACGCCGCTTACCTTATCTCAAAAGAAAAATACGGAAGAACAGTTGCCAAAATCGGCAATAAAATCACCTCAAACAAGCTTGAGGACATAGCAGGAAAAACAAAGTTTGTAGATACAGACAACCATCTTGTAATTGCCGCCCGTGACATCGGCGTATCTTTCGGCGACTGATTCAGACATATCTAAATGCTGTCATTATGACAGCATTTAAATTTGCATATAGTTATCATATACTAATAAATATATGATTTTAGACAATATACCGCCATATTTTACCGTATATATAGTAAAAATATAAAAATTATT
>DETU01000008.1 GCA_002362175.1 Ruminococcus sp. UBA3280
TGTATCATTATATCATATCGGGTTTATTTTGTCAAGACTTTTTCAAACTGTTGGTAACTTTTGTTGCTAACAGTTTTTTTATTTTGAAAAACTGTAATATTAAAATAAAGGAGTAAAAAATATGTATGAACTCATTAACAATGTCCCCTTGCAAATCAAAGAGTATAAGGGACAGCGTGTCGTAACATTCAGAGATATTGACACAGTCCATAACAGACCGGAGGGAACAGCAAAGAGAAATTTTAGTATAAACCGAAAACATTTTATTGAGGGGGAAGATTATTTCAAAGTTTGTTCGGACGAAATTCGTACTAACAAAATTATGGATATATCGCCAAAAATACAACGTGATATTATTCTTCTTACGGAAAGTGGATACCTTATGCTTGTGAAGTCTTTTACAGATGAACTTGCATGGAGCGTACAACGTCAGCTTGTAAAGACATATTTCAGAGTGCAGGAAATTAATAGCTAATATAATATAGAAAAAATTGTAGATAAAGCTGTTGAAAAAGCACTGAATAAAAGATTTAAATCTTTTGACAAATCGTTAGATAAAAAGGCAGAAAAAATTATTGTAAGGTCCGTAAGTGAAACGTCAAATTCACTTGTACCGTATTTTGATACTTTAATAAAAATATTATTTGGTCTGTTAAAATCAAAGTGACAAAAATCAGGCAGTATATATAATAGGTACAAGAAATAACGGTTCTTTTCAGAACCGTCATTTTATTATTTTATCAGCCTATGAATTTTGCAGAAATAATTGTGTAACCATAAGGCTTTATTTTTACGGTATTGTTTTCAAATTCACCGTACATTTTACCGAAGTCTCTGAATCTTGGTATAAGTGTGTCAATATTTTCAAGAATTATATCGTCACCGCTTCTGTTTACAAAAACAATAGCGTCAGTGTCGCCCTGTCTTGCAAAAGAAATCACACGCTCGTCAACTATTTCATTGTCATTGAGCGTGAAATAAGTTCTTCCGTACTTCATATTTGGAATGGATTTTCTTACACGGCTTAATTCCGAAACAAATTCAATAAGTTCCTTGTCTTCATTTCCCCAAGGGTAACAACGGCGGTTGAACGGGTCTTTATATCCCTGTAAACCTGCTTCGTCACCATAGTATATACTCGGAACACCCGGCAGGAAAAACATAAGTGCCATAGCGGCTTTAAGAAGATTTTTTCCGTGATTGTACTGATGTTCGTTAAGATATTTTTCAGCCATCCAGTCTTTGTCCTTGTCGTCGCAGTTTTCACCGCCGAGACGATTAATGGCACGTTCAATGTCATGAGTGGAAACAAAGTTCATGAGTACGTCAACGGTAGGCTTGGGATAGTTTTCTATGATTGTCATTATAGAATAAATAAAATCTTTTACATTTCCACCCTTTACATAATTGATTATAGCTTCACGGAAAGGGTAGTTCATAACGGAATCAAGTTGTTCTCCGAGAAGATAACGACGTTTAACACCGTAACTTTCCTTGTTTGATGCGTCCTCCCATACTTCACCGATAACAATTTTATCATTGTTGTAATTCTTCACGCATTTGCGAAGATTATTAAGGAACTGGTCGGGGAGTTCGTCGGCAACGTCAAGACGGTATCCGGCAGCACCTTTTGAAAGCCAATAACTGAGTACGCCTTCCTCACCGCATATAAATTCCGTATAGTTTTCATTGTTTTCCCATACATTAGGGAGAGTGTCAATGCCCCACCATGCTTCATATTCATTAGGATAGTTTATAAAGCTGTACCATTCATAATATTCGCTGTCTTTTGAGTTGTAAGCACCTTTGTTTTCATAGCGGTTGAACTTGTTGAAGTAAACGCTGTCCGCACCCGTATGTGAGAAAACGCCGTCAAGAATTACGGAGATACCGTATTTTTTAGCTTCCGTGCAGAGTTCTTCAAATTCGTCGTTTGTACCAAGAAGCGGGTCAGCTTTCATGTAGTCGGCTGTATTGTATCGATGATTTTCGTGTGATTCAAATATAGGGTTAAGATAAATGCAGGTAACGCCCAAATCTTTGAGATAACCAAGTTTTGACTGAATACCTGCAAAGTCACCGCCGAAATAGTCGTTATTCCATACATGACCGTTTTCATCAGGCTTGTAAAGAGGTGTACCGCCCCAGTCGTCACGGATAACTCTGTCTGTTGGTACATTTTCGTGTACTTTTCCGCTTTTGCAGAAACGGTCGGGGAAAATCTGATACATAACCCCGCCTTTGAGGAAATCAGGGGTTTCATAGTCCTTTGCGTAGACGGTAAGCTGAAAGAGGTCACCAAAATCTATATTTCCCTCATGGCAGTTGATTTTCTTGATATAATGACGTATACCACCGCTTGTATATGAAAAGTAGTAATAGTGTACATCGGTATAGCGTGCGGTATAGCTTGTTGTATAAACTCTGTCCTCATCGGTTTCTTCTTTAAGTTCCATATTAAGAAAACGTTCTTTGAAGCCTGTTCTGAAAAGAATAAGTACAGGCGGAAAGTCAAGATTAATATTTTTCGGAAGTCTTATAGAAAAATTACAGGTTTCTCCCTGTTTTACTGCTCCGAAAATTGATTTGTAATTTAAGTTCCATGTATCATAAATTGGTTTCATAACAAATTCACTCCCATATTTCAAAAACAAATTTATTCCATATCAAAAATAAAGGGGACGGAAATAAATTCGTCCCCTTATTGATTCGGGTAATATCAGATTATCTTAAATGCCAGATATTGTCTGCGTATTCCGTAACAGCACGGTCTGCGGAGAATATTCCTGCACCTGCGATATTATTAAGTGACATCTTAGCCCACTTCATAGTATCCTTATAACATTCTGTGCTGAACTTCTGAGCTCTTCTGTAGTCATCGAAGTCAGCAAGAACCATATAAGGGTCAACGTCCTTGAGTGAGTTTGCAACGTCATTGAAAGTACAGCCGTTAATGCCGTGGTACATACGTTCAATAGCCTCATGGATAAGAGGATTGTTGTTGAAGTAGTCGTTAGGATAGTAACCTCTTGCTTTGAGAGCATTTACTTCTTCTGTTTTCATACCGAAGATAATGTTGTTGCCCTCGCCTGCTGCTTCATTGATTTCAATGTTTGCACCGTCGAGAGTACCGAGAGTAACCGCACCGTTAAGCATAAACTTCATGTTGCCTGTTCCTGATGCTTCTGTACCGGCAAGTGAAATCTGCTCGGAGATTTCGGAAGCAGGCATAAGAAGTTCAGAAAGTGTTACACAGTAGTTTTCAAGGAATACAACCTGTAATTTATTGTTGATTCTCGGATTCTTTCTGATTTCCTCTGAAATAGCCCAAATCATCTTGATAATCTGCTTTGCGAGATAGTAACCCGGAGCAGCCTTTGCAGCAAAGATATAAGTCTTTGGTGTGAAATCGGCATCAGGGTTATTAATGAGGTATGAGTAATCAGCAAGAATATTCATGACATTGAGGTGCTGTCTCTTGTATTCGTGGAGACGCTTAACCTGAACATCGAAAATGCTGTCAGGATTAAGAATAACGCCTGTATTGTGCTTGATATGCTTTGCAAATCTTTCCTTGTTTTCTCTCTTTACAGCCATAAGCTTCTTGAGAACTGTTTCGTCGTTTTCAAATGCTCTGAACTTTTCAAGTTCTGAACCGTCCTTGATGAACTTTGTACCGATAGTCTCGCTGAGGAGATCTGTAAGACCCTTGTTTGACTGATAGAGCCATCTTCTGTAAGCGATACCGTTTGTAACGTTCTTGAACTTTGCAGGAGTGTTTTCAAATTCGTCATGGAATACAGAATCCTTGATGATTTCAGAATGAAGCTTTGAAACACCGTTAACGCTGTGTGAAACAGCAACACAAAGAGTAGCCATATGAATCTGATTGTCCTTGATGATAGACATACGTGTTGTCTTTGCACTGTCATGACCGTTGCTTTCCATAAGTGACTGACAGTATCTGTTGTTGATTTCAACGATAATTGAGAAGATTCTCGGAATAACTGTCTTTACAAGGTTAACGTCCCACTTTTCAAGAGCTTCTGCCATAACAGTGTGGTTTGTATAAGCAAATGTTCTTGTAACAATATCCCAAGCCTTTTCCCATGTGTAACCGCAGTCATCAAGAAGTATTCTCATGAGTTCAGGAATAGCAAGAGTCGGGTGAGTATCGTTTATGTGGATAGCAACCTTGTCAGCAAGGTTTTCAAGAGTACCGTAAACGTTCATATGGTTGTTTACAATGTCGCCTACTGATGCGGCACAAAGGAAATACTGCTGACGGAGACGGAGAGATTTACCCTCAGGGTGATTATCATTAGGATAAAGAATCTTTGAAATAGCGTTTGCAATAGCGTTCTGATTGATAGCCTTGTCATAGAATCCCTGATTGAACATTTCCATATCAAATCCGGGAGCTTTTGCAGACCAAAGACGAAGAACGGAAACTCCTTCAGAACCGTAACCTGAAACGTACATATCATAAGGAGTTGCAACGACAGTGCTGTAATTTACATGGGAAATGTAGTGGTACTGGCTGTCCCAGTATTCCTGTAAATCTCCCTCAAAATGAACGTCTATAGCAAGTTCGGGCTTTGGTACGAGCCATACAGAACCGCCGGGAAGCCAGTTGTCAGGAAGTTCTGTCTGCCAGCCGTCCTGAAGTTTCTGCTGAAAAATACCGTATTCATAGCATATTGAATGACCCATAGCGGGGAAACCTGTAGTTGCAAGAGCGTCAAGGTAGCAGGCAGCAAGACGACCGAGACCGCCGTTTCCAAGACCTGCATCGGGTTCCTGTTCATATATTTTGTCAAGATTTATACCTGAATGTGCAAGCATTGTCTTTACATCGTCGGCAAGTCCGAGATTATAGAGACTTGTCTTGAGGGAACGTCCCATAAGAAATTCCATTGAAAGATAATAAATCTGCTTTCCTCCGACTGAATGTGTATGATTTATGAAACCCTGTCTTTTCTGACCGAGAATCTCTACAATAATAGCGGAAAGAACATGATAAACCTGCTTGTCGGAAGCTTCTTCAGGGGATACACTGTAGAGGGCGTGAAGTTTTTCAGGGAATGCCTGTTTAATTTTTTCCATAAGGGGATTAACCTGTTTGTTTGACATAATTATTCTCCAATCTGCCGTAAAATAAAACGGCTGTATTACTTGAAGTAAAGTATTTGTAATGATTTACTAACGGTTTATGCAAAAATCACAGAAATAACTTTACAATTGGTATACTAACTATTTTACCATGTTTCTGATTTTTTTGCAACTGTATATTTCAACAAATATTTATCAACTAAATCTACATATTCCCAAAAATCGCATTAAAAACCGACGGAAACAAGTAAAAAGTCTGTAATTTATTTTGATTATATAACGGTTTATATATACATTGAATCAAATTAAAAAGGAATATCAAAATACATATAAAATGATTTTTGGGAATATG
>DETU01000061.1 GCA_002362175.1 Ruminococcus sp. UBA3280
GATTTTTTATTAAAGAAATGATTATAATTTATTATGCACCTTGACAAATTGTCCTCATTTGTGTATAATATTTATTAAGAATATACGGATTGCACTGTTCCGTGAAACAATGTACTTTTTTATGAAAGGGAATATAAAAATGAAAAATTTTAAGAAAAGACTGATTGCTCTTATCGCACTTACCTGTGTTGCTCTTTCAGCTTTTGCAGGCTGTAGCAATAAGGAAAACAGCAGTAAAAATGAGTCTTCAGAAGAACCGAATCTTGTTACACCGTTTCAGTGGGGCGGTGGTGAAGATGATGATGATATTACCATGGACGGCGTTGAAATAAATAAGGACGACCCTGTTAAAGCCGACCATGTGGACCCTTCAAAATCTTCTGATGACGATGAAAGCAGTAAAAGCGAAGAAGGTACTACAGGTTATGTGGCAGGTGAGCCTGTTACTGAAATTGTTCCCGTTACCGAAGCAAACGGTGAACCTGTAACGCAGGCGGACGGTCAGCCTGTTACAGAAGTAAGAACTGTTACCAATTCAACTCCTCAGCCCGATAATTCTTCAAATAACAATAATAGTAACAGCAATAATAATGTCGGCAGTAATACCGATTCAAACTATGTTTCAAATACAAAGGGCAAATATGCTATGTGGATTGATATTTCCAAAAATGAGGATTTTGTATTCAATGATTCATTTATAAGAGTTACTCTTAAAGTAAAGGACGACGCTCCGAATGGTATCTATGATATTTCAATTGACCCCGATTTATCTTCAATTGCAGGCGTGACTATTGTTCCCGATACTATTATGAACGGTTCAATTAAAGTCGGTGACGTTGCTGCTGATGCTGTAGACCCGTCATCAATGAATGGTTTTGCAGTATACGGTGATAAGATAAGTGCAAAACAGGGAGATACTATTGATTTCTGCATAAATATGAAAGATAATCCCGGTCTTGCCGCACTTTGCGTATGGTACTATTATGACAGCAATGCTTTTGAAATAATTGACTGCGTACCGGACGGAGAATTTGCAGAAATTTCCAGAAACAGTACTCAGATGGGCGAATAATTTAATGATACTTAACCGGCATTATGATAAGCATAATGTCGGTTTTTCTTTAACGGTATTGACAAAACTGTAAATATCTGCTATAATGTAATCATACTAATTATATAGGCGATGTAGAAATGTTTTAATAATTGTAAAGGAGCTTTTATTATGAAAATTTATAAGACAGTTACCGACCTTATAGGAAGAACACCTCTTCTTGAACTTGTGAACATTGAAAAAATCAATAATCTTGACGCAAAGATTATTGCCAAACTGGAGTATTTCAATCCCGCAGGAAGTGTCAAAGACAGAGTTGCAAAGGCTATGATTGACGACGCTGAAGCAAGAGGTATTCTCAAAGAGGGAAGTGTTATAATTGAACCCACAAGCGGAAATACGGGCATCGGTCTTGCTGCTGTTGCTGCTGCAAGGGGCTACCGTATTATTATTACAATGCCTGAAACAATGAGCATTGAACGCCGTAATCTTATGAAAGCTTACGGTGCGGAAGTTGTCCTCACCGACGGAGCAGGCGGAATGAAAGCCGCTATTGCAAAGGCAGAAGAACTTGCTAAGGAAATTCCCGACAGCTTTATTCCGTCACAGTTTTCTAATCCTGCAAATCCTGCCGCACATGAAAAAACAACAGGTGTTGAAATATGGGAAGATACTGACGGAAAAGTTGATATATTTGTTTCAGGTGTGGGAACAGGCGGAACAATCAGCGGTACAGGTGCATATCTTAAATCAAAGAATCCCGATGTAAAAGTAATTGCGGTTGAGCCGAAAAGTTCTCCTGTAATTTCAGAGGGAAAAGCAGGACCGCACAAAATTCAGGGTATAGGTGCAGGATTTATTCCCGATACTCTCAATACAGACATTTATGATGAAGTTATTACGGTAAGCAATGAGGACGCTTTTGAGCAGGGACGTGCGGTTGTAAGAAATGAGGGTGTTCTTGTGGGAATATCTTCGGGTGCGGCATTATGGGCTGCAATACAGTTTGCAAAAAGACCCGAAAACAAGGGCAAGAACATTGTTGTACTTTTTCCCGATACGGGAGAGCGTTACCTTTCTACCCCCATGTTTGAATAAAAAAAGACTGCTGGAAACAGCAGTCTTTTACGAATCATATGCAATAATGGTCACCGTTCAGGGATTTACTTTTATCAACTATATCCTGAATTGTTATTCCGTCAAGATATTCTGATATAAGTTTATACAGTCCTTTCCATATATCAATTGTAGTACATTCATTTATTCTTTCACATTCGTTCGGTTCGTATTCCAAACAGGCAACAGGTGCAAGACTGCCTTCTGTTGCCCTGAGAACCGTTCCTACAGTTAAATCAGAAGCTTTTCCTGCAATCATATAACCACCTTTATTACCACGGTTTGCCTTTATAATGCCACTTTTATTAAGCAGGGGTACAATCTGTTCGAGGTATTTTTTGGAAATATTCTGACGTTCTGCAATATCTTTCAGTGATACGTAACCCTTTGACTGATTCACGGCAAGGTCGGCAAGCATACGCAGGGCATACCGTCCTTTTGTGGAAATTTTCATATCATTGCTCCTTTCACTATTCATATTACCATTATAACATATGTTTAGTATGATTTCAAGATATGATATTATCGTAAAAAAATAAATTATTATTTACTACTTGACAAATCACAATTACGGTGATATAATGTGTGTATAGTAAAACCGTTGACGTGGAGATAAAGGTAATTATGCTTCTACAGAGAGCCTGTGGTGCTGAGAGTCAGGCGAAAAACAAATTATCAAATGGACCACTGAGGGCGTAGTCAAATGAAAGTTTTTTCAGAGTATTCTGCGACGTTAAGACGTGCGTTAACCGTCAGGGATATGTTTGTATTCCGTTAAAGTGCATGGTCTTTGTACCATGAAGCAAGGTGGTACCACGGATAAGTTTTATTCGTCCTTGACAGATTTTGAATTATCTGTCAGGGGCTTTTTATTTTGTGAATTTTTGGAGGTGCATTTATGAATTTTTTACCTGAACTTGATAAAGTCAAGGAGATAGCAGAAAGCGGAAAATATGACATTCTGCCCGTTAGCTGTGAAATTATGTCCGATATCTGTACGCCCATAGAGGCAGTAAGGATTCTCAAAAACGTTTCCACACACTGCTATATGCTTGAATCGGTTGCCGACAAGGAAAAATGGGGACGCTATACTTTTATCGGTTTTGAGCCGAAACTGGAAATTACCTGTGCCGGAAATGAGATTAAAATTGGTGACGTTAAGATGAAATCTTATGACCCGAGAGAACAGATAAGACAGATTCTTTCTTCTTACAGAAGTCCAAAATTTGATTATCTGCCGTCATTTACAGGTGGACTTGTCGGCTATTTTTCATATGATTTTCTGGGGTATTCTGAACCGTCAGTCAGGATTGAAACAAAAGACACCGAAAATTTCAAAGACGTTGACCTTATGCTTTTTGACAAGGTAATTGCTTTTGATAATTTCCGTCAGAAAATAATCCTCATTGCCAATATGAATCTTAGTGAACCCGAAACAAGCTACAACAAGGCACAGCTTGAACTCAGACAGCTTGCGGAACTTCTCAGAAACGGCGAAAAGGCAAAGGAACCTGAAAGTCATCTCACTACAGAAGTTACTCCGCTTTTCAATAAGGAAAAATATTGTGAAATGGTTGAAAAGGCTAAACATTATATTCATGAGGGTGATATTTTTCAGATTGTTCTTTCAAACCGTCTCAGTGCAGGATTTGAGGGAAGTCTTTTCAACACATACCGTGTGCTTAGAACTATAAACCCGTCGCCGTATATGTTCTATTTTTCGGGAACGGACGTGGAGATTGCAGGTGCTTCACCTGAAACCCTCGTCAAGCTTGAGGACGGCGTTCTTCATACTTTCCCTTTGGCTGGTACACGTCCGAGAGGAAAGACCGAAGCAGAGGACATTGAACTTGAAAATGGTCTGCTTGCCGACGAAAAGGAACTTGCCGAGCATAATATGCTTGTTGATTTAGGGCGTAATGATTTGGGAAAAATCAGTAAATTCGGTTCTGTACAGGTTGAAAAACTTCACAGTATTGAAAGATACTCTCATGTAATGCACATTGGTTCAACCGTGAGAGGTGAAATTATTGAAGATAAATTTGACGCACTTGACGCAGTAAGTGCGGTTCTTCCGGCAGGTACGCTTTCAGGAGCTCCGAAAATAAGAGCCTGTCAGCTTATTGCAGAACTTGAAAACAATAAGCGTGGAATTTACGGCGGTGCTATCGGATATATCGATTTTACTGGAAATCTTGACACCTGCATTGCAATAAGAATTGCGTACAGGAAAAACGGAAAGGTATTTGTAAGAAGCGGTGCGGGAATTGTAGCCGATTCAGTACCCGAGAAAGAGTATCAGGAGTGTATAAACAAGGCGGCGGCAGTTATAAACGCACTTAAACTTGCAGAGGAGGAAAACTTATGATTTTACTGATTGACAATTATGATAGTTTTTCGTATAATCTTTATCAGCTTATCGGTGAAATTTGTCCCGACATAAAGGTTATCCGCAACGATGAAATGACAGTTGAGGAAATAGAAAAACTTGCTCCTGAAAGAATTATTATCTCTCCCGGTCCGGGCAGACCTGAAGATGCGGGTGTTATTATTGAAGTTGCAAAGACGATTTGTCAGAAAATTCCCACATTGGGAGTATGTCTCGGACATCAGGCGATATGTTCGGCTTACGGTGCGGAGATAACGTATGCAAAAAAGCTTATGCACGGTAAACAGTCAACTATAAAATTCAGCGGAAACTGTCCGATTTTCAGGGGGATAAACGAAAATGCACCTGTTGCAAGATACCATTCACTCGCTGTAAATCCCGAAACAGTTCCCGAATGTTTTGAAGTGACGGCTGTTGCAGACGACGGTGAAATAATGGCGGTTCAGCACAGAGACTATAAAATTTTCGGTGTTCAGTTCCACCCTGAATCAATCATGACACCCGACGGAAAAATTATGCTTGCTAATTTTATTAATATGAACGGAGATGACTTCAATGATTAAAGAAGCAATTATGAAAATCGTTGACAAACAGGATTTGACATATGATGAAGCATATGAGGTTGTTTCGGAAATTATGTCGGGTAAAACTACCCCAACACAAAATTCGGCATTTCTTGCGGCTCTTTCAACAAAAAGTACAAAAGCCGAAACTATTGAGGAAATAACGGGTTGTGCTGCTGCTATGCGTGACGCTGCTATAAAGTTTGAGAACGACCTTGACCTTCTTGAAATTGTCGGAACAGGCGGAGACAATTCACAGAGTTTCAATATTTCGACGACTTCGGCACTTGTTATTGCGTCGTCGGGGATTCTCGTTGCAAAGCACGGAAACCGTGCGGCATCTTCTCTCAGCGGTACGGCAGACTGTCTTGAAGCTCTCGGAGTAAATATTGACCTTGAACCCGAGAAATGTCGTCAGTTGCTGAATGAAGTGGGATTCTGCTTTTTCTTTGCACAGAAATATCATACTTCAATGAAATATGTCGGTGCTGTCAGAAAAGAGCTAGGTATACGTACTGTTTTCAATATTTTAGGTCCTCTTACAAATCCGTCCAGTCCTAAAAAACACTTGCTTGGCGTTTATGACAGGTCACTTCTTGAACCTATTGCAGAAGTTCTTATGAAACTCGGTTCAAAGCGTGGCATGGTGGTTTTCGGAACAGATAAGCTTGACGAAATTTCACTTAGTGCATCAACAGCAGTTTGTGAGTATAAAGACGGTTGGATGAAAAATTATGAAATTACTCCTGAACAGTTTGGTTTTGAAAGATGTGCAAAAGACGATTTAAAGGGCGGTACGCCTGCTGAAAATGCCGAAATAACAAGAAAGATTCTGAGCGGTGAAATTACAGGATACAAGAGAAATGCCGTTCTTCTCAATGCAGGTGCTGCTATTTATATAGGCGGTAAAGCTGATTCAATGGCGGACGGCATAAAGCTTGCAGATGAAATTATTGATTCGGGAAAGGCTATTGCAACTCTTGAAAAACTTATTGAAGTTTCAAATAGTTGAGGTGTGAAAATATGACTATTCTTGAAAAACTTGCTTTTCATGCTTTTGAACGTGTGGAAACAGCAAAACAGAAAATTTCTGCGAACGAAATAAAAGAACGTGCGTTATCTATGCCGACGGGTAACTTTGAATTTGAAAAGGCACTTTTAAAAGACGGTATGTCTTTTATATGCGAGTGTAAAAAAGCTTCACCCTCAAAAGGTGTCATTGCGGAAAATTTTCCTTATCTGCAAATTGCAAAGGAGTATGAAAAAGCAGGTGCGGACTGTATTTCTGTTCTTACAGAACCAAAGTGGTTTTTGGGAAATGACGAATATTTAAAGGAAATTGCCGAAAATGTTTCTGTACCCTGTATACGCAAGGACTTTACAGTTGACGAATATATGATTTATGAAGCTAAAGTTTTGGGTGCCAAAGCTGTACTTCTGATATGTTCGATTCTCACAGGTGAACAGATTAGGAATTATATAAAAATCTGTGATAAACTGGGAATTTCCGCACTTGTTGAGGCACACGACGAAAATGAAATTAAAACTGCTGTTAATGCAGGTTCACGTATTATCGGCGTGAATAACAGGAATTTAAGTGATTTTACGGTTGACACGGGCAACAGCAGACGTATGCGTGAACTTGTGCCGTCAGATATAATTTTTGTATCTGAAAGCGGAGTAAAAAATGCTGATGATATAAAACTGCTCCATGAAGCAGGTGCAGACGCTGTTCTTATCGGTGAAGCACTCATGAGAGCAGACGACAAAACCGCCAAGCTTGCAGAACTGCGGGGAAATATATGACTAAAATAAAAATGTGCGGTTTAAGCCGTTTATGTGATATTGAGTACGCTAATGAAGTTAAACCTGATTTTATAGGTTTTGTGTTTGCCGAAAAAAGCAAACGGTATGTTTCACCCGAAAAAGCTTATGAACTCCGTAAAAAACTTGACAGCAGGATAATTCCTGTCGGGGTTTTTGTTAATGCCGATATTGATTTTGTAGCTGAACTGGTGAACAGCAAAACTATTGATATGGTTCAGCTACATGGTTCGGAAGATGAGAACTATATAAAAAATCTACGTAAACTTTCAGATGTACCGATAATACAGGCTTTCAGGATTGAAAAAATTTCCGACACCGAAAAAGCTGAACTTTCAACGGCTGATTATATACTTCTTGATTCGGGCGGAGGTTCGGGAAAGACTTTCAACCATTCGCTTATAGAAAATATAAAACGTCCGTACTTTCTTGCTGGCGGACTTACTCCCGAAAATGTCGGAGAAATTTCCCATAGACTTGAACCGTATGCGGTTGATGCAAGCTCGTCACTTGAAACGGACGGCTGTAAAGATATAAACAAAATGAGGGCATTTGTTTACGCCCTCGGAAGAAAGGATTGATTTGATATGTCAAAAGGAAGATTTGGCATACACGGCGGACAGTATATCCCCGAAACTCTGATGAATGCCATTATAGAACTTGAAAACGCTTACAATCACTATAAATATGACCCTGATTTTCAGCGTGAACTTACAGAACTTCTTGATAACTATGCAGGAAGACCGTCATTACTTTATTATGCGAAAAAACTTACAAGGGAACTCGGAGGTGCTAAGATTTACCTCAAACGTGAGGATTTAAACCATACAGGTTCGCACAAGATAAACAACGTTCTCGGTCAGGCTTTGCTTGCCAAGAAAATGGGCAAAAAACGTCTCATTGCAGAAACGGGAGCAGGTCAGCACGGTGTTGCAACTGCTACAGCGGCGGCACTTCTTGATATGGAATGTGTTGTGTTTATGGGTGAGGAAGATACAAAGCGTCAGGCTCTCAACGTTTACAGAATGAAACTTCTTGGTGCTGATGTAGTTCCCGTAAAAACAGGTACGGCAACTCTTAAAGATGCTGTTTCCGAAGCTATGAGAGAATGGACTTCACGTATAAGTGATACGCATTATTGTCTCGGTTCGGTTATGGGTCCTCACCCATTCCCGACAATTGTGCGTGATTTTCAGGCGGTTATTTCACTTGAATCAAGAGCCCAGATTATTGAAAAGGAAGGAAAACTCCCCGACGCTGTTATTGCTTGTGTAGGTGGAGGTTCAAACGCTATAGGAAGTTTTTATCATTTTATTCCTGATGAAAAAGTACGTCTCATAGGCTGTGAAGCCGCAGGACGTGGTATTGATACCTTTGAAACCGCCGCTACTGTAAATACCGGTAAAATAGGCATTTTTCACGGAATGAAGTCGTATTTTTGTCAGGACGAATACGGTCAGATTGCACCTGTCTATTCGATTTCGGCAGGACTTGATTATCCCGGAGTTGGTCCTGAACATGCTTATCTTCATGACATAGGACGTGCGGAATATGTACCAGTAACGGACGACGAAGCTGTAAATGCTTTTGAGTATCTTTCAAGAACAGAGGGAATTATTCCCGCTATCGAATCGGCACACGCTGTGGCGTATGCTATGAAACTCGCTCCTACTATGGACAAGGACAAAATTATTATTGTGACTATTTCAGGACGTGGAGACAAGGACTGTGCAGCTATTGCACGCTACAGAGGGGAGGATATTTATGAGTAATATAAGAAAGGCTTTTGAGAACGGCAAGGCGTTTATACCGTTCATTACCTGCGGTGACCCTGACCTTGAAACGACTGCAAAAATAGTACGTGAAGCGGTAAAAAACGGTGCTGACCTTATTGAACTCGGCATTCCCTTTTCAGACCCTACAGCCGAAGGACCTGTTATTCAGGGGGCAAACATACGTGCTTTGGCAGGTGGTGTCACTACAGACAAGATTTTTGATTTGGTAGCTGAACTCCGCAGGGACGTTAAAATTCCTATGGTTTTCATGACCTACGCAAATGTGGTATTTTCTTATGGTATTGAACGTTTTATGAAAAAATGTGCCGATACGGGTATGGACGGTATGATAATACCTGATATGCCTTTCGAGGAAAAAGAGGAGTTCGCAGAGTGTGCAAGACAATACAGTATTGACATGATTTCACTGATTGCTCCGACTTCCGAAAACAGAATAGCCATGATTGCAAAAGAGGCGGAGGGTTTTATATATGTTGTTTCAAGTCTCGGTGTTACGGGTACAAGAAGTGAAATTACCACGAATATCGGTGATATTGTTTCGTTAATCCGTGAAAATACAGATGTTCCTTGTGCTGTCGGTTTTGGAATTTCCAATCCCGAGCAGGCAAGGAAAATGGCGGGACTTTCCGACGGTGCTATAGTAGGGTCGGCAATTATAAAGATTATCGAGAAATACGGTAAGGATTCACCGTCATATGTAGGTGAGTACGTAAAGAGTATGAAAGACGCTGTAACATTGAATGAGGTTATGAAATAATGAACGATTTTATTACACCGCCTAATCATGTTGAATTTAAGGCAAAAAAACTTTTCGGCAATGTCGGTAATATTATTGACGGTTCAATAGCTTATATCAATCTGAACGGCGGAGGACCTGTTGAACAGCATACACATGAACATAATCATTTATTTATCGTTACAAAAGGTGAAGCAAAAATCAAACTTGCTGACAAAGAAGTGATTATAAAAAAAGATGAGTCGTTTTTGGTTGACGGTAAAATTCCACATTCTGTATGGAATAATGTACAGGGTGAAACCGTAATGATTGGAATTTCAGTAAAATAATAAAAAATTCCCTTGTTACAGGGAATTTTTTATTGTCAAATTTTATTTAATGCCTCTGTAAACTCTCTGTACATATAAAGTGAACCCAGAGCAATAAGCGGTAAATTTTTTTCTTTGGCGTAGGAATAAGCAGACTGTACGCCCCATTCAAGTTCGTGAAAGGCACAGGCAGGTATTCCTTTTTTTGAAAAAGTTCCCGCAAGTATCTGACAGTCAAGCGAACGTGGATTATCGGGAGTTACAGTGAAAACGCAGTCAATATGTCTGTGAAGCATATCTGCGTATAGATTATACTCCTTGTCCGCCATAACGCCTATGAGAAGAACAACACGTTCTTTGCCGAAATACAATTCAAGACTTTCGGCAGTACGTTCAATACCGTTGGGATTATGCGAACCGTCGAATATTACAAGCGGATTTTTACGGAGAATTTCAAAACGCCCATGCCATTTGACGTTTTCCAGTCCGTCTTTTATTGCCTTATATGGAATATCAATTCCCTGATTTTTTAGGATTTCAATACAGTTCAGGACGTTTACGGCATTATTCAGCTGATAAGTACCGAGCAGGGAAAGATTTATCTTCATTCCTTTATATGTGAACTGAGTTCCTGATAAAGTACAGACAGATTCAGGATAGTTGAATAATATATCCGACCAGTCAGCCGTGAAAATTTCGGCGGATTTTTGTCGTGCAGTTTCTGCTATGATTTCAGGAATATTTTCATCATTACCGCCAAAAAAGACAGGTCTGCCGTGTTTGATTATACCTGCTTTGTGTGAGGCTATTTCGTCAATGGTGTTTCCTAAAAAAGAGCAATGGTCTTTCTGTACATTTGTGATGACTGACAGCAGGGGAGAAGAAATGACGTTTGTTGAGTCAAGGTCACCGCCCATTCCGCACTCGACAACGGCAATATCACATCTTTTTCTTACAAACATTTCAAATGCAACAGCAGTGAGTATTTCAAATTCAGTCGGCTTGTCGTCCATTTCTTCACATACCTGTGAAATATCACCTGTTATTTCCGCAAACTCATTTTCTGAAATTTCATTGCAGTCTATACGGAAACTGTCCGTTACTTTTGTTATTGCAGGAGAAGAAAATACTCCCACTCTGTAACCCGCATTTTTCAGAACAGACGAAATCATTGCACTAAATGAACCTTTGCCGTTAGTTCCCGTTACGTGAATTGTTTTTACTTTATTCTGTGGATTCCCGAGACGCTCCATAAGAGCAGTAATTCTTTCAAGTCCGAAACAACTGCCACGCTGTGAAGCTTTTTTCAGATATTCAAGTGATTCGTTATATGTCATTTTTTCACATTCTTTCCATCTGTGAGCAGATAAATAATATAAGTTTCAATAAGTTTAGCCATATCATAATAGAGCTATACGAAGTTCAAAATGATAAAATTTAATCTTTTATTTTTCCGTATTGTTCTAAAATAATACTATTGTTTTTACTCTCTGAATCAAACATAGATACAGGCTGTTTTCCTGATTCAAAGATATAACATTTTGGTTGTGGGTGGTCGTCTATAGTAGCATAATACTTTTTTGAACAATATAAACAATGAAATTCTCCAAGATTACCATATCTTCCTGACCCCGTAATCAATTCCATTTTATTCCCACATTCAATACAGGAAAATAAATAATGATATCCGTCTGATAATGTACAAATTTTTATTTTTTTCATATTACTCCTTATAGTGTAAATACAATTTATTTGCTGAATTTTCAATCTATGAAAAGAGAGTTTTTATGCCGTCATTATAGCACCTTTGTTATATTATTGTCAATAGTAATGATTTTTTTTGTACTTTATGACAAATACTTTTGCATATTATCAGATGTTTATGGAAATTGTGACGTTTGGAAATTTTTTTGCCTAAATCTCTTGACAATTCAGGAAATATATGATACAATAAGTGAGTATCGTGACAAGCGGTACAAGTTATCCTTGCCCGCAGGAAGTTGACGGGCAGAATCCAGAAGGAGGTGTATCTGAAATGGCAAAGGTATCCGCTAAGTATGAAGTAATGGTTGTTTTCAGCCTCAAGAACGGTGAAGAACCCATGAAGGCTCTTGTTGAAAAGTTCAAGGAGAGAATTGAAAGACACGCAGAAGCTGTTGAAGTCAACGAAGATTGGGGTAAGCGTAAGCTTGCATATCCTATCGAGGACGAAACAGAGGGTTATTATGTAATCTATACTTTTGAGTCCAAGCCTGATTATCCGGCTGAACTTTCAAGACGTCTCAATATTACTGACGGCGTTCTCCGTTCACTCGTTACTGTTATTGCTGAATAATTATTTGTTTTTATTTTTTAAGGAGCGTTTAAATGAATAAGGTTATTTTAATGGGCAGACTTACCGCTGCCCCCGAACTTCGTCAGACTCAGAGTGGAATTTCTTCATGCAGATTTACAATCGCTATAAATCGTAAATTTGCTGATAAGCAGACAGGCGAAAGACAAGCTGATTTTATAAACTGTACAGCATGGAGACAGACCGCAGAGTTTGTAAACCGCTACTTTAAAAAGGGCAGTATGATATGTGTTGAAGGACAGCTGAGAACAGGTAGCTATCAGGATAAAAATCACCCTGATGTTACACATTATACAACTGATGTAATGGTTGATAATGTGGAGTTTACAGGTTCTAAGGCAGAAAGCGGAACAAACAGTGATTATGGTAATAATAATTACAATAACAGCTATTCCGCACCGCAGAATAATTATTCATCTGCTCCTCCGCAGTCGTCTGCACCAAATAATGACAATATGTCTTATGGCAGTATTAACGATTATGAGGAAATTCTCAGCGACGGCGACGTTCCGTTCTGAGTGGAAAAATCAACTATTTACGAAAGGAGTGTATCACGTCCTTAACGACGTGCGAGTTTGAATATGGAAAAGGAAAGAAATTCCCGTCCCTCAAAGAAGCCCCGCAAGAAAGTTTGTATGTTCTGTGCGGACAGAATTGAGAGAATTGACTATAAGGACCTTGCAAAGCTTAGAAAGTGCATGACTGAAAGAGCTAAGATTCTTCCCAGACGTGTAACCGGTACTTGTGCATATCACCAGCGTGAACTTACAGTAGCCGTAAAGAGAGCAAGACAAATCGCTCTTCTCCCTTATATCAGCGACTGATTATAAAAGTAAAGGGGAGGTTTCTGACCTCTCCTTTTTGTTTTTATGATATATGTAAACGCTCCTACGGCATCACAGGAGCGTCAGGGGATTTTTATCGGCTTCCGTTGTATGCTATCGCTTCGTCTCTCCTGAAAAGAAGGGATATACACCATATAGCCGATATTGCTACAAGAATATAAACGGTTCGGCTTAAAAGACTTCCTGCACCGCCGAAAAGCCATGCAACGAGGTCAAATTCAAAAATACCGACCAGTCCCCAGTTTATTCCCCCGATTATCAGGAGAATAAGTGCTAGTTTGTCCCACATATTGAGAACACCTCTTTATTCGGGATTTTTTACAGACGTTTTTTCATTGGCAAACCGCTTTATAAAACATTCGCCAACAGAATCAAGCGTCTGAATTTATTATTGCATGAAGAAACTGAAATATTCAGCGGTTTGTGAGTAAATTATGGAAATAATCGTATCTGCATCAAAAAAGGGACACGGTTTATGAAAGAACCGAATCCCTTTGACGTTTCTGATGTATGATAAAATTTATTTTACTATGAATTTTTCGATTTCCTTGATGAAGTCCTCAGCATCATCTGTGTGAGCGTCGAGTTCAATCGGCTTTGAGAGGTCTAAGCTGAAAATACCCATGATTGACTTTGCGTCAACAGCGTATCTTCCGGAAACGAGGTCAATGTCAAAATCGTAACGCATTACGATAGTAACAAATTCCTTAACATCGTTGATTGCCTGAAGAAAAACCTTTGTCTTTGTCATAAAAATTTACCTCCTGTTTAGGATATGTGGTTTGTTTTTTACTGTTTATTGCTTTTTCAGCGGCTTTTCCCGACCGCAACTATATAATATCACGTATTCCGCAGAATGTCAAGGAGTTTCAGTGATTTTCGTCAATTTGGTATAATTAAATGTGCAATATAAACTTCTTTTTATTCAGAACGAATAATTATCTATAATGCATAAAAATGACTGGTGGTTTTTGTGCAGTATGAACATGACGAATTGAAGAAAAATTTGTGTTAATAAGGTGAAATATGTATAAAGTATTTTTTATTACTTTTGGCTGTAAGGTCAATCAATACGAAACTGAATGTATGAAAACGGAGTTTCGCAGTCATGACTATGAAATTCTCGATTCATGGAACGATGCAGACGCTGTTGTTATAAATTCGTGTACTGTTACGTCGTCGGGAGACAGCAGGGTTTTATCTGCACTGCGGAAAATGAGACAAAATCTTCCTGATTCTGTTATTGCACTTACGGGGTGTTACCCGCAGGCTAACAGAGCAGAGGCGGAAAAGATGTCCGAAGCCGATATTATTACGGGTACTAAAAACCGCTCGGCGATTGTTGCACTTGTTACGGAATGTCTGCAAAGGCGTTCACGAAAAATCGTGATTGCGGACTACTCAAAAGACGACCCTTTTGAATGTCTTGAATCACCGTCGTTTGATAATAATACACGTACTTTCATAAAAATTCAGGACGGCTGTAATCAGTTCTGCACTTATTGTATTATTCCGTATGCAAGAGGGCGTTGCCGTTCGAGGACTTTGGAATCAGTTAGGGAAGAAGCAGAAAAGTCAGCTGTTATGGGAAAAAAGGAAATTGTCCTGACAGGAATAAATCTTGCTTTTTACGGCAGGGAATACGGTCTGAATCTTGCCGATGCTGTTGAGGTATGTGCAGAAGTGAAAGGAATTGAACGTATAAGGCTCGGTTCTCTTGAACCTGAAATGATGTCTGATGACTTGCTGAAAAGACTTTCAGCAGTGCCTGAGCTTTGTCCGCAGTTTCACTTGTCTTTGCAGAGTGGCTGTACTAAAACCCTTAAAGCCATGAACCGTCATTACACTGCGGAGGAATATTTAAGTCTCACTGAACGTATACGGAACTTTTTTCCTGAATGTTCTTTCACTACTGATATTATGGTTGGTTTTCCGTCGGAAACTGACGAAGATTTCAGACAGTCGCTTGAATTTGTCGGAAAAGTCGGATTCAGCCGTGTTCATGTTTTCAGGTATTCAAGACGCAAGGGAACTCCTGCCGACAGAATGGCGGGTCAGATTCCCGAAAATATAAAGGCACTGCGTGCGGGTGAAATGTCTGAAATGTCTGCAAAATCAGAAGCGGAGTATATGCGTTCACTTGTCGGAAAGACCGTAAAAGTGCTTTTTGAACGTGAAAACTGCACAGATTTCCACAGAGGATATGCAGCAGATTATACATTAATAAAAATTCCTCGTGAAAATTCCGAAAAAAGTTTGCGTAATAAGATATTTTGTGTTACAATAGAAGAAAGCCGTTCTGATTTCTGCATTGGCAGAATCGTGAACGAATAATAAAGACTTGTTTTTTATACAGGTCAATAAAAAATCCCTTTGCGGAGAAATGGAGATTTTATTATGTCCGTATTTAGAATTTATGCCGAAAAAAAGCCGGAATTTGCTGTTGAAGCACAGTCCGTACTCAGCGATGTGCGTACAGCACTCAGACTGAATATAAACGGTCTGCGTATCCTTAACAGATACGATGCCGACAAACTCAGTGAAGAAGATTTCAAAGCATCAATAAGCACTGTATTTTCAGAGCCTGCCGTTGACGTTGTATATGACGAGCTTCCCATGCTTACATCAGACGACAGAATCTTTGCCGTTGAATATCTTCCGGGACAGTTTGACCAGCGTGCAGACAGCTGTGAGCAGTGTATACAGATTCTTCGTCAGGGCGAAAGATGTCGTGTAAGAAATGCCCGTATTTATATTGTTTCAGGAAACATCACAGATGAGGAGTTTGACACACTCAAATCATATATCATTAATCCCGTTGAAAGCCGTGAAGCTTCTCTTGAAAAGCCCGAAACTCTTGATACAAACTATGAAATTCCCGAAACAGTCGAGACACTTGAAGGTTTTACAGAACTCGATTCCGACGGACTTCATGATTTTATAAAGAAATATGGTCTTGCAATGGACTATGATGACATTAAATTCTGTCAGGATTATTTCCGAAATGACGAACAGCGTGACCCTACAATCACAGAAATTAAAATGATTGACACATATTGGTCTGACCACTGCCGTCACACTACTTTCCTTACAAATGTGAATGATGTAAAGATAGATACTCCGTACATCAGAGATACTTATATCAATTATCTTAATATACGTGATGAACTCGGTCGCTCACAGAAACCCGTTACTCTTATGGATTTGGCAACCATTGCCGCAAAGAAACTCAAAGCTGACGGACTTCTTGACGACCTCGACGAAAGTGAGGAAATAAACGCCTGTTCCGTAAAGATAAAGGTTGATGTTGACGGTCAGTCTGAGGACTGGATTCTTATGTTTAAGAACGAGACACACAATCACCCGACTGAAATCGAACCTTTCGGCGGTGCGGCTACCTGTCTCGGCGGTGCAATCCGTGACCCGCTTTCAGGACGTTCATATGTTTATCAGGCTATGCGTGTTACAGGTGCGGCAAATCCGCTTGTACCCGTTGAAGATACTATTGCGGGAAAACTTCCGCAGAGAAAAATTACAGTAGGTGCGGCAAACGGTTACAGTTCATACGGTAACCAGATAGGACTTGCTACAGGACACGTTGCTGAAGTATATCACCCCGGATATGTGGCAAAGAGAATGGAAATAGGTGCGGTAGTAGGTGCTGCTCCTGCCGAGAATATCAGACGTGAAAGACCCGTTGCAGGCGATATAGTTGTACTTCTCGGCGGTAAAACAGGACGTGACGGCTGTGGAGGTGCTACAGGTTCGTCAAAGTCGCATACTCTTGAATCACTTGAAAGCTGTGGTGCGGAAGTTCAGAAAGGTAATCCACCCGAAGAAAGAAAGTTGCAGAGACTTTTCAGAAATCCTGAAGTAACTCAGATGATTAAACGCTGTAACGATTTTGGTGCAGGTGGTGTGTCGGTAGCTATCGGTGAACTTACTGACGGTCTTGTAATAAATCTCAATGCAGTTCCGAAAAAATACGACGGTCTTGACGGCACTGAAATTGCTATCAGTGAATCACAGGAAAGAATGGCTGTAGTTATCGCTCCTGAGGACGTTGAGAAATTCATGACAGAGGCTAAGAAAGAAAATCTTGAAGCAACTGTTGTAGCCGACGTTGTTGAAGAACCACGTCTTAAAATGAACTGGAACGGCAATACAATTGTAAACCTTTCAAGAGATTTCCTCAACTCAAACGGTGCTGTAAAGCATACTGACATTGTTGTTGAAGAACCGTCATTCACAGACGACGAAGTTTTCATTGACAATGCTGAAACATGGACTGAACTTATGTCAAATCTTAATGTATGTTCACAGAAAGGTCTTATTGAAAAGTTCGATTCCACTATCGGAGCAGGTACGGTGCTTATGCCTTTCGGCGGTGTTTATCAGATGACACCTTCACAGGCTATGGCTGCAAAGATTCCCGTACTAAAAGGTGAAACAAATACCTGTTCACTTATGGGCTGGGGTTACAATCCTGACATATCATCAAGAAGTCCATATCATGGTGCAATGCTTGCTGTAGTTGAATCAATTGCAAAGGTTGTAGGTGCAGGTGGTTCATATAAGCATTGCTGGCTGACTTTCCAGGAATACTTTGAACGCACTCAGAATGACCCTAAACGCTGGGGCAAGCCTCTTGCTGCACTTCTCGGTGCATTCAAGGCACAGCTTGAAATGGGCTGTGGTTCTATAGGCGGTAAGGACTCAATGTCAGGTACTTTTGAAAATATTGACGTTCCGCCTACTCTTGTTTCATTTGCTGTCTCAACGGCACAGGCTAACAAGGTTGTTTCTACAGAGTTCAAGGAAGCAGGAAACGACGTTATTATGATTGTTCCCGAATACGACAGAAACGGTCTCCCTGTATTTGCAAGCCTGAAAAACTGCTTTGATAAGGTTGAAAAGCTTATTGCAGAGGGACGTGCAAACGCTGTATGGACAATTGGCTATGGCGGTGTTGCTGAGGGTATTGCAAAGATGTGTTTCGGAAACAGACTCGGCTTTGAGTTCTCGGCTCATCTTACATCAGACGAACTCTATAAATCACGTTACGGTGCTTTCATTGTTGAAGTTCTCGGAAATGCACAGAATGATGAATTTGTTATCGGTAAGACTATTTCCGACTATAAGATTTATACTCAGAAATATACAGTAAATCTTGACAGTTTACAGAGAGCATGGGAGGGTAAGCTTGAACCTGTATTCCCGTGCAGAATCAGAACTACAGACGCTACTCCGCAGACTTATTCCCACGAAAATACAGGAAAGAAGTCTGCGTCAATAAAGACCGCACAGCCAAAGGTGCTTATTCCTGTATTCCCCGGTACTAACTGCGAATACGATACGGAAAGAGCCTTTGAAAAGGCAGGTGCTAAGGCTGAAACTGTAGTTATAAAGAACCTTTCCGCATCAGATCTTGAGGACTCTGTAAACTATTTTGAAAAAGCTGTAAAGGAATCACAGATTATCATGATTCCCGGTGGTTTCAGCGGTGGTGACGAACCTGAGGGAAGCGGTAAGTTTATTACAGCATTTTTCCGTAATCCGAAAATAAAGGACGCTGTTCATGACTTACTCAAAAACCGTGATGGTCTTATGCTCGGTATATGCAACGGTTTTCAGGCGTTAATCAAGCTCGGACTTGTTCCTTTTGGTGAAATTACCGACATGACTGACGAATCACCTACTCTTACTTTCAATACAATTGCACGTCATCAGTCCATGATGGTAAATACAAGAATCGCATCAAATAAATCTCCGTGGCTTTATAGCTGTGAAGTGGGCGATATTCATACTGTTCCGATTTCACACGGTGAGGGTCGTTTTGTTGCTCCTCAGAGCCTTATTCAGAGACTTGCCAATAACGGTCAGATTGCTACACAGTATGTTGACCTTGACGGTAATCCCACTATGGATATACATTACAACCCCAATACTTCCATTGAAGCTATAGAGGGTATAACTTCTCCCGACGGTCGTGTTCTCGGTAAAATGGGTCACTCTGAACGTAAGGGTAGTTATATATGCAAGAACGTTGCAGGTGAAAAAGACCAGAAGATATTTGAAAGCGGTGTAAACTACTTCAAGTAATATAAAAAAAGGAACGGACATACAGGCGGTGCTGATATAGAAGTTTTACGCCATAGTATTTCTGATATTACTGTCAGAGGTACTATGGCGTTTCTATTGATTTATAATTTTAGTAAGACAAATCGGAATTTATAAAGAAAATATTTGTCTGTTTTATTCAAAATGGAGGAATGTTATGAGATTAAGACCTTTTATATTGTGTTGTGATTTTGACGAAGTTAAAAATTGGATTTCAGATGAAAGAACACACGCTATGTGGTGTGCTAATCGTATTAAATATCCAATCGAGAAAGAAAATTTTGAAGAAATAATGTTAGAAGCTGCAATCAAGTCTGGTGATATTCCATATGTTGCAACTACAGACGACGGAAAAGTAGTAGGATTTTTTTGTTATTCAGTAAATTTAAGTTTAAACGAAGGTATGCTTAAATTTGTAATGGTTACTCCTGAACAACGGGGAAAAGGATTGGGAAAAGCAATGCTGCAACTGGCTGTTGAATATGCTTTTAATATTACTAAGGCAGAATCTGTTCAGCTCAATGTCTTTTCGGAAAACACAATGGCAAAAAAGTGTTATGAAAATGTCGGATTTATAATAAGAAAGACAGATGTCAATGCATTTATTTTCAAAGATGAATCATGGGGAAGATGTAATATGATAATAAATAAAACACAGAATATTTTATCTCATTAAAGTATATTATAAATTCTTATTTATGCGAATAAACAAATAATTGAAATAAGCCCGTAAGCAGTTGGAAAATTACTTTCGGGCTTATTTTAATTATTGTTTTACTTTTCTTCGGGCAATAAATCCTTTTTTGGAAGCCTGATTATGTATATAAGATAAGCAATAGTAATAATCAGCATTATGGAAGTTGTAATAATTTCAGCATTTTTCTCGCCAAATTTGTTGATAAGAAAATTACCTGTTGCAAATGCTGTCATATTGTTATTGAAGCCGTGAAAAACTATGCAAGGGATAATGCTATGAGTTCTAAGAAATATGAACACAAGCATAAATCCAACTGCAATGGCATATATCACCTGAAGAATGTTTTCAAGTAAATCATAGCCATTCAGCAGATTTACAAAGTGTCCGATTCCAAAGGTAACAGAAGATATTACAACAGCTCGTGCAGTATTTTGTTTGGCGATTCCTCTGAATAAAAATCCACGGAATATAACTTCTTCCAAAAATCCCACACCTATCATCATTACAGTATGAAAAATTGTACCTGTCAGGCTGTATTTCATGCCTAATCCGAAAAATGCACTTGTTCCGCCGATAAGCAGAAGGGGGATATAGAAAAGCATTTTAGAAGTGGGTATTTCAGGTTTTTTAAGTCCAAGATATTGACTAAGGCTGTTTCTCCTGATAAATAACAAAATTATCAATGACAGTATAATGCAGAAAATCATTTCCGCAAGAAATTCTATCCCTGTTTTTTCTGAAATTCTCTGCATTGCACTTTCACCGAAAACATAAATAAGTATAAGTACTACTGAAAAAGTCACTTCATTTTTATTAAACAGTTTCATTTTTGTCTCCTTTTATGATACATATCATACCTGTAAATGTATTTCTCAGAAGTCTTTCAAAATAAGCGTTATCATAATCAATTGAATTATTGGCAATAAGGCTTGCCGCACCATGAACGCAAATCAAAAGAGATTCAAATAATTCCTTGGTCTGCGATTCGGAAAGTCCTGTATTTTCGCAGATAGGTGCAATAATCGGAGCTGAACAGTCTGAATAAACAAGTTCACGAAAGCTGATATTCTGAAATTTATCCGACTGAAACAGAAAGCAGAAAAGATTTTTTTCTTCATTGGCAAACCGTATATAACGCAGTCCGATAGATAAAAGGGGATTGTCGGCATTTTCATCGGGTATCATAAGAAAATTTGTATGTAATTCATCAGCAAGTTTATAAACTGATGATTTTAAGTCATTTACCGTTTTGAAGTGATACATGACAGGCTGAGTTGAGCAATTGAGTTCAGTTGCAACTCTGCGGACGTTCAGATTTTCTTCTCCTTCATTCCTGACGATTTTCAAACCTGCATCAATTACCATTTCTTTTGTTATTTTTGCTTTAGGTGGCATAATCGAACTCCTTTTTTATATTACGTTTGTTATATAACATCTGTATTATAACATGATGCTTTTTATTTGTCAAGTACTTTTTCAAAAAAATTTGTTTCAATGCAGTTACTGAAAGTATATGAATAGTAGTCCAATAACAGTAAAAGGAGGTTTTAAAATGAATTGCATACATTATAAGCATTTTTTCAAGACCAAAAGCATATTTAAGTATATTCGGAAAAATATTTTGTGCAGTTTTTACTATTTTGTGGTATTGACTTATTGCAAATTTTGGTGTATAATATAAATATCCTAAACTGCATGAAGCAGTAATTTATAAAGCAAGGAGTTAATGGCATGAACAATATTTTATTTGCTGCCTCTGAATGTGTGCCGTTTATCAAGACCGGCGGTCTTGCTGACGTTGTTGGTGCACTTCCAAAGTATCTTAACAAGAATGATTTCGATGTAAGGGTAATTATGCCTTACTATACCTGTATTCCTGCTAAATTCAGGGACAATTTCAAGTATGTCCAGCATTTCTACATGGACTACGGTATGAGAAAAGATAATGTACACGTCGGAATCATGGAGTATGAATATAACGGAATAAAGTTCTATTTTGTTGATAATGAATACTATTTCAAGTGCGATGCACCTTATTCGGCTGATTTGAAGTGGGACATTGAAAGGTTTACTTTCTTCTGTAAAGCAGTACTTGCTATTCTGCCCGTAATAGGATTCCGTCCCGACATTATTCACTGTCACGATTGGCAGGCTTCAATGATTCCTGTTTTCATGCATTCAACCTTTGCAACCAATCCTTTCTACAGTTCAACAAAGACAATTATGACAATCCATAACCTTAAATTTCAGGGCGTATGGAATATCGATACTTTCAAATATAATACAGCACTTCCTGACTATATGTTCACTCCTGACAAGCTTGAATTTAAAAAGGACGCTAATATGTTAAAAGGCGGTCTTGTTTATGCCGACTATATAACAACTGTAAGTGAAACATACGCAGAAGAAATAAAATATCCTTTCTATGGCGAACAGCTTGACGGACTCCTCAGGGCAAGGTCTGCTTCTCTCAGAGGTATTGTAAACGGTATTGACTATAACGTTTTTGACCCGAACAACGATAAGCACATTTACAAGGAATATCATGCAAAGAATTTCAAGAAGAAAAAGGCACAGAATAAAACCGCACTTCAGAAAGAACTTGGATTGCCCGTTGATGAAAACAAGTACATGATAGCTATTATTTCACGTCTTACCGACCAGAAAGGTCTTGACCTCGTAAGCTATGCAATGGAAAGAATCTGCGACGAAAATACACAGTTTGTCGTAATCGGTACGGGTGACCAGAAGTATGAAAATATGTTCAGGCACTATCAGTGGAAATATCCCGAAAGAGTTTCCGCAAATATTCTCTATTCCGACCCTCTCGCACATAAGCTTTATGCCGCTGCCGATGCTATGCTTATGCCATCGCTTTTTGAACCATGCGGACTTACACAGCTTATTTCCCTCAGATACGGTACAGTTCCGATTGTAAGGGAGACAGGCGGTCTTAAAGATACAGTAGCACCGTACAACGAATTTGACGGAACAGGTACAGGATTCTCATTTGCAAACTATAACGGTGAGGAAATGCTTGGTGTTATCAATTACTCAAAGCATATTTACTTCAATCATCGTGACCAGTGGGACAATATGGTATACAGAGGCATGACTACTGATTATTCTTGGAACAGCTCGGCAAAACAGTATGAAGGTATGTACAAGTGGATGATTAACTGGTAATAAAAATTTATATATGGGCGGACAATGTCCGTCCATATGATTTTTAAGGAGGGTATATGGAAAGAAAAATCAAAGGTGCGGTTTTTGATATGGACGGTCTTATGATTGATACCGAAAAACTGCTTGTACGTTTTTGGAAAGAATCGGCAAAGGAATACGGTTATAACATGACCGAAGAAAATGTTTTCAGTATACGCAGTATGTCAAGAAAATATTCTGTTCCGTTGCTTAAAGGAATTTTCGGAGAGGAATTTCCGTTCAGTGAAGTAAGGAGCAGACGTATTTCACTTATGAACGACTATATAGACAAATACGGTTTTGAGGTGAAAAAGGGTCTTTTTGAACTGCTTGACTATCTCAGAAACAATAATTATCTTATAGCCGTTGCAACGGCAACCGACCGTGAACGTGCTGAACATTACCTGAAAAAAATTGACGTATATAAATATTTTGATGCTGTTATATGCGGTGATATGGTAACTAACGGTAAACCCGACCCCGATATTTATATTACCGCTTCCGAAAAACTCGAACTTCTTCCAAAGGAATGTGTTGCTTTTGAGGACTCCCCGAACGGTATTAAATCAGCGTATTCGGCAGGTTGTCGTGTTATAATGATACCTGACCTCACTCAGCCCGACGACGAAATAAAACCACTTTTAAGCGGTATTTATGAAAGTCTTGACAAAGCTGTTGACTTTTTTGAGAGGCAGGTGTGAATATGTCCGTAAAAACAAGCGTATCGAAAATCTTTGATATACCTAAATTCTATTATTTTGAAAGTGGAAATGACTATTCGGGAAGCAAGGGGGATTTTTCGTACAAGATTATAAACGGTGAAAAAATGAAATGCCTTACATGGCACGGGAGACTATGTTCAATGAAAGCCGTCATAGAACATGAGCAGGATTTTGATAAAACTCAGGAAGGTTTTGAAGAACTTATAAAATGGCTTGAAACAATGTACGGCGAATAATAAAAAAGACTTCTGTATTCACAGAAGTCTTTTGTTTTTTATATAACTCCAGGGTCGTCGCCACCGCTTGTATCAATAGGCGGGTCGGGTTCGACAACAGGTGGTTGTGTATAAATAGGTTCTGTTACAGGAGGGTCGGTATAAACAGGCTCTGTTACAGGAGGGTCAGTATAAACAGGCTCTGTTGTAGGAGGTTCTGTATATACAGGTGCTGTTGTGGACGGTGCTACATATTTTGTAGTTGTTTGTTCTTTTTCGGAAGTTGTTTCTTCTTCTTCGGGTTCAGAACCGTTTCCGTTGTCAATAAAAAGATTGCTGTTATCTGTTGTGACATTTTCGGAGTAATAGTATACAATAAGTTTTTTGCCTTCCTTGTTACTGAAAATATCTCCGGGTTTTACATCTTTTCCTTCAACCTGAAGTCCGATTACAACATCAGGCTTTACATTTGTACTTTTTGTTGCAAGTATGGAATAATTCAAAATACCTGCTTCTTTGAGTTTGACTTCATATTCCTTTATAGTAAGGTCTTTATATTCGGGAATTTCAGCTTTTTCTTTTCCCTTGCTGACTTTTACCTTGATAGTTGCACGACCGCCTACAAGCTGTTCACCCGGTTCGACATTCTGCCAGAAAATCATATCCGGTTCATAGTCGTCATTGTATTCATATTCAGCTTCCAGTGTGAAATAGTCCTTGTATTTTTCGGCTGTAAACTCATAGAATTTTCCTACAAGGTCGGGCATAATGGTATCAAGCGTTTCTGTTTCTTCCTGTTCGGGCGAATCGCCTGAAACGACGTTATCAGAAGCAGAAGTTGAATTATTGTGTCTGTTTGTATTGCTTTCACGGCTTTGTTTTGTATCGGTAATCATATTTATTATGAAAACAGCTATTATCATGAGTATTGCAACAAGTAGTATACCGATAATTACAGGCACTTTCAGTCTGTCAACCGTTTCATATTTGTAATCATTTCCGTGATTTTCGTTGTCGGGTTCATATTCTCCGTAATAATTATCATGAGCAGGTGTATAATTTCTGTCAGCGTAACCGTCATTTACAGGTATATTTTCCTGATAGTTATTATTTTGACTGTTATTTGTTTCCGGATTTACTCTGCGTCTCGGTGCTGTATTCTGAATGGTTTTCGGCACAGGCTGTTCAAAAAGACGTGTAACGAGTTCCGTTATAGTCTGTATACGGTCACAGCCTGAGAGTGTCATTCCGTCCATAATGACCTTTGAGACATTTCTCGGAATTTTTGCACTCAACATTCTCGGTTCGCAAAGTTCGTCTGATTTAAGACGGCTCATTGAATCAACAGGCATACAGCCCGTCAGAGACCTGTACATCAATGCACATACGCTGTAAACATCGGTCCATGAACCCTGACGGCTGTTACTGCTTGAGGAATACTGTTCGGGAGCGGCATAACCCTTGAAAAGTTCATATTCAAGACCAGCGTCCGCAGTTCTTACGGCAGAAATACAGAATCCCGTTAGTTTCAGTTCACCTTTGTTTGTTATGTAAACTGTGTCGGGACTTATTGCACGGTGTATAATTCCGGCATTATGAAGAATACCGAGCGTTGTGAACATCGGGGGAAAGAGTTTTGAAATCTGTTCCCAGCTGATTTCGCCTGCATTGTCCTTTAGGTAGTCAAGCATTTTAACTCCGTCTATATATTCAAAAACGGTGTATGTTGTATTGTTTTCCGCAAACATATCAAGAACGGGGTTTATATTTGAATTGTTTCTGAGACGTGCAAGAGATTTGTTAAGTTCTGTGTATTCAGCCATAAATGCCTTGTATTTGGCAAGATTTTCATAACTTACACTTATGTCAGGCTGGTCTTTGATACGTGTACAAAGGTTTACAGGCATATATTCCCTTATAAGAACAGTACATTCTGTTGAGGTATCGTGAGCTATATAAGTAGCACCCTCACCGTTATATTCAAGCATAACACCGACAAGATATCTGTCATGGAGTATTGTTCCCGGAGATATATACATGGGATTTGACGGGGTATTCTCGGCATATCCGCATGACGGACATATATTCAGTCCGCTGTCGTATCTTGCCATGCACTTGTAACGTATTTTACGTTCTCCCAAAGCAGCTCCTCCTTTATTAATATTAAGATTCATCTAATCTATTTTATCAGCATTTTTGTGAAATGTCAACTGCTGAAAGCATTTATTACGGAATCGTCGGAATTTGTATTTTTTCTGTAACATTTTTTTTACTTATTTGTAGTAAACTGTAAAAATGAACCTGTAAATCCTGATATTTTCAGAATGAAAGAAGTCCGCTGTCAAGCATTTCCTGAACAGCAAGCATAACTCCGAGTTTACCGCTTGTATATGTAATACCGCCCTGCATCCATACCGCAAACGGTTCACGAATCGGAGCGTCTGCTGAAAGTTCTATTGAAGCACCGTTTGTGAAAGCACCTGCCGCCATGATTACTTTGTCAGAATATCCCGGCATATCCCAAGGTTCAGGAGTAACAAACGAATCAACGGGAGCACCTTTCTGTATTCCACGACAAAAAGCAGTGAGGTGTTTTTCGTCACCGAGTTTTACAGCGGTTATAATGTCGCCTCTCTTGTCGTCTTTTCGCGGAGAACATTCAAAGCCGAGCATGGTAAAGAGTTCACTTGCAAAGGCTGATGTTTTTATAGCGTTTGAAACAACGTCGGGGGCAAAGAAAAGACCAAGCAGAATTTCACGGTTCATGCCAAGAGTACAACCGACTTCCTTTCCCATTCCTACACAGGTAAGACGGTATGAGCAGAGTTCAACGAGGTCGGCACGTCCTGCAATGTAACCGCCTGTGCGTGCGATGCCTCCGCCCGCATTTTTTATGAGAGAGCCTATTATTATATCAGCACCTACGTGGGACGGTTCCCTGTCCTCAACAAATTCGCCGTAACAGTTGTCAACCATAACAATAATATCAGGATTGCCCTTTTTTGCGGATTTAATCATTTTTTCAATATCGTCTACCGTAAATGCAGGGCGGAGCGAATAACCTCTTGAACGCTGTATATATGCAACTTTTGCGTCTTTTACTGCGTTTGTTATTCCGTCAAAATCGGGTGTACCGTCGGGGAGCAGGTCAACCTGACTGTATTCAACACCATAGTCCATAAGAGAACCGTTGCCTTTTTTTCCTGCAATGCCTATTACTTCTTCAAGTGTGTCGTATGGTTTTCCTGTAATTGAAACAATTTTGTCGCCTGTACGGAGTACGCCGAAAAGTGCGACTGAAAGTGCATGAGTTCCCGAAACAAAATTGAATCTTACAAGAGAGTCCTCAGTACCGAGAGACTGGGCAAAAACCTTGTCAATAACATCACGTCCGATGTCACCGTAACCGTAACCTGTAGAGCCATAGAAACATGGTTCGCTTACTTTATTGTCGGAAAAAGCTTTCAGAACTTTTGCACCGTTATATTCAGCGGTTTCTTCAATTCTGCGGAAAGCCTCCGCACAGTTTTTTTCAGCCTTTCCGGCAAGTTCGATTATACGGCTGTCAATGTTATATATTTCATTTATTTTACTGTTCATCAGTCAGTTTTCCTTTCATTACACTTTCTTTTTCAACGTCAATACGTTCAAGAACTATTTCACGTTCGATTTCACGGAATCCTATTTCACGGTAGAAACTTACACGAACGTCAAGAGCCATGAGATAGGCTTTTTTACCGAGTCCGTTAAAGAACTGTGCGAGCCATTTGAGAAATTCCCTTGCATATCCACGACCCCTTGCCGATTCTGTGGTGGCGACCTGTCCGACAAGAACAACGCCGTCTATGTTGTAAATTGCAGATGCGGTTGTTGAATTTCTGTATGTAAATGTACGGCTTACACCATGACGGCAACGGTGTGAAGTATCTGTATACCAAAGCGAAAAGTCTGCGATATTCGGGAATCCTTCACTTAGAATCTTATAAACGTCGGGAAGTCTGGGATTGAGGTCAACAAATTCCTCAATTGATTCAAGAGGTTTTTCGTCGGGAACGAGTTCAAAGATTGTGCGGTTAAGTTTCTGATATCGTTCAGGAATTTTAATTCCGTTAAGAATTTTCTGTGAGCCTTCTATTCTGAAAGGCAGATTCATGCTCACAAAGAGGTCAATTTCTTCTGTAGCTTCAAGATTGTCGTCAGCACAGATAATAAGGGTTGAATTTATCATGAACATAAAACCCGTACCGTTTTCGTCTGTTACTTTATAGAAACGACAGAAGTCATAACCTGTGCCGTATGCTCTTATGTATGCAAGCATTTTTCGTCCGGAAAGGGATTTAAGGAGAAGTTCACGGTCAAATTCCATTTCCTTTTCAATCAGTTTAATCATATTTCATGAATCCTTTTTGAGAGATTTTTTACCAGTCTGTATGAATTTTCAAAATCGTCCGTTTCGATTACGCACGAAGCAGAGTGTAAATATCTGCATGGTACAGATACCGCAACAGTACGTATTCCATTGCCTGTAATGTGAATAGCACCTGCGTCGTTACCGCCTGCAATCATTGTTTTTGTCTGACATGGTAAATTTTCTTCCTTTGCAATATCAAAGGCAAGGTTATAAAGCTGTCTGTCATAAACCGTGCTTCTGTCCATGAAAGATACAACAGAACCTTTTCCTAGTTCGCAGACCTTTTTTGCACTTGAAACGCCGTCAATGTCGGAAGCTGTGGTTGCCTCAAGAACTATTGCAAAGTCGGGATTTATGGAAAAAGCGGAAACTCTTGAACCACGCAGACCTATTTCCTCCTGAACGTTAAAGACAAAATATGTATCGTATTCAGGTTCTTCATGTATAAGACGTATCATCATTGCACAGCCTGCACGGTCGTCAATTGCTTTTGATTTGATTCTGTTTTCACCGATTTCGATAAATTCGGATTCAAAGTATACACAGTCACCGAGACTTACATATTTTTCGGCATCTTCCTTGTTTTCCGCACCTATGTCAATGTAAAGACTGTTCATCTTCGGTGCTTTTTCACGCTGTTCCTTTGAGAGATTGTGAACTGCTGTAGAACCGATAACGCCGTTAATGTGATTTTTCCCGACTTTAACTTGTCTGCCGATTGTTACAGACGGGTCAACACCGCCTACCATATCAAAAGCAAGTGTGCCGTCAGAACGTATTGCGGTTACAATAAAGCCCACTTCGTCCATATGTGCGACAATCATCAGTTTTTTGTCAGAAGTCTTTTTGCCTTTTCTGAAACATATGAGATTTCCGAGAGGGTCAATCCTGTAGTCACAGAAGTCCTTTATTTTTTCAATTATAATATTTCTTATTCCGCTTTCGTCTCCTGAAATACTGTCAGCAAGACAAAGTTCTTTCAACAGATTTTTCATAAATTATTCTCCCTTTATAAATTCGGCGATAAGTTTTCCTGTAAGTTCAATATCTTTAAGTTCAATAACCTCAACAGGTGTATGCATATTCCTGAGAGGAATTGAAACGGTACAGGCTTTGCACCCTTCACGGTTTACTGAATAACGGTCGGCATTGGTAGAAGTAAGACCGTTCATAACTTCAATCTGATACGGGATATTATTTTCTCTTGCTGTATTTATAAGTTTGTCGGAAACTTCTCTTGAAAGCGACGGTGAAATACCAATCATAGCACCCTTGCCGAGATAACCGCATTTTTGTTCGTCCTCACCCTGAGCATACGCAAAGCTTACGTCTACTGCTAAAGCAACGTCGGGATTTATTTCAAATGCACCGATTTTTGCACCACGTTCACCGAGTTCTTCCTGAGCCGAGAAAATAACAGTGACATTATATGCGGTTTTTTTGTCTTTGAGAAGTTCGAGTGCGTAGAGAATCGATACCATACCGCTTCTGTCGTCAAATGCTCCGCCTGTTACACGTCCGTTCAGAAGTTCACGGCATTTCACATCAAAAGTAATTGTATCGCCGAGTGAAACTATTTCATCAAGTTCAGCTTTTGTCAAGCCTGTATCAATGGCTGTATCGTCAAAGGAAAGAACTTCACTTCCGTTTGCCGTCAGGTGAGGCGGAACAGAACATATAACTCCTTTGATGTCTTTTTTTCCGTGAACCACAACAGGCTGTGCAGGGAGCAGACGGCGGTCAATTCCACCGAGATTACCGATTTTTATGAATCCTTCGTCTGTTATATATGTAACAATCATGCCTATCTGGTCAATATGTGCGTCAAGAACCAACAGGGGAAGTCCCTCTTTAAATTCACCGAAATTTCCGATTACATTTCCGTTTTTTATCTTAGCGTCGGGACAATATTGTTTAAGCATAGTCAGTGCTGTTTCCGAAATGGGATTTTCGTTTCCCGAAGCTCCTGACGTTTCGGATAATTCAAAAAGTGTGTTTTTGATATTCATTCCAGAAAATTTCCTTTCATTATGAAAAAAATATTATAAAAATGTCTGTATACTTTTATTATAGCACGTAA
>DETU01000051.1:0-15866 GCA_002362175.1 Ruminococcus sp. UBA3280
TACAGATTATATCTGTAATTTTATTATACTTATGATATAGGACATACGCCTGTCCGTTCAAAGAAAATTTACAATTTAATCCGAATTGTTAAAAAAGTATTGACAGAATTTAAGAGAATTTGTATAATATAAAATGGAGGTGTTTAACTTGAAATCATTAAAAAGAAATATAGCATACATACTTGTTATTGCAAGTTGTTTTTCGGGGGGAATGGCAGTTTGCGGACATTATAGCGAAAGTGCTGTTGTTGTTCATGCAGAGGAAGAAAAGGTAAGCGGTGACTGGAGTTATGTCGTTTATGATAAGATAGATGGCATATGTGATACTCCTTGTGTGGAAATTACAAAATTTGATACCGAAAGTTCCAATCAATATTCTGTTAGAATTCCATCTGAAATTGAAGGCTATCCGGTTGTGAGTATTTCCGGAGAAGCTTTTGGGGGAATATGGTTTTATCAAATTAGTATTCCGTCATCAATAAAGCGTTTCGGAGAGGGGGTTGAACAAAGTATAAATGAATATACTGAAGTATGGATGTCTCCTTTTCAGTTCAAAAAGCATGAAAATGGCGGAATGAATTTGATTAGCTATCTGAGTCATTATGATTCTGATAATGATAAAGGGACACTTGAAATTCCTGAAACGGTTGCAGGAATCCCTGTAACTGCCGTTGATGGAATGGTGTTTGAAGAAAATAAAAATTTAAAGTCAGTAAAGATACCCGATACCGTAGAGTATTTCGGATATGGTGTGTTCAGGAATTCCAATATTGAGTCTGTCAATATTCCGGAAGCAATGAGAGTAGTTCCGGACGGTACTTTTTCAGGCTGTTCAAAACTGAAATCAGTGACGTTTCATGAAAACCTGATTGTTTCAAGCAATGCTTTCAAAGACACTGATTTTAAGTTGCCTGATAATATAAATATGACGGAAACCGGTGCAAGCAGTTCATACTCAAACATTATAACAACATCTGATTCTTTTAAAGCAGCTGTATCGTATAATAAAACTACAAATACATATGAAGCAGAGATTTTGTCATACGACCCCAATGCAGTATCAGGCAAAACGGCGGATATTGTTATTCCTGAATATTTTATAGATATTCCCGTAAATAAAGTCAATGAACGTTTCTGGAGAGAATGCGATGAAGCAGGTATAGACCTTAATTCGATAACTTTTAATTCCGCTATAACGGAAATATTCAATTTCAATCTGAATAATCCCCAAGCACTGAAATATCTGACTATAAAGGGAAGTAATATTGATATACAAAAAGGTGCATTCAAAAATACAGGAATTGAAGAAATAGTTTTAGACGGTTCATGCAATTTGAATGCAGATGTATTTTCAGAGTGTAAAAATCTTAAAAGAGTTGAATTTACAGGAGATTCCCCGACTGTTAAAATCGGTCAGAACGTTTTCAGAAAATGTACGGCTCTTGAGGAAATTATCTTTCCCGATAATGTAGATTTGGAAATGAGTATTGATTCACTGGGTTACTGTACAAGCCTTAAAGAACTTACGCTTAACGGCAAGATAAAAGTAAATTCAAACGCCTGTCGTGGCTGTGACAGTCTTGAAAAAATCACACTTGGCGGTGATGTTAGACTTTACTCAAATTCATTTGCCGAAAACCATTCTCTTACTGATATTATAATTGATACAGGCAAAGAAACGGAAGGAAGTGCTTTCAACGGCTGTGACAATCTGACAAATATTAATTCTATCCCTGTTTTTGATACTGAAACAAAGAGTTTCCGTCCCGAAATAAAGGACTTTATAATGAAAAATTTCAACGGTTCTGATAATGTCGGATTTATCAATCTTTACATAAAAGCGGAAACAGATAAATTCATTGACGAATACATTGACAGCAGTATGAATGATATGCAGAAAATAAAGGCGGTTCATGACTGGGTGTGCAACAATGTACGTTATGATTATGAAACTACCAGACAGCCGAAAAATCATAATGACGCTTCTGTTTTCATGAACGATTCTTCCGTTTGTGAGGGTTATGGCAGATGTTATAATATTCTCCTGAACGCAGTCGGAATTGAAACATACTATGTTGTAAGTGAAACTCATGCATGGAATGTTATTAAACTGGGCGGTCACTATTTTCACAGCGATACAACGTGGGACGATGGCAATGAAGAAGAAATTTCATATGACTGGTTTCTTAAATCAGATGCCGAAATGAAAGCCGAAACATCTTCTCACGGTTCATGGAAACCTTTTGCGCCGTCTGCACTTCATAGTTTTCAGGGTGAGGAACTTCCTTTGTGTGAGTATGGTATGGGTGATATGAATACCGACGGCAGTGTGAATATAGCTGACCTTGTGGAAATGAACAAATATATTTTAGGAAAGTCATCGGTAAACGGAGAGGACATTGTACTTTCCGATTTGAATTATGACGGAGTTACAGATGTTTTTGATATGGTATGCATGAGGAAACTTGTTGCAGACATAAAATAATAAAAGGAGAAACTTATATGCAGAAAAGAGTAAAGGATTCATATTCCGAGCAGGTACACGTGCTGACGCAGGCAAATATAAACGGCTATAACAGGCTTTTCGGCGGACAGCTTATGGAGTGGATTGATATTGTTGCGGCTGTTGTTGCAAGACGACATTCAGGTCATAATGTTACTACAGCTGTAGTAGACAAACTTTCTTTCAAAGCTCCTGCATACGCAAACGATACAGTAATAGTATGCGGATATATCACCTATGTCAGACGTACTTCAATGGAAGTATGTATTAAAAGTTATGTGGAAAGTCTCAACGGTAAGAGAGAACTTATAAACAAAGCTTATCTCGTTATGGTTGCACTTGACGAAAATGAAAAACCTGTTGAAGTTCCCCGTCTGATTCTTGAAACTGACGAGGAAAAAGCCAACTGGGAAGCTGCCGAAAAAAGAGCGATGCTGAGAAAACAGCGTCATGAAGAAAAATTCTGAACTTATTTTTAAAATAAAAAATCGCAGTCATTTTTTGTGACTGCAATTTTTTTATAAAATATTGAGAGGGCTTTTTATAATTTTTCGGCAAGCTGTTTTCTGATTTTTTCGTCTTTGATATTTACTATTCCGTAGTCTTTTTCCTTGTAGTTCCAGTATGCACGACCTATATTGTACTTGTCAAATACCGAACATATATTAGAAGTCCAGTTTATCTTTGAAATATCGTCGGCGAGGTCAATAACGCCATATTCTCCGCAGTAAAGAGGAATGTTGCGTTTTTCGGCGGTTTCAAGAGCAGGAACGAAAAGTTTTTCAAAGAAATCGCATGATATTTCCGTGAGATTGTCGTTGAAAATTGCTCCTGCGAGTTCCTGAGAAAGACGTTTGCTTTGTCTGCGGTATTCGTCAATGTTTTCGGGATATTTTATTCTGAAATCCTCGGGCATATTGTCAACCCAGTATGCACCCTGATGTGTAAATATCATAGGTTCGTAACTATGGAATGTGTATGCAACTTTATTGTCTTTAGGGTCTGTAAGTTTCGGGACACTCAATACACTGTTGTACATAGTTCCGCCAAATATAATCCATGATTCAGGGGCAACGGTGCGGATTGTTTCTATAGCTTTCATTGCAATTCCGTTCCATGCGTCTGATACAGACGGTTCAACTATTTCGTTAAGAAGTTCAAATGCGACGGTATCGTGATATTTTCCGTAACGTGAAGATATTGTTTTCCAAAGGGAATAAAAACGTTCCTGTAATTTTTCGTCACGGAAAAAAACGGTCTTGTCAGTTTTGTCGAGGGGGTCAAAAGAGTAGCCGAAAGTCTTATGCAGGTCAATAACCATATGTAAATTATACTTTCTGCACCATTCAAGACAGTTATCAAGATAACTGTAGCCGTTTTTCTTTATATTTCCGTTTTCTTCTTCAATAACCATGTAGTCAACAGGTACTCTTACATGGTCAAGACCGAGTGAAGAAATATATTTTATATCAGATTCGGTAATAAAATTTCTGTAATGATTTTCCGAAGTATCGTCTGTCTGGGAAAGCCAGCCACCGAGATTCACTCCGTGCATAAATCCATCAAATGTACGCATAAAAACATACTTCCTTTCACATATGTTATGATAATATTATAGTATGATTTTGCTGAAATGTATATTAATACTGTTGCTTTTTTTGTGGAATTGTTGTATAATAAATAAAAAGGAGTTTTTTCGATATGAGTATAAACGATGATTTGCAGAAGAAAATTTTTAAGTGCAGAGAAGAAAAAATATGTCATCTTGAGTATAATCTTGAATATCAGTTCTATAATGCCGTTGCACTCGGAGATATGGAAACGGCTTCCCTGTATCTTATGGATACGGAAAAAAACGATATATATGAGGGAAAGGAATACGGACGACTTTCAGATGACGGCTTACAGAATGCAAGGTATCATTTTGTTGTTGCGGTTGCCATGATTACGAGAATATGTGTTGAACATGGTCTTAACCGTGAGAAAGCGTATACATTAAGTGACCTGTTTATTAAGAAAATGGACAGAACCAAAACGATTTCGGGTATTTTAAAACTTCACAATGAAATGGTGATTGATTTTACAGACCGTATGAGGAAAATAAAAAAGGAAAATATTTATTCCATTCATGTTATAAAAGCTATGGACTATATATACATTCATCTTCATGAAAAAATAAAAATATCTCATATTTCCGACGAACTTTCTCTTGACAGGAGTTATCTTTCATCACTTTTCAGTGCGGAAACAGGTATGTCTATACATCAGTATATTATTTCTGAAAAAATCCGTTCTGCGTCTCATCTTCTCACTTCTTCGGAAATGACATATTCTGAAATTGCAGAATACTACGGTTTTTCGTCACAGAGTCATTTTGCAAACTGTTTCAAAAAGGAAACAGGATATACACCCATGAATTACAGAAAAATGTTTTATCATAAAAGTGAAGTTTAGTTTTTTATTATTGCAATTCATGTGTGATTATGATATAATATACATAATAAAATCAGATAAGAGGGAACGATATTATGTTACAGGATATTATGCCAAAAAAATTCGATAATCATTATTCGTCAGACATAAAACCCGAAAAAGACAGTATTATTTTTCATTTTATCGGAAATGAAGTGCTTGTTAATGAAAACTGCACATCATTGTTTCCGTTACACTGTCTTTTAAGTGTTGAACATACAGTATATCTGTTTTCGATTGAGAACGTTCACTATTTTCTTGCCCGTGACAAAGAAATTTCAGTACCAAACGGCTATTCATATAAAAATATAAGAACTCTCAGGTATTCTGAAAATGTAAGTCAGGAAAATTTTTTTGCACTGTTTACAGCATATCATCTTTCTGAATGGTATCTTTCAAACTGCTACTGCGGACGTTGCGGACAAATAACCGAGTTATACCGTGCAGAGCGTGCGTTAAGATGTACAGGCTGTGGAAAACTTATTTATCCCCGTCTGAATCCGGCTGTAATTGTAGGAGTTGTGAGCGGTGAGAGGATACTTATAACAAGATATGTTCAGAACAGGGGCGTTTCATATAATGCACTTGTTGCAGGCTTTACGGAGATAGGAGAAACCTTTGAGGAAACTGTAAGTCGTGAGGTTATGGAGGAAGTAGGTCTTAAAGTAAAAAATATAAAATATTATAAATCTCAGCCGTGGGGATTTTCGGGCGGTATTCTTGCGGGATTCTTCTGCGAGGTTGACGGCAGTGACACTATAACTCTTGATAAAAGTGAATTAAGCAGTGCTGTATGGACTGAAAAGAAAGATATAACGGGTCAGCCCGACCATTACAGCCTTACAGATGAAATGATGATGTATTTTAAAAATTCTGACTGATACATATCTGACGGTGCTGAAAAAATACCGTCATTATTTTTTTATTTATTTACAAATTATTTCTTGACACCATATAATATTTATGATAGGATAAATATATCAGAAATTATTCCGTATTTTGCAGAACATTGGAGAATATGCACAAAAAATCAAGTCGGTTTCACAGCGTTATATACAAATTATATTTTTATACCTGCAAATATTCGGAATCTCATGAACAATATTAAAATTATAACGGGAGATTTATTATGAAAATTAAAAAAATAATTGCAACAATATCAGCATTGTGTATAATATCCAGTGTAATTTCCGGTTGTGGAGATTCAGGCAAGAAATACGGTCTTGACCCTAAAAAACCCGTTGCTTTAACTATATGGCATTATTATAATGGTGTACAGCAGGAAAATTTTGACAATGCTGTTATAGAATTTAACGAAACAATAGGACGTGAACAGGGAATAGTTGTTGAAGCATACAGCAAAGGTGGTATTTCAGAACTTTCAGACAGTGTACTTGCATCACTGAAAAAAGATGCAGGTACAGAAGAAGCCCCCGATATGTTTACAGCGTACTCTGAAACAGCTTACACCGCTGATAAACTTGGCTGTGTTGCAGACCTTTCGGAATATTTTTCAGAAGAAGAACTTGCAGAGTATATTGAGGGTTATATAGATGAGGGAAGAATAGACGCAGATACGGGACTGAAAATTTTCCCGACTGCTAAAAGTACCGAAGTCATGATGCTTAACCTTACCGACTGGGAAAAATTTTCCGATGCTGAAAATGTAAGCACTGACGATCTGAAAACGTGGGAGGGAATTACAGACACAGCGGAAAAGTATTATGAATATACTGATAGTCTTACCCCTGATATTGAAAACGACGGTAAGGCATTTTTCGGAAGAGATTCAGTCGCAAATTATATGTTTGTCGGTGCTAAACAGCTTGGTGCGGAGTTTGTAACCGAAGAAAACGGAAAATTCAGTCTGAATATTGACGAAACCGCCGTAAAAAGACTTTGGGAAAATTATTATGTTCCTTATGTAAAGGGATATTTTACCGCACAGAGTCGTTACAGGAGCGATGATGCAAAAACAGGACAGATAATATCTCTCATCTGTTCAACTACAGGTGCGGCATATTTTCCCGACTCGGTAACAATTGACGACGATTACACTTATCCGATTGAATCACTTGTCATGCCCGTTCCTAATTTTGAGGGAACAGAGCCTTATCTTGTACAGCAGGGTGCAGGAATGGTTGTTACAAAATCTGACGAAAAAACAGAGTACGCCTGTACCGTATTTCTTAAATGGTTTACCGAAAAAGAAAGAAATATTTCATTTTCAGTCGGTTCAGGATATATGCCCGTAAAGAAAGACGCAAATGATACAAATCTTATTTCAGCGGACAAAATCGGTTCGGAGGCAGAAAGTCAGATGCTTCTGAGTGCGTTGAAAGTTGCTATTGACGAAATTCAGAACTATAAGCTTTATACGGCAAAACCATTTGAGAAGACATCTGATACGAGAGACTTTATAGGAAATTTTATTCATGAATCTGCCGTGAACGCACATGATGAAGCGTATGCAAGAATAAACGGCGGTGAAGAACGTGAAAAGGTTCTGAACGAATATGTTTCTGATGAGGCATTTGACGAATGGTACAGGGAATTTTCTTCAGGTCTACGTGAAGTATCAGGTCTTGAATAATTTTGGAGAAAGACATTATGAAACATAATTTAAACCGTCAGGCTGAGAAAACGGGAAAAAAACAGAAGATGATTATAAGACTTCTCATTCCAATGTTTTTTCTGATACTTTTTCAGCTTATCACGTTTTTTTCCGTTCTTACTCTCGGCGGTGAATTTACATTTATAAAAAAATATGCCTATGACACTCTTGTTGAGAAAACACGTAACCGAACAAGTTACGTTGAGAAAGAACTTTGTCAGAAAGTAACTTTTGTAAAGGAGTCGGCATTGGAAATAAATTCGATGATTATGGAAAAACTGGAGGAGAACGGCTCGGATATTTCACGTATTAAAACGGATAAGGAATTTAACCGTGAAATAATGGAATCCTCCGTTGACAAAATCATATATCTTATGCGGAGAAGCCTTTCAAATGATGTTTATCTTATTCTTGAAACGGGTGAACTTTACAACAATGACAGCATGGCGGACGAGGCAAAAGCAGGAATGTATCTGCGTGACCTTGACCCGTCAACCGAGTCGGGTTATAGCGACTTGCTTATGGAAATGGGTTATTCTTCCATATCAAAGGATTTCGGAATTATTCTTGATTCGGGCTGGAAAGCTCGTTTTGAACCCGACCCTGACGATACCGAAAACTATGATTTTTATTATCAGACAATTAAAAGTGCTGAAGAAAACAATACACTTTCAGTGGAAAAACTCGGATACTGGAGCGGTTTTTCAAAGATTGACCGTAATAGTATCGCAAGTATGAAATATACAGTTCCGCTTATCGCAGACGACGGGACTGTTTACGGAGTTCTCGGAATAGGTCTCACAGAAAAGACTATCCTTGTAAATCTTCCACCTAATGATTTTGTAAGTGAAAGTGCGTGTTACGTTCTCTGTAACGGCAAGGACGACGAGGATATTTTCAATGTATGTATGCATTCGGGAGCAGCTTTCAACCGTCTTATAGGAACACAGAAAATTTTACAGCCTTCGGATAAAATTGACGGCAATATGTATGACTTTAATCTTGATTCCGGCATTGACGCTGTCGGAAACATACAGGTTATGAATCTTTATGACGCTGAAAGTTTTTATGCGGGCGACCAGTGGGCATTGATTTCAGTTGCAGAAAAAAGTGATGTTCTTTTTGTTTTCACGAATTTAATAAAGATGCTTTTGCTTTCCGCACTGATTTCATTGGCAACAAGTATTGTAGTAATTGTCATAAGCTGTGGCAACGTTGTTAAACCTATTTCGGCAGTTATCAAAACAATGAACTCACAGAGGGAATATAATCAGGTGATACGTTTTCAGTCCACAAATATATATGAACTTGACAAACTTACAAATGCCATTACACAGTTGCAGATAAATGTGCAGGATTTTTCTTCTCAGGTTTCAAAAATGATTCGTATTGCCGATGTAGGACTTTATATGTTTATGTATGATAATATGGACGATAGTATCTTTGTGGGACAGAGTATGCTGAAACTCCTGAATCTTCATGTTGATTCCAACGAAGATATTGTTATAAGCCGTCAGCTTTTCATTGAAAATATAGTTTCGGAGGAAACAAGGGCGATTATTTCGGAATGTCTTGATGTGAATAACGAAAACTCTGAAACCAGTTTTTCAAAGGAATACAGCATTGCACAGAAAAACGGAAGTAATATATGGATGCGTCTCAGTATGGTATGCAACCGTAACAAGACTATCGGCGTTCTTCAGGATATAACAAGTACAGTTCTTGAAAAACAGCGTATAGAGTATGAGCGTGACTATGACGGCACAACGGGTCTGCTTAACCGTCATGCATACTATCACAAAGTAAACGAACTTTTCTCTCATAAGGAAAAACTTAAAGTAACGGCGTTTATAATGATTGACCTTGACAATCTTAAATATGTAAATGATACTTATGGTCATGATTTTGGTGATGATTATATAAAAACAGCGGCTACCGTACTGAAAGGTTTTCAAAAATACGGCGGTATAGTGTCACGTTTGTCGGGTGACGAGTTTAATGTATGTCTTTCGGGATTTTCCTCAAAGGAAGAAATACGTGAAATTATTTCTGAAATACGTTCTGATTTGCTTGAAAGCTATTGTCTGCTTTCGGACGGTACTCATTACAAAATACGTGCAAGTGCAGGAATTTCATGGTATCCCGACGATTCAACATCTTCCGAGCTTCTCATGAAGTATGCAGACTTTGCAATGTATACAATCAAGCATACCACAAAAGGTGCGGTTGCGGAATTTGACATGAACGCTTATGCAAAGGATTCTGTTCTGATAACGGGCGTTGAGGAAATGAATAAAATTATTGATGAATGTCGCATAAAGTATGCTTTTCACAGTATTATTTCAGCAAAGACAGGTGAAATTTACGGCTATGAAGCTTTGATGCGTCCGCAGTCCGCAATTCTTCATTCTCCTGCTGAACTTCTCCGCATTGCAAAAACAGGTGCAAAGCTTTATGATATAGAACGTCTTACGTGGACGGAATCTCTCAGGGCTTTCCGCCGACAAATTGAACTCGGAAATATTCCTGACGATACGCATATTTTTATCAATACTATTTCCAATTCCGTACTTGAAAAGGCTGATGTTGACATAGTTGAACAAGAAAACGGCGATTTGCTTTCACGTATAGTAATGGAAATTATTGAAAGTGAAGATGTAAACGAAGAATACAACGAACGTAAACTCAAACGTCTTGAACGTTGGCACGCTCATCTTGCTCTTGATGATTTCGGAACAGGTTACAACAGTGAATATGCTCTCATTACCCTGCACCCGAATATCATTAAAATTGACCGTTCAATCATAAGCGGTTGCGACAGGGATATAAGCAGACGTACTATAATAAGCAGTATTGTGAATCTTGCCAAAACCAAAAATATATGTGTTCTTGCGGAAGGTGTTGAAACGGAAGGTGAACTGAAAACAGTAATAGAAAACGGTGTTGACTTGTTGCAGGGATATTTTATAAACCGTCCCGTTTTTGAACCTCAGCCCATTCCACAGGAAGTTATTGACAAAATCATTGAATACAATAAGTAATAGAAAATACTCCCTTGTCTGATATGACAGGGGAGTGTTTTTTCAGAAATAAAGTTTTATGATAAGCCGTCCGTTTTCGAGTTCTGCGGAAATTTCACCTCCCATTCTTTTAGTGAGAAGTTTTGCGATTGAAAGCCCTAGACCCGTTGAGTTTCTTGCGTTTTCTACAGTATAGAAACGGTCAAATAATTTTTCTGCTTCTATGGACGTGAGTTTTTTTGCGGAGTTTGAAAAAGCTATAACACCTTCTTCGGAAAGTCTGACCTGAAAATCACCGTCACTGTATTTAAGGGCATTGCTTATGATATTGGAAAAAATTCTTGAAAGAGCAGATTTGTCAAGTTTTTTTTCTGTTCTTGTTTCTGAAATATCAATGTCAGGAACTATTCCGCACTTTGTTATTGCTCCGTAGAATCCCGCAAGAGTTTCTTCAAGAACGTCATTTATACAGAGCATTTCAAGATTTGTTTCCTGTACGGACGCTATTATTGAATAGCGGAAAAGTTCTTCCGTAAGCTGTTTCATAACATCTGTACGGTTGCGTATCATAGCGGTATAATGTGAGATTTCATCATTTCCGCCGATATTTTCCATTAAGTCAAGATAACCGATTATTGCGGTAAGAGGGGTTCTCAAATCGTGTGAAATATTGGTTATCGCCTCTTTTAGTTCGAGGTCGCCCCGTTCATAGTTCTGACGCTTTTTACGCAGTTCTTTTAACTGAACGTTCAGACTGTCGGCAAGTATGCACATATCTTTGTCACGTGAAGATATGCCGATAAGAGTATTTGTGCTGATTTCAAGCCTGTACGCAAGTTCATCTTTGATTTCACGGGCGGATTTCTTTATAAGATAAAGTTTTATTGAAAGCAGAGTTGTTGCGATAAACAGAATACAGACAAGAATATACAGCACTATGTTTCACTCCTTTATTTCAAATCTTTTTTCCGGAATAATATTATTCCGAGAGCCGTTGTAACGACAAGTATTATACCGTCGTAACCTGCGAATTTACCGGCATTTTCAGTACTTGTCATAGCCGATTCATACATATGCGATACAGGTATAACATCATAAATTGTCTGATAAATTTTACGCTTTGTACCGGTAAGATAATCAAGATTTTTTTCTCTTTCTATTTCCACTAATTCCTGAGTTTCCTCATCAAAGTATTTTCCGCCTTCATAGTATTCCGGCTGTGAGAGTTTGTTGGATATTGTAAGTGTTGCGACAAACATTATCATTGTTACAATAAGAACCGCAACAGACGCACCTGCCTTGCTGTTTACAAACATTGTAATCATTATCATAAGAGCCGTTACCGATATAAACGCAATTATCATATATAAAGTGATTTCAAGAATTTTCGGGACTGTAAGTACTTCCATACCGCATAAAGCAGCACCGACAGTGCAGTTAATCAGAATGTGTATAATAACACCAATAAGCACGCCCGCTGAACATACTATCAGGTTGGCAAAATATATATTACTTCTTTTGTGTCCTACAATGAGTTTATTTCTTATAGTACCATCGGAGTATTCCGTGCCGACAAAATTCCCGACAAGTACAGGAACGGCAAACAGAATATACAACAAACTGACAAACAAAATACCGTCCATCGTGTGATATTCAGGGGGTAATTTAGCGTACTCTTCTATATTTCTCTGATAGTCAAGATATCGCATCAGTATCATAAAAGCACTTATACCAACTGAAAATATCATATAAAGTTTGAAAACTCCGCTTTTGAAAAGTCTTGTGAAATTTGCGGAAATAAGTTTACTCATGTTTACCGCCTCCAATCAGATTAATGAAGTAGCTTTCAAGTGATTCATCACGTTCCGACACTGTAATAAGTTCACAGTTTTCGGCATGAAGTGCAAATACAAGTTCCGTAACGCTTATCTGTGCGAAAATATCTGCTGTTCTGTCGTCGATTACGCTGTATTCAATATTTAGCCTGTCCATGACACTTGAAAATACATTCATATCGGAAACGGTAACACGCATACATTTCCTGCATACCTGCTCCAGTTCTTCGGCACTTATTTCCTTGACCATGTGTCCGCCGTCAATAAATCCGTAATGTGTGGCAAGCTTTGAAAGTTCGTCAAGAATGTGACTTGAAATAAGCACTGTTATCTGTCTTTCACGGTTGAGTTTAAGAATAAGTTCACGGATTTCAACAATGCCCTGTGGGTCAAGACCGTTTACAGGCTCGTCAAGTACAAGAAAATCGGGGTCACCTGCGAGTGCGGTGGCTATTCCGAGACGCTGACGCATACCGAGTGAAAAATTCTTTGCTTTTTTCTTTCCCGTGTTTTCAAGTCCGACAAGTTTGAGCAGGTCTTTTACACCGTCGAATGACGGCATACCTAAAATGCGGAACTGTTCCTTTAAATTTTCTTCGGCTGTCATGTTGAGATAAATGGACGGCGTTTCAACAACCGCACCCATTCTTCTTCTCGATTTGAGGATATTCGGATTTTCGTTTGTAATTCCGTAAATCTCAAAGTTTCCGCTTGTCACTCCCTGTAATCCGCATATGAGACGTATAAGTGTTGTTTTGCCTGCACCGTTTTTGCCGACAAAGCCGTATATAGAACCTTTCGGGACGTGCATTGAAAGATTGTTGAGAGCTTTGAAGTTTCTGTAATGCTTGCAAAGTGAATTTGTTGTCAGAACATATTCCATTCTGAAAATACCTCCTTTTTGAATATGTCTGTATTATAACGGACAAAAGTTAAGAAAGCGGTAAAGAAAAGGGTAAAGATTCGGTTAAGATTTTTCGGACATCTTGAACCCTATTCCCCATACTGCTTCTATATAGTCGGTTTCGGAATGTTCACGGAATTTTCTGCGGATATTGCTGATGTGGACTTTCAGTGAACTTTCCACACAGTCGGGAGTGTCAAGACTTATGCGGTCAAGTATTGTTGACTTTGTTATTACCTGTGACGGATTCTGCATAAGTAACTTCAATATCGCAAACTCCGTCTTTGTAAGTCTGACGGGATTATTTTTAACCGTGACTTCATGTGTTTCGGTATTTAATATAATATCGGAAAATTCAAGCGTTTTGGAGTTTTCAAAAGACACCTTTCTTAACTGTACCGCAATACGTGCAAGAAGTTCTGCGGTATCAAAGGGTTTTGTTATGTAGTCGGATGCACCGTCAAGAAGCAGTTTTACTTTGCTGTGAACATCAGCCTTTGCACTCATTACTATAACAGGAATGTCCTTTATTTTCGGCAGGACTTTTTCACCTGAAAGTCCGGGTAACATCAAGTCGAGAAGTATAAGGTCGGGGGAATTTTCCGACAGCATATAAAGTGCTTCCGTACCTGAAAAGGCACTTAAAGTTTTGTAATTGTTCTTTTCAAGAAGTTCGGTAAGCATGGCGTTTATATATATGTCGTCATCTATTATTGCAATTGTTTTCAAGAATAAGTCATCTCCTTCTGATAAAATTATATCATAAATCTGCTATATGTTCAATATTATCAATCTTAATAAAATCTTAATCTGACTTGAAAATTCGTTTGCTTTGTGGTATAATTGATTTATTAATTAACATAGCGGAGGAAAAACATGTCAAATAAATTGGAGCTGACGTGGTACGGCAAGGAACAGGAAATCTCTGTTGAGCCACGTCTTTTGATAGAGAGAACGGACTTGTCCAACACGAACGGCGAACCCGACACGGAAAATATGCTGATACACGGTGACAATCTGCTTGCACTGAAAGCGTTGGAGGCTAAATATGCAGGAAAGGTGAAGTGCATTTACATAGACCCGCCATATAATACGGGCAGTGCGTTTGAACATTATGACGATAATTTAGAACACAGTCAATGGTTGAATTTGATGCGTCCGAGACTGGAGGTTTTGAAAAATCTTCTTGCTGATGACGGCAGTATATGGATTAGCATTGATGATGACGAACAGGCATATTTGAAAGTACTCTGCGATGAAATATTTGGACGTTCAAATTATCTTTCAACTATTGTTTGGCAAAGAGCATATTCACCGGTAAATCTGAAAAAAACTGTTTCACGTTCACATGATTATATACTTGTTTATGCAAAAACATTCACTAAAGAATTTGAATTAAATAAACTTCCACGAAGCGAAGAAGCTAATAGCAGATACAAAAATCTTGATAATGACCCCCGTGGTGTTTGGAAATGTACCGATGCAACTGCACAAGCAGGTCATGGAACATCAAGTCAGTTTTATGTATTAAAAGCACCTAATGGAAAAGAGCATCATTTAACATCAGGTAGATGTTGGGTATATACAGAAGAAGTCATGAACAAAATGATTGCAGATAATCGTGTTTGGTTTGGTGCGGACGGTAATAATGTACCAGCATTAAAACGTTTTTTATCAGAAGTTAGAGATGGTATAGTTGCACAATCTATTTGGTTTTATCAGGAAGTTGGACATACGCAGGAAGCGAAAAAAGAAGTAAAAGCACTTAATTTTGATACTCTTTTTGATACTCCAAAACCTGAAAGACTGATAGGGCGTGTTTTAACGCTTGCCACAAATGAGGGCGATTTAGTGCTTGACAGCTTTTTAGGAAGTGGCACAACGTGTGCCGTCGCACATAAAATGGGACGAAAATATATCGGAATCGAAATGGGCGACCACGCCTACACACACTGCAAAAAGCGTCTTGACATGGTTATTTCAGGTGAGGACAAGGGCGGAATCTCAAAGTCCGTGAACTGGACAGGCGGTGGTGGATACCGTTTCTACGAACTTGCACCGACGCTGATAAACACGGACGAGTTTGGCGAGTACGTAATAAATCCTGAATACAGTGCGGAAATGCTTGCGGGAGCGGTGGCACTCCACGAGGGATTCACCTACGAACCCGACGGCGAAAAATTCTGGAAACAGTCACACGGTAGTGAAAATTCGTATCTGTTCGTCACGACACGTCATTTGAGTGCGACTTTTCTTGAGTCAATCGCAGGAGGCATGAACGACGGTGAGCATCTTGTTATTGCCTGCTGTTCTTACGACAGGGACGTTGAAAAAATGAATCCGCACATAACGGTCAAGAAGATTCCGCAGATGTTGCTTGACAAATGTGAATTTGATAAATCAGATTACAATTTAAATATCGTGAATCCGCCCGTTTACGAAGAGGATTAATCGGAGGAAGAAAATGTCAAATAAATTGGAACTTACTTGGTTTGGTAAAGAAGAGGAAATCTCTGTT
>DETU01000051.1:16121-17803 GCA_002362175.1 Ruminococcus sp. UBA3280
GGTAAAGAAGAGGAAATCTCTGTTGAGCCACGTCTTTTGATAGAGAGAACGGACTTGTCCAACACGGACAGCGAACCCGATACGGAGAATATGTTGATACATGGCGACAATCTGCTTGCACTGAAAGCGTTGGAGAGCAAGTACGCAGGAAAGGTGAAGTGTATCTACATAGACCCACCGTATAATACAGGAGATGCTTTTGAACTTTATGATGATAATCTTGAACACTCAATTTGGTTAAATCTAATGCGTGCAAGACTTCTTGTACTAAAAAATCTGTTATCATCTGATGGAGTAATATGGATTCAGATTGATGATGAAGAACAGGCTTATTTAAAAGTTCTTTGTGATGAAGTATTTGGAAGAGCCAACTTTGTAAATATGGTTTCGGTAAATATGAAAAGTGTTGCTGGTGCTTCAGGTGGAGGGGAAGATAAGCGATTAAAAAAGAACTGCGAATACATCTTGCTTTATGCAAAAAACTATGATTTAATGCCAATTTTTAATGGTGCATATTCATATAAAGAAATGTATGAGGTAGTAAAGGAATACAAAGAGCAAAAGAAAAATTGGCACTATACATCTGTTCTTGTAAATTCAGGTGAAAAAGAATATGTCGGTTCAACCGTTGACGGTGATGGTAATGAAATAAAGATTTACCGCCGTATTGGTGTTGAAACATCTTCTGTTCGGCAAGTTATGTTAAAAGAAAATATTACCGAAAAAGAAGTGTACTATAAATATGGGGCATTCATATTTGAAGCTAAAGATGCACAATCTTCCATTCGTACACGAGTAATAAAAGCAAAAAAAGAGTTGAATATCAGCGATGATATTATTTCAATAGAATATGTTCCGAAAACTGGGAAAAATAAAGGCAATCTTTATGAGCAATTCTATAAAGGCGAAAAATGTCGTCTTTTTGCTTGGTTAAGAGATATAAGTGAAACAATAGACGGTATTTTGTATAAGCGTGAATTACAAGGAACATATTGGGATTTTACTGCCTATATTAACAATCTTACAAAGGAAGGAAATGTAAGATTTCCAAATGGTAAAAAGCCCGAAGCACTGATAGAAAGAATTTTTTCGTCTTGTACAAACGAAGGCGATTTAGTACTTGACAGCTTTTTAGGAAGCGGAACAACGTGTGCCGTCGCACACAAAATGCACAGAAAATATATCGGAATTGAAATGGGCGACCACGCCTACACGCATTGCAAAAAGCGTCTTGATATGGTTATTTCAGGTGAGGACAAGGGCGGAATCTCAAAGTCTGTGAACTGGACGGGCGGTGGCGGATATCGTTTTTACGAACTTGCACCCACGCTGATAAACACTGACGAGTTTGGCGAGTACGTCATAAATCCCACGTACAGTGCGGAAATGCTTGCGGGAGCGGTGGCACTCCACGAGGGTTTCACTTACGAACCGGACGGAGAAAAATTCTGGAAACAGTCACACGGCAGTGAAAATTCGTATCTGTTCGTCACGACACGCCATTTATCCGAAACGTTCCTTTCAACGATTTCAGGAAGTATGGACGACGGTGAGCATCTTGTTATTGCTTGCTGTTCTTACGACAAGGGCGTTGAAAAAATGAATCCGCACATAACGGTCAAGAAAATTCCGCAGATGTTGCTTGACAAGTGTGAATTTGATAAATCAGATTACAATTTAAA
>DETU01000056.1 GCA_002362175.1 Ruminococcus sp. UBA3280
CCCGAAGTTGCATGGGTAACTCACGGTGGAAGCGAAAAGCTTGAGGACAGACTTTGCGTGCGTCCTACTTCTGAAACGCTTTTCTGTGAACATTATGCAAATATTATACATTCATACCGTGATTTGCCTAAACTCTATAATCAGTGGGTAAGCGTTGTACGCTGGGAAAAGACTACACGTCCGTTCCTGCGTTCAAGAGAATTTTTATGGCAGGAAGGTCATACAATCCATGCAACTGCTGAGGAGGCTGTTGAAGAAACAGAACGTATGCTTAACACATACGCACAGTTCTGTGAAGAATCACTTGCAATGCCCGTTGTAAAGGGTAAAAAGACGGAAAGCGACAAGTTTGCAGGAGCTGTTTCAACTTATGCGATAGAAGCACTTATGCATGACGGAAAGGCTTTACAAGCAGGTACTTCCCACTATTTCGGAGACGGTTTCGCCAAAGCTTTCGGTATTGAATATACTGACAAATCCAATCAGAGAGTTAATCCCCACCAAACAAGCTGGGGCGTTACCACCCGTCTTATCGGTGCGGTTATCATGACTCACGGTGATAATAACGGTCTTGTTCTTCCGCCAGCCGTTGCACCCGTACAAGCTGTGATTATTCCGATTGCACAGCATAAGGACGGCGTTCTTGACAAGGCAAACGCACTGAAAAAACGTCTTTCTGATATTAATGTCCGTGTAAAGCTTGACGACAGTGAAAACTCTCCCGGCTGGAAATTTGCCGAATACGAAATGAAAGGCGTGCCTGTTCGTGTGGAGATAGGACCAAAAGACATCGAAAACGGACAGTGTGTTATTGCTTCACGCTGGAACGGCGAAAAGGTAACAGTTCCACTTGACGAACTCGAAACCGCTGTACAGCAGAAACTGAAAGAGGCTCATGACGGAATGTACAACAAGGCTCTTGAAAATCAGAAAAACAGAACTTATGCCTGCACAACACTTGACGAAATTTCAAAGGCTCTTGAAGAAAACGGCGACGGCTTTATTAAAGCTATGTGGTGCGGTGAAGAAGCCTGTGAGGACGAAGTAAAGGAAAAGACAGGTGTCGGTTCAAGATGTATTCCGTTTGAACAGGAACAGTTTTCGGATAAATGTGTATGCTGTGGAAAACCGGCAAAGCATATGGTTTACTGGGGCAAGGCTTATTAATTTCCATAACTCCAACAACAAAAAGACTGAAATTTATTTTTCAGTCTTTTTTATTTTTAATGTAAAATATACTTGACATTTTTGAAGAGAGTGTTTTTTGAATACAAAAATTAAAGAACTCAGAAAAGCTAATAAATTATCACAGGAAGAACTCGCTTTAGCGGTAGGTACTACCAGACAAACTATTACATCTATTGAAACAGGTAAATATATCGCTTCACTGCCTCTTGTTTACAAAATATCACATTTTTTCGGGCTTACAATAGAAGAAGTATTTGATTTATCTGAATATTCAGACTGAAAGGAATCTGCAAAATGGAAAAATACAGAAAAAATTTGATTTTAAGAATTATTGCCATGTCCCTTGTTGTATTACTGGCGACAGTACTGGGAATATTCAATGTTTTCGGAGCAAAAGAGCAGGTATGCCGATGTTGCAGGTTACTTCCGCAATAATGATTTTGTGCGGAACTGTTTTCGGATATTTCAACCCAACGGTTTTCTATATTCTGACTATCGCTTCTATGTGTCAGTTATTCATAGGTACTACTATAAAAATCATTTATTTAAAAAAAGTATAAATAATTTGTGACATTAAGTAAGGCGTACTTTAAAAGTACGCCTTACTTTAGTATTTATTTTACGAGACTTTCCAGTTGTTCTGCTGTTAAAGGTAAATCAGAATTTTTTATAGTTTTTATTTCAACAAACTGAATAGCAAGAGCATCAGTATTTGTAAGACCACTTCCATTATCAACAACATCACCGTTAAGTTTTCCCTGCTCTGAAATCTTAAACTCATCAGGATTTGCAATTGACTGCATAATTAAAACTGCGTCCGAAATATTTACAACACCATCTTCATTTGTATCTCCGTATAAACGATTTAAAGGGTCTGTTGTAGCTGTAGTAGTTGTTGTTGTGGAAGATTCTGAAGAATTTGTTGTAGTTGTAGTAGTTTCGACAGGTGTAATGCCGTCAATTATTGAATAGAAAGATTCTTTTGCGGAGTAGTCCTCATTGAAAAGAAGCGGATATTTTGAGGCTCTCCAGCTCTGGTCGTCGGTAGTTCCCCAAAATACAACAGCCGATATATCGTCCTTGTGTTCAACGATAGCGTCCATAATGTCGCTGTAATACTGAGCCTGTTCTTTAAAGTGGTCATTATCGTTTACAGTTACATCAAGTTCTGTAACCTGAACGTCAAGACCTGTTGCACAGAATTTATCAAGAGCCTTTTTGTATACATTTACAGACGGGAAAGCATCACTGCCCGAACGTGCATCGAGATGTGACTGCATACCGATACCGTCAATATAATGACCGTCTGAATTTATTTCCTCTACCATTTTAATGATAGCATCTGTTTTTCCGGGCATATATTCATTGAAATCATTGTAATAGAGTTTAGTTCCTTCGGGAGCATACTTCTTTGCAAATTCAAATGCAGGCTTTATAAATGAGTTATCACCGAAAATCTTAACCCAAGGAGAGTTATTAGAACCTTCCTCCTGTGTACCGGCAGGACGTGCCTTTCCGTCGTCAAGCCAACATTCGTTTACAACGTCCCATGCATAAAAATCAACGTCAGAATATTCTTCTTCAATTGCCGCAAAAACATTCTTTATATAGTTTTCCATACGGACAAGCATTTTTTCCTTGGAAACCCATTCACCGTTGGGGTCATAATTTTCTTTAAAGAACCATGTAGGAGTCTGCTGATGCCATACAAGAACGTGTCCCCTTACGGGAATATTATTGTCTCTTGCGAAATTGAGGATTGACTTTGCACTGTCAAGACTAACCTGCGGGTCTTCATCGTTTCCGTCTGCTGCCATAGCCTGACAGGCTTTCTGGTCAAGAACAGCGTCGGGCTTGAGTTCGTTTCCTGCTGTTATGCTGTTGAAGTGTTTCAATACAAGGTCTTTTGTAGACTGCGGAGCAAGTTCCTTAACAGTTGTAGCAGTACCTATTTTGAAATATCCGCTGTATACGTCTTTAAGAGAAGCGATATCCTGCTGAATATCATGAACAGGAGCTTCTTTAAGCGTAAAATCGTCGATATAGATATTATCCGTACCACCCTCAAAGTATATCATTACATTAGTTACATCATCGGAAAAACTTATTTTGATGTCATTTATTTCCTGCCAGCCGTTACCGTTGAGGCTTGCAAGGTTTTCATAATGTTCCACACCTGCTGAATCCGTATACTGCATACTGAAAGTGTTGCTTGTGTAGTACTGTCCCATAACTTTCGCACTTACAAGATAAGCTTTACCTGCTTCACATATATCATCAAGTTTCAGTGCAGGACCATTCCATGTTTTTGTACGTCCGCTTGCACAAAGTGATTTCTTACCGCTTACTGCATTATCCTCGCTTGCTGAAATAACAGTTGTATCACCTGAATTTCTTGCTGAAAAAGCCGAAACGTCGCCGTCCTCAAAATCAGAGGAATAAATAATCTTTCCTTCTGTTGCCGTACCTGTTGAAGAATCTTCTGCATATACAGCCGATGCGGTTGAACACATCATAACCGCACTGATTGTACCTGCAATCAGGTTTTTGAAATGCTTTTTTTTCATTTTTTAGCCCTCCATATATAATATTTACGATATGTTATATTATACTGTTATTTTACCATAATTTAATTATATTGTCAATAATATTAGTGAAAAATATAAAATCCCACTGAATTTATAAATGTAAATATTTGTAATAAATATGTAATTGCAAATATCAGGAAAAAGAAGTA
>DETU01000003.1:0-12133 GCA_002362175.1 Ruminococcus sp. UBA3280
ATGATATGATTATAAAAAATAAAAACAAAAGGCAGGTAAAAAAAGTGTCTGATTTTATAAGTGTAACATATGGTGAAGAATATATTTCACTTAATTTTTTTATTGAAAATAAAAAAATAATGAATATTGGTGCAAGAATGGAGAAAATCAATCCCGAAGCATATATGAACGGCTATAACTGGGAAGCTTTTTTGAATTATTATCTTGAAAAGAATGTACCCGAAATTCTTGAGGGTATGGATTCCGACCCAGAATCAGCAATGTATGCGGTATATTATGATAATACTGCTGAAAATTCCGAAAAAACAGCTAAACTTGCAGAAATTATTGAATATCTGATAGAAAACCCCAATGATATATACGAAATTTTACTTGAACATGGTGACGAAATTGAATGGGAATAATTATAAGAAGAAACGTAAATCGGAAAGTTACCATATTAGAGACAAAATTGAGGAAATTATAAAAGAGGAAAATATTGACCGTTCAAAGTTTCATGAAGTATCAAAGTATTCATATGAAAGGATTTTGCGTAAGTTTTACTATACGTTTTTTGAGTATGACAAAAATGTAAGATATACAGAACCGCAAAAAATTGAATTATCATATGCATGGCTGAATTTCCGTAAAGACTTGGAAATGTCCGAAACTATACAGGTATGTTATGATGATATTGATATTGATGTGATAAAAAGTCTTGTTCCTGATTATTCAGACGAGAAGGTTTGTTTTGTTATTGTTGCTGAAGGCTGGGTATATGAGGGGGAAATTTCTGAAATTCTGAAAATTTTTCCATGTGAAATAGGAATAATGACGGATTACTATATTATATCAAAAAAATTAGACTGGGTTGTTGTAAACTGTGAGGACGGCGAGTGTGTTTGTCGTATGGAATTAAAAAAAGGCACTTCCCGTTGAAAGAAAGGAAATGCCTTTTTTATATCAGTTCTTGTCTTTCTGTTTGAATACTGCCGACGCTGAGAGCCCTGCAAGAAGTGCGACGGTTATACCTGCGGCAGCTGAAGTCATACCGCCTGTGAATATACCCAAGAATCCGTCTTTTGAAACAGCCTTGCGGACTCCTTCAGCAAGAAGGTGACCGAATCCCGTGAGAGGAACAGAAGCCCCTGCACCTGCAAAGTCAACAAGAGGTTTATATATTCCGAGTGCGGATAATACAACTCCTGCAACGACAAAACTTGTCAATATTCGTGCAGGGGTTAATTTTGTGTAATCAATGAGAAGCTGTCCGACGGCACATATTGCACCCCCCACTATAAAAGCTTTTATAAAATCCAAGAGTATCATATTTTTCAGTCCTTTCTCAGATGTACAAGATGAGCAATTGACGGTATTGATTCGCCCTGCTGTAATGACATTGGAGACATTAACGCACCTGTAGCAACAAAAAGAATATTTTTTGCCTCTCCTCTTTCAAGCATGGGAAGAAAGTAACTGCACAGTACACTTGCACCACAGCCACAGCCCGAACCTCCGCAGTGTGTATCCTGATTTTCGTTGTCAAAAATCATACAGCCACAGTCACGGTGCTGTACTGAAATATCAATTTCCTGTTTCTGTAAAAATTCTATAATCAGTTTACTTCCGACAACACCCAAATCTCCTGTAACTATAAAATCATAATCCGCAGGAACGGTATTTGTTGCTGTAAGATAACGCCTTATTGTTTCGGCGGCGGCAGGAGCCATTGCACTTCCCATATTATTTATGTCACTTATGCCCATATCGGTTATTTTTCCTATACAGCCACCGATAACTCTAATTATTCCCGTATTTTGTGAAAGTATTACTGCTCCCGAAGCTGTGCAAGTCCATTGTGCAGTGGGTGTACGCTGTCCGCCGTATGAAAGAGGAAAACGGAATTGTCTTTCAGCCGTTGAAAAGTGCGACGAAGTAACCGCAACAGCACGCTTTGCAACATTGTTTTCAGTAAGAAGTGAGGAAATAAGCAGACCTTCCGCCATAGTGGAACAAGCTCCGTAAATTCCCAAAAATGGTATTTCAAGTTCACGAAGTCCATAAGTTGAACCTATACACTGATTAATCAGGTCGCCCGAACATATAACATCAATATCTTCTTTTGTTATCCCTGCTTTCTGTACAGCAAGGCTTACCGCTTCAAGCTGGAATCTGCTTTCTGCCTTTTCCCATGAATCCTTACCGAAATGACTGTCCTCAACTACCTTGTCAAAATATGTCCCGAGAGGACCTTTTCCCTCTTTTGAACCTGCAACACCTGCAAAACTTTCAATTTTCACCGGATTTGCAAGTCTGAAAACACCTTGTGAAATATATTCAGCCATTGTAAAACCTCCGTAATAATATACGGATATTATTTCACAATGGCTTTATAATATACATATAATTTTTTACCGGAATATTCCGCTGATTACAGGTATTGCCGCACTGAATCCGAGTGCAATCAGCAACTGATGTGAAGTAAGTGTAACTGTTTCAAAGACTGTCTGCAACTGCGGAACTGTCACCGCTGCCGCCAATGCTCCAAATGATACAAGTACGGCAAGTATGAGTTTTACATTATTGAAAAGATTTATTCTGAAAATGGACTTTGTTTCTGATTTACATTCAAATACGTGTATAAGCTGTGACATTACGAGAGTAATAAGAGCGGCTGTGCGTCCTGCTTCAAGACTTCCGCCTGTACGCATTGTAACTGCAAACGATGCAAGTGTTGAAAGTCCTATGAATACACCTCTGAAAATTATTTTTGTCATAAGACCGTCGGAAAAGAATCCCTCCGTTGACTTTCTTGGCGGTCTTGCCATTATGTCACTTTCAGGCGGTTCAAGTCCGAGAGCTATGGCAGGAAGTCCGTCTGTAACGAGATTTACAAGAAGTATCTGAACAGGTAAGAGAACAATCGGCATACCCATTAATATTCCCACGAACATGGTCAGTACTTCTCCGATATTGCACGATAATAAGTATCTTACGAATTTTCTGATATTTGAATATACGCACCGTCCCTGCTCAACCGCATTAACAAGTGTTGCAAGATTATCATCAAGAAGTATAACGTCTGCCGCCTGTTTTGTAACATCAGTACCCGTAACACCCATTGCAACGCCTACGTCCGCTTCTTTTATAGCAGGAGCGTCGTTTACACCGTCGCCTGTCATTGTGACTATTTCTCCGCGACGTTTGAAACTGCGGACTATACGGAGTTTGTGTATCGGTTCAACTCTTGCAAAAACGGTATATTTATGTATTATGCGGTCAAGTTCTTCGTCGCTTATCTTATCGAGTTCAGCACCTGTCATTGCCTTACCGCCTTTTAACAGTCCTGCTTTCTTTGCAACCGCAACGGCTGTATTTATGTGGTCTCCCGTTATCATAACCGTTCTGACCGACGCATTTGAACACTTTCTTATAGCGGTCTTTGCCTCTTCACGTGGAGGGTCAATCATTCCCGCAAGTCCGAGAAATATAAGATTACTGTGATTCGGGTCGAGGGTATCGGAAACGCAGAAAGCAAGTGCAAGAACTCTTAGGGCTTTGTCGGACATTTCAATGACTTTCCGTGAGATTTCGTTCCGTATTTTCGGGGTTATCGGTTTGAGTTCACCGTTTTCGTCCATATACTGAGTACATCTTGGTGAAATAACTTCTTCCGCACCTTTGAAGTATATTCTTTTTTCTGAAGAACCTGCACAATGTACCGCCATGAATCTTGTTTCACTGTCAAAAGGATATTCATCAAGTTTACGGAAACTTGTTTCAAGTGACGCTTTTGTTATACCTGCTTTGGCGGCGGCAATCAAAAGAGCGATTTCGGTCGGGTCGCCTGTTACCTGCCATTCACCTTTACCTGTCAGATTTCCTCTGTTGCGGTTTTTTGGTTGTTTCGCAGTTGTGATTGTTGCAGTAGAACATATAACACCGCACCTCAAAGCTTCAATAAGTGATTTTTCGTTACTTGGATTTACCGAAATATTTTCCTTGCCTTTTGTAAGTCCTCCGTTTATACGGTATCCCATTCCGCTGAAATAGTAACTTTCGTTTACTGTGCTTAATTCTGTTACGGTCATTTTGTTTTCTGTTATTGTTCCCGTTTTATCGGAACATATTACAGACGCACACCCTAAAGTTTCAACACTGTGCAGTTTATTGACAAGTGCTTTCTGTTTCAGCATACGGTTGACCGCAAGTGCAAGTGCAATAGTTACCGTTGCGGGAAGTCCTTCGGGTATTGCGGCTATTGCTATTGTTATACCCGTCATGAGCATTTCAAAAACGTCCTCACCCCTGAGTACTCCCGCTACAAAAACCGCAACGCATACCACAAGGCATATAATAGCAACAACTTTTCCGAGTTCCGCAAGACGTTTCTGCAAAGGTGTCATTTCCTTGTCAATATCCGTAAGCATTTCCGAGATTCTTCCCATTTGAGTACGTTTGCCTGTTGCAATTACTTTTGCACGGCATACACCTTTTGTGGCGGAAGTTCCGCAGTAGACGATATTTTCCTTGTTAAGAGAATTATCCGTATCATTGGTAAGTCCTGCAATTTTTGCCACTGCTTCCGATTCCCCTGTAAGCATTGCCTCGTCTGCAAAGAATCCGAATGATTTCAGCACAACGCAGTCAGCAGGAATACGGTCGCCTGCTTCAAGTTCTATAACATCGTCTGTAACAAGTTTTGAAGCGTCAATTTCTTTAAGAACTCCGTCACGATAACACTTTGCCGTTGGTGCGGTCATTGATTTGAGGGCTTCGAGCGTGTGTTCTGTTCTGTACTCCTGAATAAAGCCGAGTATGGCATTTAAAAGAACTATAAGTATTATTGTTACAGCGTCCGAAATTTCACCGAGCAGAACCGAAATAACTGTTGCTCCGAGCAGAATCATGACCATTACGTCTTTGAACTGTCTGAAAAATATTCCGGCAGGACTGGCTTTTTTTCCGCTTTCAAGGATATTTTCTCCCTCGTCTTTCAGCCTTGCCGTCGCTTCCTTTTCTGTGAGACCCATATTACCACCCTTTCAGATGTTTATTTTGTCATTACAGAATATGAGGACTTCGGGACAAATATGACAATATTTATATTTTATGCTTGTCACATAACAGTCACAATCATATCACTGTATTTACATAATTATCATGTATATTTTTAAAATTGTAAAAAAAGGTAATAATATGTCTAAAAAGGGAGTTTATATGAAAAATTTTAAAATCATCAGATTAATGGCACTTTCTGCCGGTCTCGTATCATGTGCAGTAGTTTTTTCAGGCTGTGGTGCAAAAAAGGTAAATCTTAATGACTACATAGAAATAAAGTATGAAGGTTATGACACTGTGGGTGTTGCCTCATATACTATTGATTTTGAATCAATGGTGGACGAAAATGAAGAAGCTTTTGATATAAAAGGCGGTGCTACAGAAGAAGAATTGCAGGAAATTGAAAGCGATTTTGAAAACGTTATTTCCGGCAGCTTCAGTAAAAATGAAGAACTTTCAAACGGTGAAAACATATCTTATAAATGGGACATTTCCATGAAAGAAAAATTGAAGTAAAAATACAATGTTGAGTTTGTCTGTGAAGATATGGAGCTGACAGTTGATTCACTCGACAAGGTAGAGGAATTTGACCCGTTTAAAAATATAAGTGTGACATTCAGCGGAATTTCTCCGAACGGTTCAGCAAATATAAAAGGCGATGTTGATGATGATGAACTTTATTTAAATTTTACGGCTGACAAGACTTTGGGTCTTAAAAACGGTGATGTTGTAAAAGTTACACTGGATTGTTATGATGGTGACGTTGAAAGTTATTGTTTAAAATACGGAAAGATTCCTACAGTGCTTGAAAAGGAATTTACAGTTGAGGGACTTTCAGCATACGTTTCGGCAATTGATGAAATTCCGGAAGATATGCAGGAAAAGATGAAAAATCAGGCAATGGACGGATTAACAGCAAATGCGGCTACTTGGGCAGAGGGCAATTCACTTGAAAGTGCTGAATTTATCGGATATTATTTTCTTACTCCCAAAGAGGGATTTTATGCGTCGTCAAATAATGAACTTTATTGCGTTTATAAAGTAACGGCTAATCTTAAAGGATATACAGAAGAAAACACAGAAGAAGAACAGACCGGTCAGGAAGTCTATTACACATATTATCGTTACTCGGATATTATGCTTTTGGAAGATGGTACTTGTTCTGTTGACCTCAGCAACGGATATATGACCAATAATCATGTTGAAAGTAAATTCGGCTCAAAAGGTTGGGGTATAAATTATTATTATTTCTATGGTTACAGTGATTTGGACAGTATGTTCAATGAATGTGTAACAAAGAAAATTTCTGACTGTAATTATGAATCTACTGTACAGTAAATATAAAAAGTCCCTTTCTTATAAGGGACTTTTTTTTCTCATGTTATTCCCAGTCCGAAACTTATTGAAAGTGCGGTGTTTACTTTGTTCATGGAACGCAGGTCAAGCTCTCCCATTTTGTCTTTAAGACGTTTTTTGTCGATAGTGCGTATCTGTTCCAGTAAAACTATACTGTCCTTTGCAAGACCGCATTTATCCGCCTGTACTTCTATATGTGTCGGAAGATGCGTCTTGTCACGCTGACTTGTTATGGCGGCGGCGATAACTGTCGGACTATGTTTGTTGCCTACATCGTTCTGAACAATAAGTACAGGTCTTATGCCACCCTGCTCCGAGCCGACAACGGGACTGAGGTCTGCATAATAAATTTCTCCCCTTTTCACTGACATATTATTTCACTCCTGATATATATTTTTATTAAAGCAATTTCAAAACAAAAAATGTATTTGCTGATATTATTATTGACTGATTTGTTTTGATTATACGGTTATAATTTATTATATGTAAATCAGGCGGAAATGGTTTTCTGACAAAAAAATTCAGGGACTTAATTTCCCTGAATCTTTTCGGATATTTTATTTTTTATGAATATGAATATAAATGTAACAGCGGTACCGGCAGTATAGCATATAAGGTCAACGGTTGAAAAGCTTGTGCCTATCAGTGTACGGAAAAACTGTATATCACCGAGACCTATTATATCTACTATATTTATATATTGCAGAAATTCCACTATAAACGCAAATATCATTACGCCTAAAGCTGTGAGATATTCGTTGACTTTTTCACATATAAAAATCTGTAAAAAGCAGTATATAACCCATATAACAATTACGTCTCCTAAATAGAATCTTATAAAACCGTCGTGTATAAATAATGCTATAAGTACTTCAACGACCAAAAGTAAAACAAATCCCACAACATAAGAAATACGTTTTTTCATAGTTATTCAACCTCTTTCAGCAGTTCGGGAAAAATTTCTATACTGCGTTTTAATATGCCGTTCATGTATGCTATTGCTATGCCATAATTTGTAAACGGAATATTCTGTCTCTGTGCGGATTTCATACGGTTGACTACTTCACGTTCATTCAGCATACAGCCACCGCAGTGTATCACAAGTTTAAAGTCGGACAAATCTTCAGGAAATTCACGTCCTGATGTAAGTTTTATATCAATATTTTTGCCTGTGAATTTTTTAAGAAGTGCAGGAAGTTTTACACTGCCTATATCACCGCACTGTCTGTGATGAGTACAGCCCTCCGAAATCAGAACGGTGTCGCCGTCTTTGAGTTCACGGATAGCTGAAGTCCCTTTCACTGCTGTTTCAAGAAAACCCTTGTATCTTGCCATAAGTATTGAGAATGAAGTAAGAGGAATATTTTCGGGAACAGTTTTGTTTACCATTCCGAAAACCTGACTGTCTGTTATGACCATTTTCGGAAACGGTATTTTTTTGAGTGTTTCCGCAAGCTGAAATTCCTTTGTTACAACTGCTATAGCATCAGAGTCAAGTATATCCCTTATTGTCTGTTGCTGTGGAAGAATCAAACGTCCTTTTGGTGCTGATTCGTCTATTGGAGTTACAAGTATAACGATGTCATTCGGCTGAAGCAAGTCATCGATAATGTGCTTTTCGGATTTTGAATTTAAAGTAAGTGAAGCGATTTTTTCCTTTAGTTCGTGAATGTTCGTTCCTTTTAAAGAACTTACGGAAATTTCATTTTCACTGCATCTGACTGTTTTTATATCCGATTTGTTATAGGCTGTAATATACGGAATGTTTTTCTCTCTGAAAAGTCCGATAAGTTCGCTGTCCGTATCTGACAAGCCTGTTTCAGAATCCACTACCAGTACAGCTATATCGGTTTTATTAAGAATCTGTCTTGTCTTTTTTATACGCATTTCACCGAGCTGTCCTTCATCGTCGTAACCTGCCGTATCGGTAATTAAAACCGCACCCAACGGAAGAAGTTCCATAGCTTTTGAAACGGGGTCTGTTGTTGTACCTTTTATATCTGAAACAACCGATAAATCCTGACCCGTAACAGCGTTGACAAGGCTGGATTTGCCTGCGTTTCTCTTTCCGAAAAAACCTATGTGTATTCTTTCTGCGGACGGTGTATCATTAAGGCTCATAAAAATTCCTCCTATAAAAATACGGACAGTCTTTTTAAAGACTGTCCTTAAAATTATTTATATACGTGCAACGCCTGTGTCACGTGCTGCCTGTGCAACAGCTTTTGCAACAGCCTTTGCAACAGACTTGTCAAGAACGCTGGGTATAATATAATCGGGAGAAAGCTTGTCATCTGTAACAAACGATGCAATAGCTTTTGCAGCAGCTATTTTCATAGCGTCATTGATGTCGCTTGCACGAACGTCCAAAGCACCTCTGAAAATTCCGGGGAAAGCAAGTACATTGTTAATCTGGTTCGGGTAGTCGCTTCTTCCTGTTCCGACAACAGCGGCACCTGCTTCAATAGCAACTTCAGGCATAATTTCGGGTGTCGGGTTAGCCATCGGGAAGATTATCGGATTTTCAGCCATGCTCTTTACCATTTCGGGTGTTACGCAGTTCGGAGCGGATACGCCTATAAATACGTCTGCTCCCTTGATAACGTCTGCAAGACTTCCTTTTCTCATCTGTTTGTTTGTAATTTCAGCCATTGCTTCCTTTACGGGATTCATATCTTCTGTACGTCCCTTATAAATAGCACCCTTGCGGTCGCAAAGAACAACGTCTTTAAGACCCATTGAGATGAGAAGTCTGATAATTGCGATACCTGCCGCACCTGCTCCGCTTGTTACTACACGGATTTCGTCGATATGTTTTCCCGTAAGTTTCAGGGCATTGAGCATAGCGGCGAGTGTTACAACGGCTGTTCCGTGCTGGTCGTCGTGGAAAATCGGAATATCACAACATTCTTTAAGTTTCTTTTCGATTTCAAAACATCTTGGTGCTGAAATATCTTCAAGATTCACACCGCCGAAAGAGCCGGCAAGAAGTTTTACGGTATTTACTATGTCGTCAACTTCCTTTGAACGTACACAGAGGGGAATAGCGTCAACGTCGCCGAAAGCCTTGAACAACGCACATTTACCCTCCATAACGGGCATACCTGCTTCAGGACCTATATCACCGAGACCAAGAACAGCAGTTCCGTCGGTAACGACAGCAACGAGATTTGAACGGCGTGTCAGGTCATAACTTTTTAGTACATCTTTCTGTATTTCAAGACACGGCTGGGCAACACCGGGGGTATATGCAAGTGACAAATCTTCAGTGGTTTCAAGAGGTGTACGGCAAATTACTTCAACTTTGCCTTTCCATTCATAATGTTTTTTAAGTGATTCTTCAGCGTAATTCATTGGATAAATTTCCTTTCTAAAAACAACAGCGAAAAATTTTCAATTCTTCGCTGTTTGAATATTCTCAGAATGTAAGCTGCGAAATAACGTTCTTGAGAGCGTCTGCACTCTTCTTAAGCTTTGCAAGTTCTTCTTCAAGAAGAGGCGGATTTATTTCGCCTGCGATACCGTGACCGTTTACGATACACGGCAGACTGAGACATACATCATCAATTCCGTATCTGCCGTTTGCAAGTGTGGAAACAGTAAGAATACTGTTTGAGTCACGCAGAATTGTATCACAGATTTTATTTACAGAAAGTGCGATTGCGTAGAAAGTGGCACCCTTTCTCTTGATAACTTCAGCACCCGCAACACGTACGCTTTCTTCAATAGCGTCTGTGTCAAGTTCTTCAGAATTGCCTTTTGAAGCCCAGTAATCAGAAACATTCATACCGCCGATAGTTGTTGTTGACCACGGAACAAATGAAGTATCGCCGTGTTCACCGAATACATAAGCGTGAATACTTTTCGGGCTGATTTCAGCCTTTTCAGCGATAGCGGAGCGGAGTCTTGAACTGTCAAGAACAGTACCTGAACCTACAACCTGACTTGCTTTAAGATTTGTGCATTTAAGGATAGTGTATGTAAGAATATCAATGGGGTTGCTTACTACCACGTAAACAGCGTCGGGAGCAATTTCCGCAACTTTAGGCATAACCTGCTTTATTATGTTTACATTGTTCTGTGTAAGGTCAATTCTTGACTGACCGGGTTTTCTTGCCATACCGAGAGTAACAACAACAATATCAGAACCTGCAATATCATCATACGTGCCGTCTTTGATGTCAATATTGTGAGCGAGGGAGATACCATGGCGTATATCCATAGCTTCACCTTTTGCCTTTGCTTCGTTGATGTCAACAAGAACAACGTCTGAACAAGTGCCGTTTACTGCGAATGTATAAGCAATGGTAGCACCTACATTACCTGCACCAAGAATAGAAATTTTGCTTCCTTTATTAGCTTCCATTTGAGAACCTCCGTATAGTTAGATTTTTCGCATATAAGAACCTTTATTTATATAGTGACTTAAATCAATTCAAAGGCTGTAATGCGAACTTATACATAATATCATTATAACATAAAAACAGAAAATATCAAGAGAAATAATAATAATTTATTAAAAATCGTAAAAACGCACAAAAGAAAAGCTGTTTTAATGTGAGATTTTCCATATTGTATTATTAAAAGAACGGTTATGCGGAATTATTTACATCTGAAGATGAATAATATGCAGATGAATATGAATATTTTGGAAAATAATGAATATTTATTCTAATCCTCTTGACATTGACGGTAATAAGTGTATAATATAATTATCATATGATTCAGTTCAGGAGGTAAATTTTATTATGGCTAAGGAAATTAAAAAAGTAGTTCTTGCTTATTCAGGCGGACTTGATACATCTATCATTATACCGTGGCTCAAAGAAAACTACAATAACTGTGAAGTTATCGCTGTTTCTGCTGACGTGGGTCAGGGTACAGAACTTGACGGTCTTGAAGAAAAGGCTAAGAAAACAGGTGCTTCAAAGCTTTACATTGAGGACTTAAAGGAAGAATTTATTCAGGATTACGTTTTCCCGACAGTTCAGGCTGGTGCTGTTTATGAAAACAGATACCTTCTCGGTACTTCTTTCGCACGTCCGATTATTGCAAAGAGAATTGCTGAAATTGCTATTGCAGAGGGTGCTGACGCTATCTGTCACGGCTGCACAGGTAAGGGTAACGACCAGGTTCGTTTTGAACTCGCTATAAAGGCTTATGCTCCTGATATGGCTATTATTGCTCCGTGGAGAGAATGGGACATCAAGTCAAGAGACGAAGAAATTGACTATGCTGAAGCTCATGACATTCCGCTGAAGATTAACAGAGAAACAAACTATTCAAAGGATAAGAATATCTGGCACCTTTCTCACGAAGGTCTTGACCTCGAAGACCCTGCAAATGAACCGCAGTACGAAAAGGAAGGTTTCCTTGAACTCGGCGTATCTCCTATCGTTGCACCTGATAAGCCCACCTATGTTACAATTCACTTTGAAAAAGGTATCCCGACTGCTATCGACGGCAAGGAAATGAACGGCACAGAAATCGTTACAACTCTTAACAAGCTCGGCGGTGAAAACGGCATAGGTCTTGCTGACCTCGTTGAAAACCGTCTCGTAGGTATGAAGTCAAGAGGTGTTTATGAAACTCCCGGCGGTGCTATCCTTTATCACGCTCACGAAGTTCTCGAAACAATCTGTCTTGACAAGGAAACAGCAAGAGTTAAGCAGTATCTCGGAATTAAGTTTGCTGACATCGTTTACAACGGTCAGTGGTACACACCTCTCCGTGAGGC
>DETU01000003.1:12436-12901 GCA_002362175.1 Ruminococcus sp. UBA3280
GTGGTACACACCTCTCCGTGAGGCCATGAGTGCTTTTGTTACCGAAACTCAGAAAACAGTTACAGGTGACGTTAAACTCAAGCTTTACAAGGGTAATATCATCAATGCAGGTGTTGCTTCTCCGTACACTCTCTATGATGAGGAAGTTGCTACTTTCGACGCTGACGAAGTTTACAATCAGGCTGACGCTACAGGCTTTATCAACCTCTTTGGTCTCCCGATTCACGTTAAGGCTAAGCTTGACCAGAAACGCAACAACAAGTAATTTTTTCGGGTCGTTATAATAAATTTGCACGGGCAGGGTAATTCCTGCCTGTTGTAATTTAAAATCAAGATAAATCGTCATTCTGTAAAATTGGAATGAAAAAATATAAAATGGGTGAAATGTTGATAAAATTGAACTTATTATATAAATTCTGATTTATTTCAGTAACACTTAATGAGGTTTTTGATATGAAGATAATC
>DETU01000055.1 GCA_002362175.1 Ruminococcus sp. UBA3280
ATGATTAATTTTTCAAGTCTTTTGCGATTTTTTTTATTAAATTAATTTTTATGATATTTGTATGTCGGATATTAACAGAAATTATGCGTATAATAAAGACATAATTTTTATAATGAGGTGAAAAATTGAAACAGCAGGATTACAAGGAAATTACGATTATTCCCGATTTAAAGCTTAATATAAAGAAAATCAAAGAAATTTCGGGCGGTTCTTCCGACGTTCTTATAAACGAGTTCGTGACAGGCAATATAAAATGTGCGTTGTTATGCTGTGAAGGTATGCTTTCAACCGCAACCATAACAGAGCTTGTTCTTGAACCGATTACAAATATTGACGCAAAAAAAGATTCACACGAACTTTTTCACTATATTCAGAATTATCTTCTTCTCTCGGTTGACCGTCCCGAAGCAACCAACTATGATTCTCTTTTCAGACTGATAAATTCAGGTTTTGCCGTACTGATAGCCGACGGCATAAACAAGGCTCTTGCTTTCGGTGTGCAGGGATATGCTGTGCGGAGTATTTCAGAACCATCGGGAGAGGGCAATATAATGGGTTCACATGAGGGGTTTGTGGAAACAGTCCGCACAAATATGTCCCTTATCAGACGCAGGATAAAAAGTCCCGAACTTGTTCTTGAACTATTTGTAAAAGGCGAAAAAAGTAGGACTGATTTATGTCTTTGTTACATGAAAGACCGTGTCCCTCCCGAACTTCTTAAAAGAATACACAAGTCTCTTGACAATATTCAGCTTGAAACCATTCTCACAACGGGTTATATAAAGCCGTTCGTAGAAAGCGACAATTTTGAACTTTTCAGCTCCACAGGTACTACGGAACGTCCTGATGTCCTTTGTTCAAAGCTTATTGAGGGACGTGTCGCACTTCTTATTGACGGAGTACCTTTTTCCATAGTAATACCAAAACTTTTCTGTGAAAGCTTTCAGACACTTGACGATTACTCTTTTCAGCCGTACTACTCAACTTTCATACGCTGGATAAAATATGCCGCCTTTCTGATAGCCGTACTTCTTCCGGCAGTATATGCCGCAATAGTAATATATCACCCCGAACTCCTCAACAGTACACTTCTTATGCTTCTTGTAGAGGCAGAACAAAAAGCACCTCTTTCAATAGTAACAGAATCACTTTTTGTACTGCTGATGTATGAAATTATACGTGAAGCAGGAATAAGACTCCCAAAACCTGTAGGCGGAGCGGTAAGCATTGTGAGTGGTCTTATTATAGGCGATTCCGCTGTTGATTCGGGACTGATAAGCACTCCTCTGCTCACAATGTCCGCACTTGCTGTAATAAGCAGTTTTGTCGTCCCTGAACTCAACGACACAATAACCATACTCCGTCTGTCGTTTCTTATTGCCGGGGGAATATTCGGACTTTTCGGAATAAGTATTCTCGCCTGTGCAGTACTCGTGAATATCTGTTCTACAGAAGATTACGGTTTTCCGTATACCGCTCCCCTGTCGCCTTTCAGGTCAGCAGGAATGGACGACACGGCTGTCCGTGCAAGTTTTCCAAAAATGCAGTCACGCAATTTTACAGTTGAAGAATATCATGAATAATTTTTCGGAGGACAAATGGATAAAATAACAAAAAATCAGCTTTCCGCCATGCTCCTTATAACAGACGCTTTCACACTTTTCTGTTTCAGAGGGCATATATGTCTTATTACCGCACTCGGTTTTCTTTGCGGAACTGTCTTTCAGTTTATAATGTCTTTACCGCTTATAAAAATGTGCAAAGACGGAAATTCAATCGAAAACAGCGGAAAAGTCGTACAGTCAATTTATTTAATCTATCTTCTTCTGTGGGGCGGTATGCTTTTTTCAATGCTCTGGAACGCTTCGGACGTGATTTACATTCCTTACGAAAATTCCAACGGAATATGGGGAAAACTTCTCGTTGCAGGACTTATCGCCCTTGTATGTCTCTATTCATCATCAACAGGAATCAAAGCCGTTTCCCGTTCTGCTGTAATAGCCTCTGCCATAGGAGCAATATGTCTGCTGATTGTAGCAGTCAGTGCGGTTTTCGGCTCGGACTGGGAAAATCTTCTCCGCACTGAAAATTCAAACGGATTCTTCAAAGAAATTTCAAGAGGATTTGTATTAAGCGGAGGGCTCGGAAGTTTTGCCGTACTTCTAAGCTTTACAAAGGGAAATGCACTGAAAAATGCACTCTACTACTTTACGGGAAAAATTATACTGACTGCTGTCGTAACCATATCATCAATACTTGTTGCAGGCGGAATAATGAAAATAACGGAATTTCCCGTTGTGACAGCCGCACAGCTTTCACAGCCGTTTCCCGTACAAAGAATAGATTCGCTTTTTCTGATAATTTTTGCAGTCTTTGCGGTCTTTTCAATAGCAGTACAAAGTCTTACCGCCGCAGGTCTTTTAATGAAAATATTTCCGAAATTCAAGCACCTCCGCACAACTTCCGTACTTGTTCTTATGATTGGCTCTGCTTTTCTGTTTTCGGGAGAAAATAATTACAGCACTTTATATGCGATTGCAGTTGCTTTTGTACTGCTTGCTGTTCCGCTGGCGGTACTGCTGAAAAGGAGGCTGACAAAATGAATAAAAAAATATTTTTTCTTTCACTTATGCTTATGACATCTTTTTGTTTCTGTAGCTGTGAATCAAACGGACGTGTCCATGATAAAAATTATCTCCGTGCGGTTTCAGTAAGCGGTAATGACGAAAAAACCGTGACTTTTACTTTCTTTACAAAGGACGGCAAATATATAACAACGTCGGGAAAAGATATAGACTCCGCTAAAAAACTTGCCGAACTACAGACGGGTCGCAAAATCTTTACAGGCTATACGGAAATGATTCTTATTGACGACCTCAACAGTATTGATACTCTTGAATATATGCTCCATAAATGGAAAGTTTCCCCGTCATGCATAGTTGCATATGCAGGTGAGGACGCAGAAAATATTTTTGAAAACAGTACTATTGAAAAACTTTACGGTTCAGTAAAGACAGCCGTAAAACAGGGAAAGTCTCCCAAATGTGATATAATAACTGTTCTCGGAGAACTCCTCAACGATAAAAAATCTGCGGAAATTGCTAAAATAACGTCCGATGGTGCAGTTTCAGTTCATACTGTAAATTAGTTTGCCATTTGTATTTAAATGTGATATAATATAAATATCATATTTAAAGGAGAAAGAAAAATGAAACTTCTCGCTATCGACGGAAACAGTATTCTTCACCGTGCTTTCTATGGAATAAAACTGCTTTCCAATAAAAATGGTGTCTTTACAAATGCCGTTTTCGGATTCATGAACATCTACCTTAAAAATTTTTCGGAAGTAAAGCCTGATGCTGTGGCTGTAGCTTTTGATATGGGTGTACCGACTTTCAGACATGAGGCGGTAACTACTTACAAGGCTAACAGGCACGGTATGCCCGAAGAACTCGCACCACAACTTCCGATTGTCAAAAAACTGCTTACGCTTATGGGTATAAAAGTAATTGAATGTGCAGGATATGAGGCTGACGACATTCTCGGCACTCTTGCTAAATCCTGCACAGAAAGAGGAAACCAGTGCTTTGTACTTACAGGCGACAGGGACAGTTTACAACTTATAAACGACAATGTAACCGTCCTCCTAACTACCAACAAGGAAACTATCCGTTATACACATGACCGTTTTATTGAAGATTACGGCTTTGAACCGATTAACCTTATTGACTTCAAAGCACTTATGGGTGACCATTCCGACAACATTTCAGGAGTTGCGGGAATAGGTGAAAAAACTGCGTCAACTCTCATAAGGAAATATGCCACCATTGAAAATCTGTACGAAAAATATGCCGTTTCGGGTCTTACAAAAGGAGTAAAGACAAAGCTTGAAAAAGGTACGGACTCGGCTAAGGAAAGTAAATGGCTTGCCACGATATGCTGTGAAGTTCCGATAGATACAAAAATTGAAAACTATATCCCTACCATACAAAAAAATGATGAAATATATTATCTTCTTACAGAACTTGAAATGTTCAAGATTATTGAAAGGCTGAACATAGATGTACCACAAAAAACAGCCGATTTTGAACCCATAGAAACAACAGAAAAAAGTCTTGATACAGAAATAATTAAAAGTCTTAAAGAATGTGAATATACATTTGACGGCAATAAACTTTCAGTTAAAAACAAAAATAACATATTTATATCTGAGGACGAAAGCATTATAACTGAATTTTTTGAATCTTCCTGTGCAAAATCTACCGACGACGCAAAACCACATTACAGATATGCAATGTCAAGAAAAACAAATCTGAATAATCTGCAAAATGACGTTTCAATCTGCGGTTATCTGCTTAACGCTTCAGGTTCAGACTACACAATAAAAAATTTATGCGGTGAATATGGTCTGCACTATTATGAGGAAAACGGCGAATTTGCGGACATAGTTTCAATGAGTCCGCTTATTGAAAAACTAACGGAAGAACTCCGCAGGGAAAACATGGTTTCACTTTACCAAAATATTGAACTGCCGTTGACAGAAGTTCTTGCCTCTATGGAAGATACAGGAATAAAAATCGACAAAAAAGGTGTTGAGAATTTTGGTGTGTACCTCTCTGAAATGACGGAAGAAACCCAAAAACTGATTTACGCCGAAGCAGGTCACGAATTTAATATATCTTCCCCCAAACAACTCGCAAAAGTTCTTTTTGAAGAAATGAACCTGCCCGTTGTCAAAAAGACCAAAACAGGTTATTCCACTAATGCGGACGTTCTCGAAGAACTCAGGAGGCAAGCACCCATTGTTGAAAATATCCTGAAATACAGACAGTACACAAAACTTAATTCAACTTACGTCGTCGGACTTCTTAACAAGATTTCAGGAGACGGACGTATTCACACATGGTTCAGACAAACGGAAACACGTACGGGAAGAATCTCCTCAATTGAACCAAATTTACAGAATATTCCCGTCCGTACCGAACTTGGTTCACATATGCGTAAATTTTTCATATCGGACAACGGAAAAACTCTTGTTGACGCTGATTACAGTCAGATTGAACTGCGTGTCATGGCTCACCTCTGCGGTGACAAAAACATGATGGAAGTTTTCAGTTTCGGTGAGGATATACACACATCAACAGCTTCGCAAGTCTTTGACGTACCGCCGATTATGGTCACGCCTGAAATGAGAAGTGCCGCAAAAGCCGTTAATTTCGGTATAATCTACGGAATAGGTGCGTTTTCACTCGCAAAGGACATAAACACCACCAAAAAACAGGCTGAACAATATATATCCGACTATTTTAAAAAATTCCCAAAAGTAAAGGAATTTATGGATTCAACCGTCAGCAATGCAATGAAAACAGGTACTGTAACAACGATTTTCGGCAGAAAAAGACGTATTCCTGAAATTTTGTCCTCAAATAAGATTCAGCAGGCGGCAGGCAAAAGAATTGCCATGAATACACCGGTACAAAGTGCAGCCGCAGACCTCATAAAAATTGCTATGATTAACGTTTACCGCCGTCTCAAATCCGAAAATATAAACGCAAAACTTATTTTACAGGTTCATGACGAACTTATTATAGAATCAGACGTTGAATGTGCTGACCGTTCCGCTGAAATTCTCCGTGAAGAAATGCAAAACGTTTATGAAATGAAAGTACCGCTTGCCGTTGATGTGAACAATGGTGAAAGCTGGTACGATGCCAAGGGGTGAAATTATGGAATTACTGAAAGTTTCCGCAGATACCGACCGTCGCATTTTTGACGAATTATCCACACTTGATAAAAAGTGTGTAGGCTGTGACGGCTGGTCTGCCGAATCTTTTGAATCAGAAATCAGAAAAAGCAACGGCATTGTGCTTTGCTTTCTTGACAATACGCACGTTATCGCTCTTTTGTCGGGGTACTTTGCGGAGGGAGAGGGCGATATAACAAGCGTTGCCGTTGAACCCGATTTCCGCAGAAAAGGTCTTGCACAAAATCTCATTAAAGAATTTGAAAGTCTTCTACCCGACAATACAGAAAATATTTTCCTTGAAGTACGTGAAAGCAACAATTCCGCTATAAGCCTCTATGAAAAATGTGGTTTTGAAAGACTGTCCGTGCGTAAGAACTTTTACATAAATCCACGTGAAAATGCCGTTGTCATGATTAAAAATTATTCCGATAATGTAAAGGAGTAATTATATTGTTCAGAATTTTAAAAATTTCCATTGCAGTTATAGTACTTATAGTGGGAGTGTTTACTTTAAGTGTATCTTTATTCAAAGATATAGAAGCAGGATTTATAATTGGGACTTTGATTTGTGCGGATATTTATTTCTTATGGATATTTCTTTCAGTTATCAAACAACAGATTTATATAACAAAACTCCACAAAAAAGGCTGTCGCACTAACGGCACATTAATAGCTGTGACTTATGAAAATCGTGGACATAATCATGTAAGTTATCAGGTAGACGGAAAAGACTATAAATGTAAAAACGGACTAAAATTAGGCAAATGTAAAGAAGGTTATGATAAAATACCGCTTCTTTATGACCCTGAACTTCCTGAAAACGTTTGTCTTGAAAAATATGACCTTTTTTCATCAATCATTGATACTGTTGTATTTTCCGTTTTAGAATCCGTATTTATCGGTTCAACAATAATTTTCTCAATATTATTATGGTGATAAAATGTATTCAGATATATCATTCCCGAATAAAAAAATTTTAGAAATACGCTTTTTAAGTGTTGAGGATTTTTACACAATATCCTTTGAAAATCATAATTATACAATTGTCGGAGGTGATGATGATATAAAAACTAATCTTGTCAGAATTGCCGAAAATGAAAAAGTATACTATATTTCAGCCGACGACAAAACAATTTGCTATATTTCGGTAAATATCAGTACTTTTATAAAAGAACTCCTGTTATTTGATAATTATGTGAATCAAAGTAATCTGCCCGAAAATCCTGACGACCTGCAACTTGCTGAATTTGCTGAACACTTAAAAATACAAATACTTAAATCAGATTCAAACGCTTTCTATGATGACAATACATTCTGGTCAGAAGTCTGTGAAGAATTGGAGTATGGTGTTATATGAATGTAAAAATGCAGGCATTAATGAAGTTTATTTCCGGTTTGGTAACGATAATGCTGTTGATTTTCGTTCCTGCCGGAACACTACATTATACAAACGGCTGGATTCTGACAGTAATACTTTTTACTCCTATGCTGATTATGGGAATTGTAATGTCAGTAAAAAATCCCAAACTACTCGAAAAAAGACTGAACGCAAAGGAAAAAGACTCCAAACAGAAAAATATTATCAGGTTCAGCGGAATTATTTTTTTAGTCGGATTTATTGTTGCCGGTCTAAACTATCGTTTTAAATGGTTGATAATTCCGCAATGGATTATTATAACATCTTCAATAGTTTTTCTGCTATCCTATCTGATGTATGCGGAAGTAATCAGAGAAAATGCCTATTTATCAAGGACAGTTGAAGTACAGGAAAATCAGAAAATAATTGATACGGGACTTTACGGAATTATAAGACACCCAATGTATACCGCTACAATTATTATGTTTCTGTCAATTCCATTGGTTTTAGGTTCTGTTCACTCTTTCATAATTTTTCTGCTTTATCCCGTGATAATAGTCATGAGACTAAGCAATGAAGAAAAATTTCTTGAAAATAATCTTGACGGATATTCACAGTATAAAAATAAAGTTAAATATAGGTTAATACCTTTTATATGGTAATATAAAAAATTTTAAAAAAAGGTGATATTATGTTAATACTCGGAATTGAAAGCTCATGCGACGAAACCGCCGCAAGTGTTGTTAAAGACTGCCGTGAAATACGTTCGTCAGTCATTTCAACACAGATTGAAGAACACAGAAAATATGGCGGAGTTGTGCCTGAAATAGCTTCACGCCGCCACTGTGAAAATATACTCGGCGTTGTACATCAGGCTCTTGACGATGCTGATGTTACTCTTGCTGACCTCGACGCTGTCGCCGTTACATATGCTCCCGGACTTATCGGTGCTTTACTTGTCGGCGTGAATTTTGCAAAAGGTCTGGTTATGGCTTCAGGAAAACCACTTGTTCCCGTTCACCATATCGCAGGACATATTGCTACAAATTATCTTACCTATCCCACTCTTGAACCACCGTATTTATGTCTTGTTGCAAGCGGTGGACACAGCCATATTATTGAAGTACTCAGCTATACAAAATTTCGTGTTTTAGGTCGTACACGTGACGACGCAGCAGGTGAATGTTTTGACAAATGTGCAAGGGCTATGGGCTTCTCCTATCCCGGAGGTGTACAGATTGACCGTGCAGCACAGAACGGTGACCCGTCAGAGTTCAGACTTCCACACCCAAATGTTGCAGGCAATGAATTTGATTTCAGTTTTTCAGGACTCAAAACCAATGTTATAAATTTAATTCATAACTCACAGCAGAAAAATATTACACTGAATTATAATAACCTGTCCGCATCCGTTCAGAAAACTATAGCAGAAATTCTTACAGAAAAAACTATAAATTGTGCGGAAAAGTACGGATATAAAAAAATCGCACTTGCGGGCGGTGTTTCGGCAAATACAGGAGTACGTGCTGCATTGTTCGAAGCCTGTAGAAAGCGTGAATTTGAATTTTATATGCCTGAAAAATCACTTTGTGGCGACAACGGTGCTATGATTGCGTGTCAGGGAAGTTATAATTTCCTCGCTGGAATTACAGCCGACGAAAGTCTTAATGCTATTGCTACACTTTCTATGGAGGATATATGAAAAACAAATCTACTAATTGTGAAACTTGCACAAATTATGTCTATGATGCGGACTATGAATGTTATGTATGTTTAGTGAATCTTGATGAGGACGAAATGTACAGATTTTTACAGGGTACTAATTACTCATGTCCGTATTACAGGCTTGACGACGAATACGGCGTTGTAAAACATCAGAATTAATTAAAAGCTCCTTCAAACAGGAGCTTTTTCAGAATATTGTAATGTCTTTCAATTTATCTGTAATTCGACATTCAGGCAAAATAATAAAGGAAATACTTTTTTCATTTTATTTTCCTAAATATATAAAAATTTAAGCCTGAAAATTTTAAATTTTCAGGCTTTTGGCTCCCCCTGCCCGGCTCGAACGGGCGACAACTCGGTTAACAGCCGAGTGCTCTACCGACTGAGCTAAGGAGGAATATTGTACCGGCACCGTTCTACTTTCCCAGGTCGTCGCCAACCAAGTATCATCAACGTCAATGAGCTTAACTTCTGTGTTCGGAATGGGAACAGGTGTGACCTCATCACTATAAGCACCGATTATTTTAAGTGACCCGTACCAGAATCGAACTGGTGTTA
>DETU01000111.1 GCA_002362175.1 Ruminococcus sp. UBA3280
AAAAAAATCGCAAAAGACTTGAAAAATTAATCATTTGCTGTTATTATAATATAGGTATCAAAAAGAAAGGATTTGAACATGGAAAAATTAATAAATGCTGTTGTTTCGATTCTGCCTCAACCGTTGCAGAACATATATTATAAATACGAAGAAAAATGGATGTATCTGCTTTTTGGCGGACTGACTACCGTTATTTCGATTGTATCAAAGTTTATAATATTTGCTGTCATTCCCGGTAATCCGAAGTGGGAAAATACGACGGGCGTTGTAATATCATGGATACTGGCGGTAACGTTTGCTTTTTTCACAAATAAAAAGTATGTTTTCAAGAGTGAAACGAAAACTAAGGAAGAATTCTGGAAAACTTTCTTTTCTTTCTATGGCGGAAGAATTTCAACGCTTATTATGGAATGGGCTATATTTGCGGTGTTCTGTGACTGGTTGAATGTGAATCAGAAATTGATTACAATTTTAAGTCAGATAATTATTTTTGTGGCAAATTATGTAATAAGCAAACTATTTGTATTCAAGAAGAAGGACGAGCAGACGGAATGAATGTAAACATAGGAAACGTATCAATTAAAAAAACTGCTGTTCTTGCACCTATGGCAAGCGTTGCAGACCGTGCATACAGACTTATGTGCAAGAAATATGGTGCGTCGTATCTTGTAAGCGAAATGGTTTCCGCTAAGGGAATATGCTACAGTGACAGAAAAACCGCTGAATTGTGTACAGTAACCGATGAGGAGCGTCCAATGGCAGTTCAGCTTTTTGGAAGTGAACCTGATTTCATGGCAGAAGCCGTTAAAATCGTACTGCAATACAACCCCGACATCATTGATATAAATATGGGTTGCCCCGTTCCTAAGGTGGTAAATACGGGAGCAGGTTCTGCACTTATGAAAAATATAAGGCTTGCTTCTGAAATTACGGAATCGGCTGTAAAATCCGCCGGAAATGTTCCCGTAACCGTTAAAATACGTTCCGGCTGGGACTCTGAGCACATAAACGCCGTTGAAATGGCAAAGGCTCTTGAAAGTGCAGGAGCGTCTGCCGTTGCGATTCACGGACGGACACGCCAGCAGATGTACAGTGGTAAAGCTGACTGGAATATTATACGTGAAGTAAAAAGTGCCGTAAAAATTCCCGTTATAAGTAACGGCGATGTTACCGACCTGAAATCATGTATTGATATGTACGGGCAGACGGGCTGTGACCTTGTTATGATTGGTCGGGGAAGTTACGGAAATCCGTTTATTTTCCGTGAAATTGATTCATATTTCAGCGGTGAAGTCTACACTCCGCCGACGGTTTCGGAAAAAATGAATGTAATGCTTGAACATATAAGGCTTATAATAAGTATGAGTGAAAAAACGGAAGCACTCGCCATGCATGAGGCAAGGAAACACGCTTCATGGTATATGAACGGTTATTATGGTTCTGCAAAATTCCGTGGACGCTGTTATCAGCTTTCGTCTTATGCGGAAGCAGAAGCACTTGCTGAAGAATTTATAGTCCTTCAGAAGTCAAGAGAAAGTTAATTTATTTCTTTAAGTAAAAATGCACAATTTTTGATGCAAAACTTTGTATGAATAACCAAAAACGTGCAATAATAATTTTTAGTCACATGATTTTTGCCTTAAATACGTTGTTTTCTGATTTTGTTATTAAAAAAAATATGGTATTTTCTGTAAACAATTCAAAATTCAGAAAAAAATGTAATTGCAAAAATTGAAATTATGTGATATAATGGAAAGGAACAGAGAGTTTAATGATATTACAACTTTCTGTAAGGAGTTAATGTCAATGAATTTAAAAAAGATGTATTCATTTGTTGCTGTTGCCTCGTTGTTTTCAACGATTTTTACAGGTTGCGGAAACAATCAGACAGTTGGTCAGGCGGGAGAGGAAATTCCTGTGCAGGAAACAACTGTTCAGACTACAACCGAAGAACCGACTACAGAACCGATTCCTGAAGACAAAAGGGTTCATGTCGTTGCAGCAGGAGATAACCTTATTCATTATTCGGTTTACAAGAATGCTGAAGCAAACGCTTACGGTCAGGACGGTGTAAATTATGACTTTAAGCCGATTTATCAAAATGTAAAGTATCTTGTTGAAAGTGCGGACGTTGCCATTCTGAATCAGGAAACTATTATTTCAGAAAGTAATCAGGTGCGAGGTGCGGACGGAGGACAGCTTATATTCAATTCACCTCCCGAAGTTGCTGACGCTGTTATTGACATCGGTTTTGATGTTTTCACTATGGCAAACAATCATTTGCTTGATATGGGTGCTTCAGGTCTTGAGGAGTCTATAAACTTCTGGAATAAAAAAGCAGATGAAAATAATCTTACAGTTCTCGGTGCATATCTTAATGAGGAGGATTCCGAAAATATACGTATCCGTGAAGTTAACGGCGTTAAAATCGCTTTTCTTGCTTATGCGGAACATATAAACGGTTTTTCAATTCCCGATGATTCGCCTCTGCGTGTTATTATGAACTATGAAGAAGATGTGATTGAACGTCAGATTAAAAAGGCGGACGAAATGGCGGATGCAGTAATTGTTTCTGCTCACTGGGGTGTTGAAGATACTCACGAAGTCTCGGAGGACAGAGTTGAACTCGCCAATAAAATGGTAAACTGGGGTGCAGACGTTATTCTTGGTTGTCATACTCATACCGCTGAAACTATGGAGTGGATTCAGAGAGACGACGGTACAAGAGGTTTTGTCTATTATTCTATGGGCAACTTTGTATGTGCTCAGACCGATAATTTCAATCTTGTCGGGGAAATGCCCGATTTTGATATAGTTGTGGACGGTGCAACAGGTGAAACAAGGCTTGAAGAAGTAGGTGCTGTTCCGACAATAATACACTATGATGACGGAAGCTTTTCAAATATAAGAATATATCCCTATAGTCAATATACTCCTGAACTCGCAGAAAGTCATGGTCTGCCATATGCTTATCCGGCAGGCACTTATCCACAGTTCAGCTGGGATATAGTCAATAGTATAATTGAAAATAATATTCCCGAAGAATTCAGAAAGCTTGATAAATAAATTTATTTATTCACATAAAATTTATTTATGACATGAGAATATCTTTACAATGATTTGATTCATTGTGCAAAGCGTGCAAAAAAATGTTTTGATGTTTAGATAAAATACCAAAATGAACACAAATCTATTTACTTTTTTTTAGTCCTGATATATAATGAAATCATGAATAAATGTGAGTTTGGATTCATATCTAATCATGGCAGTGTGGTTTGTCTTAATTGATGACCGCTGCCGGCAGAGCACGTTTTTTGTGAAAGCAGACCGTTCTGTTCGGCAGTAATGGTTCTGCGGTCTGTAACAAGCCCATGAGGGTTTGGATTAAGGCATGATATAATTAAAGGAGCAGTCCGTTCCTTTATTATATAACATTAATAAAAGAAGGAGGAAAAATTTAATGAAGGCAAAAAAGATAGTCATCGGAGCAGTATCCGCTGCGATGCTCTCGCTTTCCGTTTGCTCGCTTGCTCCTGTTTTTGCAGCCGGCGAAACAGTGCAGATATCCGTTGGTAAGGCAGAAGTAAAGGCAGGCGAAACTTTTTCAGTAGACGTATCGTTAGCTAACGTACCGTCCTCGGGCATTCAGTGCTGTGACTTTGCTGTTAAATATGACAGCAGTCTGATATCAATTGATTCCGTGAAAGCAGGTGCTCTTGCAAATACAGCAGCAGTAAAGGATGACCCATCAGCATCTATGTTGTCAATTTTCGACAGCAGTATTGATAAGGAAAAGGGTATCGTTACTCTTGTATGGTCAACTTCTCTTGAAGATTCTTCATACTGGATGAACGGTGACGGCGTATTCTGTACTATTACAGGTACAGCTTCAAAGGAGGCAGGTTCTGCAACAGTACCGCTTGAAATCGTTCCTACATCACGTGACACTTTTGCAGGTTCTAATGTACAGAACGATGTTATAAGCGTCGGATACTTCAATAATAAGGAAGTCATAAGATATTCAGTTGAAACTTCTAACGGTTCTGTTGTTATCGGAGAAGGCGGAAATGTTTCGGGAAACACTGAATGGGGCGATACTAACGAAGATGGTAAAGTAAACATTTCTGATGCAGTGCTTATCATGCAGTCTATTGCAAACCCTGACGAATTCAAGATTACAGAACAGGGTAAACTTAATGGCGACGTTGTTGATAATGGTGGCGGTCTGACAAACATGGACGCTCTTGCTATTCAGTTTGTTGAAATCAAAACAATCACAAACAAAGAATTACCGATGTCAGCTATAGAACTTGATGCTTTAAGCAACTGATTGAGATTTATGAATTTCAATATGCTGTTCTGTTGAAGATTATCTGATTTGTCCCCATACAAAGGAATATAATCCCCCCAAAAAATTTTTAAGTTATTAATAGGTTTTAAAACCTAAAGAAAGGAATTATTACAAATGAGAAAATTAGTTTCTGCGGCTACTTCACTTGTAATGGCTGCAACAATGGTAAGTGCGGTTGCTCCTGTAGTAGCAGGTGCTGCTGATGCAAAGAAGGGTTTTTCTGTCCTTACATATAAGGAGGCTACTTTACCGTCAGGTGTAACTGTTGAAGGAACAACTGTTAATGTTTCCGCTGACGCTGTAAAGGCTGGCGACGTTAAGATTCCGCTCGCTGTTTATATTGAATCAGAGACCTCTGATGTCAAGGGCCTTTCTGCTGGAATCACAGTAAATTCTAAAAATGCAGACGTAAAAAATATTAAGTTTGCAGGTTATGCTCCTGGAGACGTTTATTTTGATTCTGACGTTTCATACACAATGAAAGACGGCACAACATTCACCACAAATAAGGTTGTTAGCTTTGCTGGTGCTTACAATAAGAGACAGGGCTATTCACCTAACGGCAGATATACTGCATTTGCAAGAGAAAAAATGGAATCTTACGGTGTAGAAAATGCTTATCTTGGTCTTTCATGGATAAGCAGTGGTTCTAAGTATGAATGGTTTGGCGAGAAGTCAACCGATTATCCGTTTGCAGTATTTGATGTTACTCTTCCTAAGGGTATCGCTGAAGGTGATTATGTTATTGATTACTACAACGGTTTATCAGAAAATGGTAACCCTGTATGTATGGTTGAGACAATTGGAAGATATGACGCTATAGACAGCAAGAACCTTGACCTTAACACTCTTACAATCAAGGTAGGCGACTCTGTTACACCTCCTGATTCTTCTACAACAACAACTCAGTCAACTACTACAAGCGGTGGCGGTTCTTCTACAACAACTACAACAACTTCTACAGGTACAGTTACACCTGTAACAGGAGATTTCGTATTTGACTTTGATAATCCTGATTCCGCAGATGGATATTGGCACGCAAATGCTGGCGAATCTGTTGACGTTGATATGCACGTAACAGCAGCTCAGGACAAGAAGGTTTCAAGCTTCTCATTTGAAGTTGAACTTGCAGGCGGTATTACTGTTTCAGATATTCTTGACAGCACACCTGCATTTAATTCAAGCGTATTAAGAGATATCAGCCATGGTACATGTGCAGGTACTTGTGAAGGAAGCGACGGTCACGGTATTATTGTAACAAACGGTACAGCAATTATGTATACATTTGACGTACCTGCTGGAACACCTGATGGACTTTATGAAATCAATCTTACAAAGGCTCAGCTTTCTGGTGAATCAAATGATGTTTTCTATGATAGCATAGGTATCAAGAAGGGTTACATTCAGGTAGGTGAAGGCGGTACTACAACTACTACACAGTCTTCTACAACAACTACAACAACTACAAAGGGCGGAAGTTCTTCTACAACTACAACAAGTGCTACAACAACTACAAGTGGTGTAGGCTCTTCTACAACTTCAACATCAAAGGTTCCCGGTACACCTGATTATGGTGATACAAACTGCGACGGCAAGGTAAGAATCAACGACGTTGTTATTCTTAACAGATACCTCAACGACGCTAAGTCTATCAGCATCAGTGACCAGGGCAAGCTCAACGCTGACTGCTACAATCCTAAGAATGGTCAGGAACTTACAGCTGAAGACTCCAAGGCTATCATTCAGAGCATTGTAGAACTTGTAACACTTCCTGTTAACAAGTAATCAGCAAAATTTAATAATAATGGGGCAATTGCCCGGAAAGGAAATGCACAGATGAAGAAACTGCTTTCCGCAGTTACATCTCTTGTCATGGCGTCAACGTTTGTGTCAAGTGCATTTACTTCATCCCTCGTAGTTAGTGCTGCCGGCAGTGTTCCTGCCGTGCAGCCTAATGTTAGTATGGACGGGGTAAAAGATGTTACTGCAAATAAGAATGCGTCCAAGGCAGATTTTGTTTTTGATTTTAACAATCCTGATTCTGCAGACGGATACTGGCATGCAAAGGCAGGCGAATCAGTTGATATTGATTTACATGTAACAGCAAACCAGAATAAGAAGGTTTCAAGTTTTTCATTTGAAGTTCAGGCAGAAGGTGGAATTACTGTTTCAGATATTCTTGACAGTACACCTGCATTTAATTCAAGCGTATTAAGAGATATAAGTAAAGGCACATGTGCAGGTACTTGCGAAGGAAGCGACGGTCACGGTATTATTGCAACAAACGGTATAGCAATTATGTATACATTTGACGTACCTGCCGGAACACCTGATGGACTTTATGAAATCAATCTTACAAAAGCACAGCTTTCTGCTGAATCAAATGATGTATTCTATGATACCGTAGAGGTACAGAAAGGATATATTCAGGTAGGGGAAGGAGTAGGTTCTACAACTTCCAAAGCATCTACTGCATCTACAGCTTCTACAAACAAGCCTGATACACCTGTAACAGGAGATTTCGTATTTGACTTTGATAATCCCGATTCTGAAGACGGATATTGGCACGCAAATGCTGGTGAATCTGTTGATGTTGATATGCACGTAACAGCAGCTCAGGACAAGAAGGTTTCAAGCTTCTCATTTGAAGTTGAAATTGCCGGCGGTATTACTGTTTCAGATATTCTTGACAGCACACCTGCATTTAATTCAAGCGTATTAAGAGATATCAGCCATGGTACATGTGCAGGTACTTGTGAAGGAAGCGACGGTCATGGTATTATTGTAACAAACGGTACAGCAATTATGTATACATTTGATGTACCTGCCGGAACACCTGACGGACTTTACGAAATCAATCTTACCAAGGCTCAGCTTTCTGGTGAATCAAATGATGTTTTCTATGATAGCGTAGGTATCAAGAAGGGCTATATTCAGGTAGGAGATGTAAAAACAACAACTACCAAGGCTTCTACAACAACAAAGGCTACAACCACTACTAAAGCTACAAGTTCTTCGACAACTGCAACAAGCAAGCAGACAACTGCTTCTACTACAGTTTCTACAGCTACAACTACTACAACAGTAACAAGCTATACTCCCGTTGACGGCAACGCTGCTTGGCTTATCCCGACAGTTCACGCTCAGAGAGGTGAAAAGGTTACTCTTGATGTAATTGTAAGCGGTGACTCAGACCTTTCAGTAGCAGGTGCACAGTTCAAGATTGACGCTGATTCTGTATTCGGCAAACCGAACGCAACAGGTTCAAATGCTTATGATTCAGCTCTTGAATACAATGCCGACAAAAATAAGTACGCATTCGGTCAGAATGTAGGTAAGGGTACAGTTGCAAAGAATGGCGATATTATTCTTTCAATCGACTACACTGTTCCGACTGATATCGAAGCAGGTACATATCCGGTTACATGGAATGACCTCTTTGTAAGCGATACAAACGGTCTTGAAATTACAGACAAGGTTGAAACTATAAACGGTGCAATCATTATTGACGAAGTATTCGACGGTGAAATTGCATGGGATATTCCTGAAGTTACAGCTAAGCCCGGTGAAACTGTAACACTTGACGTTATCGTTAAGGATACAGAAAACGCTGCTATTCCTGTAGCAGGTGCACAGTTCAAGATTGTTGCCGATACTGCTGAATTTGTTTCAGTTAGCGGAAAAACAGACGCTTACGATGCAGCAATTGAAAACAATCCTAAGGTAAATAAATTTGCATTCGGACAGAGTATAGGCAAGGGAATTGCTGCAAAGGACGGCGATAAGGTTCTTACACTTACTTATACAGCTCCTACAGCTCCTGGTGTATATCCTGTAAAATGGTCTGATGCATTTATTTCAGATACAAACGGAAACGAACTTACTCAGATTTCTTTCCTTGACGGTTCAATCACTGTTATTAATGACGTTGCAGACGGCGAAGTAACATGGGATATCGGTGAGGAAACAATGGAATCTCCTTCAGAAGATACACAGGTTCAGATACCTGTTGTTGTTAAGAACAGTTCAGCTTCTGGTCTTGCTGTAGCAGGTGCTCAGTTTGATATTAAGGCAGATTCACCTATAGTATACAACAGCTCAACAGGTTCTGACGCTTACGATGCAACAGTTGTAGAAAATGCAAAGATAAATGCATTTGCATTTGCACAGGGAATCGGTAAGGGTACAGTTGCTAAGGATGGAGACAATGTACTTATTCTTACATACACAGTTCCTAAGGACTGTCCGGCTGGAAAGTATAATATTAACTGGTCTGATGCCTTTATCAGCGATACAAACGGTAATGATATCACTGATAAGGTAAAGCTTGTTGAAGGTTATATCGAAATAGTTGCAAAGTCAACAACATCAACTACAACTACAAAGGCTACTACAACTTCTGCTTCTACAACAAGCAAGGCTACAACTACTTCTTCACAGACAACAACTACAACAACAACAACAACTACTCCTCCA